>JALCPO010000038.1 GCA_022650455.1 Oscillospiraceae bacterium
CGGCGCGCCTTTCGCCGACGCCCTTTAAAGTGCGGATGCTTTGCCGGTAAAGACTGGCCATGAAGATTCCACCTGCCAATCGTGCGGAACGTTCATTCTACGGACACGATGAAGTAATAAACCGGCTGTCCGCCGTTTACCAGCGTGACTTCGATGTCGCCGGAAATTTTGGATTTGATCTGGTTGTAGGCGTCGGTCGCCGTTTCTTCCGAAATGCCGTTGCCGTAAATCAGCGTGACGAAAGATGTGCCGCGGCCGGCCATGGAACGCACCAATCGGGTGCAGACGCGGACAATGTCGCGGTTGTGGTCGACAAACTCCAGCTTCCCGTTCACGAGGCCCATGGTATCGTCTTTACGGATTTTGTGCCCGCTGAATTCGGAATCCCGTGCGGCATAGGTTACCGTCCCGGTGCTTACGGCGGACGCCGCTTTCATCATAGGCTCGGTGTTTTCTTCGGGCGAAAGGTCCGGATTGTAGGCGAGCAGGGCGGAAAGCCCCTGCGGGATGGTGCGCGTGGGCAGCACAATAACCTTGCGGTCCGTCACAAGGGGAATGACCTGCTCCGCCGCAAGGATGATATTCTTGTTGTTGGGAAGGACCAGGACGGTTTTCGCCGGGGTGGCCCGGACCGCCGCGGCAAGCTGTTCCGTGCTGGGGTTCATGGACTGCCCCCCGCTGACGACCTGTCCGCATCCGAGGTCGGTAAAAAGGGTTTTCAAGCCGTCCCCGGCCGCGACGGCGGCAAAGCCGACTTCATTGACCGGGTCGGCCGGTGCGGATTCCGTTTTTTTCCCCGCGTTTTCCTTCTGCTCTTTTTCGGAATTCTTTCGGTGCTGCTCCTTCATGTTGTCAATCTTTACGGTCAGCAGCTGGCCGAACGCCAGGCCGGCTTCGAGCGCGTTGCCCGGGTCTTCGGTGTGGACGTGAACCTTGATGATCTCGTCGTCGTTCACCACCAGCACACAGTCGCCCATCGTTTCCAGGAAAGCGCGCAGTTCGGCGGGGTCCTTGGTGCAGGCCGGGTCACGGCCCACGATGAATTCCGTGCAGTAGGTGAAGTGGATTTCCTGGTCGAATTCCGCGGCGGCATTGCGGAAAAAATCGTCTTTCAGGTCCGTCCCGGCGGGAACGTCCTGCTGGATCATCACGCCGTCCCGGAAAACGCTGAGCATCCCCTCGAAAATCAGGCAGAGCCCTTTGCCGCCCGCGTCGATGACGCCGGCGCGCTTCAGGACGGGAAGCAGCTCCGGCGTCTGCTTCAGGGCCTCTTCGGCGCCGCTGCAGACGGCTTCCCATACGGCGACAAGGTCTCCGCCCTTTTCCGCGGCCGCCTTCCCGGTCTCGCAGCCCACGCGGGAAACGGTCAGGATGGTTCCCTCGGTGGGTTTCATCACCGCTTTGTAGGCGTCTTCCACGCCGAGGCCGAGGGCGCTGACCAGGTCCGTGCCTTCCGCGGAATCTTTGCCTTCCAGCCCTTTGGAAAAACCGCGGAACAGGATGGACAGGATCACACCGGAGTTGCCCCGCGCCCCGCGCAGCATGGCGCCCGCCGCGAGACGGGCAATTTCGGCGGCGGACTGGGAATCGCTTTTTTCCAGTTCCCGCACGGCGGAACCGATGGTCATGGACATATTCGTTCCGGTATCCCCGTCCGGAACGGGGAAGATGTTCAGCTCGTCGACCGAGGATTTATACTTCAGGATATTGTTGGCGCCCGAAATAATCGCTTTTTTCAGGTCGGTTCCCTTAATCACTTGTCAGCACTCCCTCAAATATTACAAAGCGGTTTCCACATGCCGCATTTGGTACTTTCTGATTCCGGCGTTATGTCATATTGCATTATACCATATCGCCGCGCCCGATTCAATCTTAAAAAACAGCCCCGCGCCCGTCGGGCGCAGGGCCGCGCGGCAAACGGGGCCGTCCGGCGTCTTCCCGCAGCGCCCCGCCGACCGGGCGGTCCGAAAATCCGCCGGATTTTTATTTACATTTCAGACAATCAATGGTATATTGAACCTGAAGCGGTTCCCAGAATCTTGAGGAAGGCGGGTTGCGCTATGAAATTCCAGAATGTCATGGAAGACTATGTCACGCAGAAACTTGACGAGATCATCGACAATCTCGACTGCTGCAAGTGTGATCAGTGCCGCGAGGACATCATTTCCTACGCTCTGAACCGGCTTGCGCCCAAATATGTCAGCACGGAAAAGGGCAGGGCGTTCGCCAAGGTCAACACCATGTCCAGCCAGTTCGAGGTCGATATTCTTACCGCGATTTACGAGGGCGTCGCGGTTGTGAAGAAAAACCCGCGTCACAAAAAAGCGGCCGAGTAAACGGCCGGCTTCGTCATTTGCGGAGCTTTCCCGCGGCGGCGATCCCCGAAGGGGTCGCCGCAAGTCCGCCCTGCCCGGTTTCGCGCAGGGCGCACGGCAGCATATCGCCCACGGAACGCATGGCGTCGATCACTTCGTCCGGGGGGATTCGGCTGCCGATTCCGGCCAGCGCCATATCGGCGCAGCCGACCGCGTTCGCCGCGCCAACGACGTTCCGCTTGACGCAGGGGATTTCCACCAGCCCGGCGACCGGGTCGCAGACCAGACCCAGCAGGTTCATGAGGGCCATGGCGCACGCGTTGGCGCACATTTCCGGAGCGCCCTTTTTCAGGCTGACCAGCGCCGCGGCCGCCATGGCGGAAGCGGCGCCGATTTCCGCCTGGCACCCGTCTTCCGCGCCGGAAATGGAAGCCCGCGCGGCGATCACCTGTCCGAAGCCGGCCGCGACGAACAAGGCCCGGACCACCGCCTCGTCGCCAATGCCGTCGCGTTCCGCGAGGGGGATCAGCACGGCCGGAAGAACGCCGCAGGACCCGGCGGTCGGCGCGGCGACGATCCGCTTCATGCACGCGTTGCTTTCGCCCATGCGCAGGGCTTCCGCCGCGACCCGGTCGAAAAACGGGCCTCCGATGGAAGCGCCGCTTTTCGCAAAAGCCTGCATTTTTGCCCCGTCCCCGCCGACCAGCCCGCTGGCTGAGCGCGCCCCGGGGCTGTAATTTTTGCTGGCGGATTTCATGGCGCCCCACAGGGCCGCCATTTGTTTTAATGAGCTTTCGCGGCTGGTGCCGCGCCCCTGCCGGTCGTCTTCCAAAATTGTCTCCCAAAGCGGGAGATTTTTTGCTTTTGCGGTGTTCAGCAAACCCGCAACCGAAGAAAAAGCCATGAAGATTCTCCTTTGTCCCAGCCGGTTCCGTTATTCGGCGCCGTCGACGTTCAGGTAGGTGATTTTCAGAATTCCCTCCGTTTTGGAAAGCGACTCCAGCGGGGCCGCGGGGATGGGCTGGTCGCACTCCAGAACCATAACGGCGTATCCGCCGCGGACGTCGCGGTAAAGCTGCATGGTCGCGATGTTCACCTTGTACCGGGCTAGAAGGCCGGTGACCTCCGCCACATGCCCGGGCTGGTCCATGTTGTGCACCACGAGGGTCGGGCAGTCGCCGGAAAAATTGGTCTCGATTCCGTCGAGCCGGCAGATTTTGATTCTGCCCCCGCCGAGCGAGGACGCTTCCACTTCCAGTTTCCTTCCGCCCGCCCCCTGTACCCGGAGCAGGACGGTGTTCGGGTGGACGTTCCGGAGCACGACGGTCCCGACTTTTACGGAAAGGCTTTCTTTTTCGGCAAGCTCAAAACTGAACGGGATCCGTTCGTCGTCCGGCTTCATGCCGAGCAGGCCGGCGACGAGCGCCCGGTCGGTTCCGTGGCCTCTCCCCGTCGCGGCGAAGGAGCCGTGGAGAAGCAGCTCCGCGCGGACCGGCTTTTCCCCCAGCAGCTTCCGCGTCAGGTAGCCGATGCGCGCCGCGCCCGCGGTGTGGGAGCTGGATGGCCCGACCATGACCGGCCCCATGATGTCGAAGATTCCCATGGATTCACCCCCGGACTTTATTTTTTGCATCAAAACACTATTTTATTATCATAGGACAGCCGCCGCCTCTTTTCAAGACAAACGGAAGATTCGGAACAATGGAATTTTTTTCATTCGTTCCGGTTCTCTTGTTTTTGTAAAAACGGGCGGTATAATTAAGAAAAAAAGAATGGAGCTGGAACCATGATTAGCACCACCACGCCGTCCATTGAGGGAAAAACCATCACCCGCTACTGCGGGATCGTCTGCGGCGAAGTCATCGTCGGCGTCAATTTTGTCCGGGATTTCGCGGCCGGGCTGACGAACTTTTTCGGCGGGCGTTCCGAATCGTACGAAGACGAACTGATCCAGGCGAGGGCAAGCGCGATCCGCGAGATGGAGCAGCGCGCGGCAGGCCTGGGGGCCGACGCGGTTGTGGGCGTGAAGCTGGACTACGAGGTCTTAGGCGCCAATAACGGGATGCTGATGGTCAACGCGTCGGGCACGGCGGTCAGCCTCGGCTGAGGCCGCGTCGGGCGCCGTTTTCCCGGGAAAACCGTCCGTCACGGATCGTTCCCGGTAAATCTTCCGCTCTGCGGGGCGAATGAAACCCGGAAATCTCCCTATACTATCTTTTGAATCCGGATAGGGGGAGAGAAAATGCAAAGGCGGAGGTTCCGGAAATTTCTGTATGCTCTCGCGGCGGTGCTTTTCATGGCCGGGTGCGCCGCGGCGTGCACCTATCTTTTTCTGGCCGCGTACGATCTGGGCGTGCGTTCGGCCGGCGCGGCCCGGAATGCGCAGGCGGCGCCTTCCCCGGCAAGCTCCGCCCGGTCCTCTTCCGCGCCCGCGGCGTCATCCAAAGTGCAGAAGACCGCCGCGGCTTCCGCTCAAAACCGGGAACTGGTTCTGGTGAATCCGTACAACCGGCTTCCGGTCTGGTATCGGCCGAACCTGGTCACGGAGCTTGGGTTCCAGATGGATTCTTCCGTGGTGAAGCCGTTCGAGAGCATGAAGGCGGCGGCGCGGAAAGACGGCGTGTCGCTCTGGATTTCATCCGCGTACCGGAGCACCGAGAGGCAGGGGGAGCTCTTCCAGGAGGAAATCGAGAATTACTCCAAAACCTGCCCGACCTATGCGGAAGCGCTGGCGTCGGCGGAAAAATCGGTTGCAAAGCCCGGCTACAGCGAACACGCGACCGGGCTTGCCCTCGACCTGAACGGCGTGAAGGACGGCTTCGACCAGACGGACGCATTCCGCTGGCTGACCCGGAACGCGCAGGATTACGGATTCATTCTCCGCTACCCGAAGGACAAGCAGTCCATCACGAAGATCAAGTACGAACCGTGGCATTACCGCTACGTCGGCGCGGAAAACGCGAAAGCGATGAAACAGTCCGGGCTTTGCCTGGAAGAATATCTTTCCCGGCCGCAAAAAACGGGCGATTGATTATCCCACCGGAATTTGGTATAATTTTATGTGCCCGGCCAGGTCGGCCGGCCATCGAGAGGAAAAAATTTCAGGAGGGGTATTCATGCCGCAAAAAGTCAGGACAAGGTTTGCGCCCAGCCCGACGGGCTTTATGCACGTGGGCAACCTGCGGACGGCTTTGTTTGAATATCTGATCGCGAAATCGAACGGGGGGGACTTCATCCTCCGGATTGAGGATACCGACCGGGAGCGTTATGTGGATGGTGCTGTGGACGTTATCTACGACACGCTCCGGCAGGTCGGTTTGCAGCACGACGAAGGGCCGGACGTCGGAGGCGTATACGGCCCGTATGTCCAGAGCGAGCGCAAGGGGCTTTACCGGCAGTATGCGGAGCAGCTCGTGCGGGAAGGGAAAGCCTACTGCTGTTTCTGCACCAAGGAGCGCCTGGACGCCCTGCATGCGGGTAAAGGGGAGAACGGCGGCGGGTACGACCGTCACTGCCGGAACCTGCCGAAGGAAGAGGTTGACTGCCTTCTCGCGGCCGGGACTCCCCATGTCATCCGCCAGAAAATGCCGACGGAAGGCTCCACAACCTTCGACGACGCCGTCTACGGACCCATCACTATCGATAACAAGGAGCTGGAAGACCAGATCCTTTTGAAATCGGACGGTTACCCGACCTATAATTTTGCAAACGTCATCGACGATCATCTGATGAAGATCACCCATGTGGTGCGCGGCTGCGAGTACCTCACATCCACGCCGAAATACAAGCTGCTTTACGAGGCGTTCGGGTGGGACGTCCCCACCTATGTGCACCTGCCGCTCATCATGGGCAAAAACCCGGACGGTTCCGTTTCCAAGCTCTCGAAGCGCCACGGTTCCACCGGCTTTTCCGATCTTGTGGCGGACGGCTACCTGCCGGAAGTGATTGTGAACTACATAGCGCTTCTGGGATGGTGCCCGAAGGACAACCGCGAGATTTTCACGCTCCCGGAGCTGGTCGAGAACTTTTCCATCGACGGGATCAGCAAATCGCCCGCGGTGTTCGACTATGACAAGCTTCTCTGGTTCAACGGCGAATATATCCGCGCCATGCCGCAGGATGAATTCATCCGCCGCGCCATGCCGTATTTCCGGAGGGTTTTCCCGGCCGGAAACCGGCCGTGGGACGTGCTGGCCGCGATCCTTCAGCCGCGCGTTTCCAAGTTTACCGAGATACCGGACATGCTCGCGTTTTTGAAGGAGCTGCCCGATTATCCGGCGGATCTTTTCGTCAGCAAAAAAAGCAAAACGAACCTCGAAAATTCCGCGGAGATGCTCAAAGCCGCCGTTCCAGTTCTGGAAGGGCTGCCGGAGTGGACGCTCGGCGCGATCCACGATTCCATGATGAAGCTTGTTCCGCGGCTTGGCGTCAAGAACGGCACGCTGCTGTGGCCGGTCCGGATCGCCGCGGCCGGGCAGAAAGTGACGCCCGGCGGCGCCTTTGAAATCCTCTGCATCCTCGGAAAAGACGAGTCCCTGAGGCGCCTGCGCCTGGGGCTGGAAAAATTGAACGCGTGAGGAGCCTGAAGCATGAGCGAAACGGCAAAAAATCCGGAGGAGACGGAAAACTCCGGGAATTTTATCCATACTTATATTGAAGAGGACATCGCCCCCGGCGGGCGGTTCGAGGGAAAGCGGGTCCATACCCGTTTTCCGCCGGAGCCGAACGGCTACCTGCACATCGGCCACGCAAAGGCCATCTGCGTGGATTTCGGCGCGGCGGAAAAATTCGGCGGCCTGTGCAACCTGCGTATGGACGACACGAACCCGACCAAAGAGGACGAGGAATACGTCGGCGCCATCCAGGAAGACATCCGCTGGCTCGGCTTTTCGTGGGGCGACCGGTTCCATTACGCTTCCGATTATTTCCCGAAAATGTATGAGTTGGCGGAGGACCTGATCCGGCGCGGCCTCGCCTATGTGTGCGAGCTTCAGCCCGAGCAGATGCGCGAGTACCGCGGCGACCTGACGCATCCGGCGAAAAGCCCGTACCGCGACCGCCCGGCGGCCGAAAGCCTCGGCCTGTTCCGGCGCATGCGGGCCGGGGAGTTTGAGGACGGGCGCATGACCCTCCGCGCAAAAATCGACCTCGCTTCCGGCAACTTCAACCTGCGCGACCCGGTCCTTTACCGCATCAACCACATGCCCCACCACCGCACGGGGACAAAATGGTGCATCTACCCGATGTACGATTTTGCGCATCCGATCGAAGACGCCATCGAGGGCATCACCCATTCGCTCTGCACGCTGGAATTTGAAGACCACCGCCCGCTGTACGACTGGGTCATCGAGCATGTCGACCTGTCTGCAAAACCGAGGCAGATTGAATTCGCCCGCCTCGGCATCAACAACACCGTTATGAGCAAGCGCAAGCTGCGCACGCTGGTGGAAAACGGCTGTGTTTCCGGCTGGGACGACCCCCGCATGCCCACCCTGTGCGGCCTGCGCCGCCGCGGGTACACGCCGGCGTCCATCCGCAATTTCTGCGAGCGCATCGGCGTGGCGAAAGTCAGCAGCACCGTGGACTACGCCTTTCTGGAGCACTGCCTGCGCGAGGACCTGAACGAAAATGCGCGCCGCGCTATGGCGGTCCTCAACCCGGTCAAACTGATCCTGACCAATTACCCCGAAGGCAGGACCGAAACCTTCGAGGTGGAAAACAACCCGGAGAAGCCGGAAGCCGGCACCCGCCCCGTCAGCTTTTCCCGCGAGCTGTGGATCGAGCGCGAAGACTTCATGGAAATCCCCGCGAAGAAATACTTCCGCCTGTTCCCCGGCAACGAGGTTCGCCTGAAAACGGCCTACCTCGTTCGCTGCACCGGCTGTGAAAAGGACGGGGACGGCAACGTGGCCGTCGTCTATGCGGAATACGACCCGCAGACCCGCGGCGGCAACGCGCCGGACGGCCGCAGGGTGAAAAGCACCATCCACTGGGTGGACGCCAAGACTGCGGCCGACGCGGAGGTCCGTCTGTACGACAGCCTGTTTACCGTCCCCAATCCGGAAGAGGGGAATTACATTGACGAATTGAATCCGGATTCCCTGAAAGTCCTCAAGGGGTGCAAAGTGGAACCGTGGCTTGTCCGGGCGGGGAAGGGCGAGTCGTTCCAGTTTCTTCGGCAGGGCTATTTCTGTGCCGACCGCGAGGACAGCTCGCCGGAACATCCGGTGTTCAACCGCTCCGTTTCGCTGAAAGACAGCTTTAAAAAGAAGAAATAACGAAATTTAGTGCCCGGTGCTGCAAAGCACCGGGCACTTTTTGTCTTTCGGGACAGATTTTGGATGCTGTTGCCGGATATGAGAAAGAATTTTCAGGATTCCGCCAGATGGCGGCGGAGCGTTGCGCGGACGGCGCCTTTTCCAGCCATCAGCTCGGCAAAGTCCTTTTCCACCGTTTCCCCGAGGCCGGCCTGGTAAAGGTCGACGGCGAAAATGGCGCTGTTGGACAGAATGGGCTGCAGAACCTTGTGGAACGGCCCTGCGTCGCCCGGGCGCAGATCTCCAAGCTGTTTTTTCAGCGTGGGATACATCGGGTCCGGGCTTACCGGAAAAGCCGTTCCTCCGTCGTCGATGCCGAGCAGGTACCGGCACCACCCCGCCAGAACCAGCGGGATCAGCTTGAGCCGGCCGATTTGCAGACTGCCGTCCGCCAGGTACGCTTTAATGGTCTCGCCGAAGCGGATGGGCAGCTTCTGGGAAGTGTCGGTGGCGATCCGCTGCGGGGTGTCCGGCATGAACGGATTGGGAATCCGCACCTGCAGCACCTCGTCCAGAAACGCTTTGGGCGAAAGAATGCCGGGGTCCACCACAACGGGCAGGCCTTCCCGGTAGCCGATGCCCTTGACCAGCCGGACGAGGTCGGCGTCCTTCATTTCGTCGCTGATTTTTTTGTAGCCCAGCAGGCAGCCGAATACGGCGAGGGCGGTGTGCAGCGGGTTCAGGCAGGTGCACACTTTCATTTTCTCCACCTTGTCCACCGTTCCGCGGTCGGTGAAGATCGCGCCCGCCTGGTCGAGCGGCGGGCGCCCATTGGGAAAGTGGTCCTCAATCACGAGGTACTGCGCCTGTTCGGAGTTGACGAACGGCGCCACGTAAGTGTTCTTATGGGTGACCAGAATTCCGGTGTCTTCAAAGCCGGCCTGCTCCAGCATGGCTTTGACGCCGGCGTCCGGGCGCGGCGTGATCTTGTCGATCATGCTCCAGGGGAAGGAAATCTTCGCCGGGTCTTTGAGGTAACGGAGAAAACCGCTGTCCGTCAGGCCGTTTTTGACCCATTGTTCCGCGAAGGCCAGCACCGCGTTCCGGAGCTTGGTGCCGTTGTGGGAGCAGTTGTCCAGGCTGACCAGCGCAAGCGGAGAGGCTCCGTGCGCATAGCGCTCATAGACCAGGGAGACGATTTTCCCCATGTAGCTCTTGGGCTTTGCGGGGCCCTGCGCAAAATCGCGCTCCACGTCCGGCGCCGTGCCGCCGTCGCCGCGGGTCAGCGAGTAGCCTTTTTCCGTGATGGTGAAGCTCGCCATCTGCAGGCCCGGCGCCCGGAAGATTTCGCGCAGGCGCGGGAAGTCCGTTTTGTCGGCGCTGTCGGCTTTCAGCGATTCGGCGATGCTGCCGATGACGGTTTTGCCGATCGACCCGTCGGCTTTCAGGGTCACAAGCAGGCTGAGGTTGTCGTGCGGGCGGTAAGCTCGTTCGACAATCTCGTAATCATAGCCTTCCGCGACGATGATGCCGGTGTGCGCTTTGCCTTGTTCCAGCAGCTTTTGCTGAAGCGAGGCCGGGAAGGCGCGGAAAATGTTGCCGGCTCCGAAATGGACCCAGGCGGGCGTTTGTTTTGTTTGCCGGATCATGGCGGCGCGGTCATACTCCGGAAGACGGATTCCGGCTTTCTGCCATACGGAAGGGTTTGAAAGATCCTGATCGGTCAGATGCATACGATTACCTCCTTGAAGAACGGCGGGCGTTTTCCTTCGGGAGCCGCCCGTTTCTGGATGGTTTGTTTAACCTTTCAATGTTTTCAGAAAATCATTTTTCAGCAGATCGTTTTCCCGGTCCGCCGGTTTCTTCTGAAGGAAAAGGTCGGGATATTTGGCGCTGAATCCCTTGACCTCTTCGTCCAGCCGACCGAGATGGCAGTCGAAAACGGCGAGCATCCGGTCCGTGTCGCCGGCGTTGACAGCTTCGACCAGCTCGCTGTGCTGGTTGGTCACTTCCTGGGAGATGTCCTGACTCACGCAGGTCAGAAGGCGGAGGCGGCTGTAATGCCCGGACGCCTTCCAGATGGCGTCCGCGCAGAACATCTTTCCCGTCACTTTGTAGAAGTAGCGGTGAAATTCATCGTCCAGCGCGATCATGGAGCGGTAATCCCTTGTCTGCATGAGACGCTTCTGCTTGACGATGGAAGCCTCCAGGAACACCATGTCCTCGGGCGCGTGCTGTTTCATGAACAGCCGCATGACGTTCCGCTCGACGGAAATGCGCAGGAAGCGTTCTTCTTCCACGCGGCGGATGTCGATTCTGGAGATCATGATCCCGCGCTGGGGGAGAAGACCCACAAGGCCCTCTTCTTCGAGACGGATCAGCGCGTCGCGCATCGGCGAGCGGCTGATGTGAAAGTGCGCGCAGAGGTCGCGGATGCTCACGATGGTTCCGGGCTTCAGGCGAAGCTCGACGATGTCTTTCCGCAGGATGGAATATGGAGTCTGCCCATTTTCACCGGAAGGGATGGTTTCGGGCGGTGCTGCTGTCGTTTTCTGTTGCAAGCTTGGATTCTCCTTTTCACCGCCCATAGACGCTGCGGGCGGGGCTTATTTCCTTGGGTAGGTTTTTTCAAGGCTTTCCCAGATGCCGTTGAGGTAGGCGGCCCCCAGCGCGCGGTCGTACAGGCCGTAGCCGGGCATGGCTTTTTCGCCCCAGATGGCGCGGCCGTGGTCGGGACGGATCGGGCCGTCGAACCCGTCGTCGTACAACGCTTTCAGAATGGCGAACATGTCCAGGGAACCGTCCCGCGAAAGATGCGCCGCCTCCTGAAAATTGCCGTGAGAATTGTACTGCAGGTTACGCACATGCGCGAAATGGATGCGCCCCTTCACGGCGTGGATAATGTCCACAAGGTCGTTGTCCGGGTTGGAGCCGAGCGAACCGGTGCAGAGCGTCACGCCGTTATACGGGCTGTCGACGGCCTTCAGCATCCGCAGGATGTTCTCCTTGTTCGTGATGATGCGGGGAAGGCCGAAAACCGGCCATGCCGGGTCGTCCGGGTGGATCGCCATTTTGATTCCGTATTTCTCGCAGGTGGGCATAATGGCTTCCAGAAAATACTGCAGGTTCCGGAAGAGCTTTTCGTTGTCCACATCCTGGTAAACGGCGAAAAGATGCCTGATGGTCGCCATGCGTTCCGGTTCCCAGCCGGGGAGGACAAAGCCGTTCGACTTTTTTTCCATGGAATCGAAAATCTCGTCCGGCTTGATCTTTGAGATGACCGCGTCGTCGTAGGCCAGCACCGTGGAGCCGTCGGGCCTGGGTTTGGCGAGATCCGAGCGGGTCCAGTCGAATACGGGCATAAAATTATAGCACACCATGTCGATTCCCTCAAGGCCCAGGTTTTCCAGCGTGGCGATGTAGTTGCGGATGTATTTGTCGCGGTCCGGCGTGCCGGCCTTGATGGCGTCGTGGATGTTGACGCTCTCGATCCCCTTGATGGTGAGGCCCGCGGCTTCCACTTCCGCTTTCAGGGCGTGGATGTCTTCCCGCTTCCACGCTTCCCCTGGCTTTGTGCCGTACAGCGTGGTGATAACGCCTGTTACGCCCGGCACCTGCCGGATCTGCTGAAGGGTTACGGAATCGTAGCCGGTTCCGAACCAGCGCATGGTCATGTCCATTAAAAATCGTTCCTTTCTAAAATAGCCGTACGATCGTAGGATGAAAAATAGCCGTACGATCGTAGGATGAAATATCCGATAAGATTTTGGTTCTGCTTCTCCTTCTCCGGTTTCCGCCCTGCCGGGAATCAGAGGGATACGCCGAAGTACCGCAGGGCGTTCCGGCCGGATATTCCCCGCACGATCTCGGAAAGCGTGTCAAAGTCGGCCGGGTACTCCCCGCGCTCCACAAATCCGCCCAGCAGGTCGCAGAGGATGCGGCGGAAGTATTCGTGGCGCGGGTAGGAGAGAAAGCTGCGGCTGTCGGTCACCATGCCGATGAAGTTGCCCAGCACGCCGTTGTTTGCGAGGTCGCGCAGCTGCCTGCGCATGCCGTCGATGTGGTCGTTGAACCACCATGCCGAACCGAACTGCATGTTCGTCCGGGATGATTGAAAGTTGCCGGCCATGGTGACGACGGGGTCGTTGTCCTTGCGGTTGAGCGTATAGAATACGGTTTTCGGCAGGGTCCCCGCCGTCTCCAGACTGCTGAGAAACCGGCCGAGCGGCTCGGCGACCGGCCGGTCGTCCATAGAGTCGTAACCAGTGTTCGGGCCGATCTCCCGGAGCATCTTTTCGCTGTTGTTGCGCAGCGCTCCGATGTGCAGCTCCATCACGATGTTGTGCCGGCTGTACTCCCCGGCGAGATACGTCAGCAGGGCGGTCTGGTATTTTTCCAGCTCGCAGGCGTCCAGCTTCCCGCCGCCGTACGCCTTGGCGTAGATTCGTTCCAGCTCTCCGTCGGCGGCGGGGCGGAACGGCACGCTGGCAAAGGAATGGTCGCTGGCCACGCAGCCCATCCGGGCGAAAAAGCCGATCCGACTGGAAAGGGCTTCCCGAAGGCCGCGGAACGTATCGACGGCGGTGGCGGACGCATCGGCCAGCCTGCGGAGCCAGTCCGTGAAACCGGGCGCGCCGGGCGTAAACGCCATATCCGGCCGGAAAGCGGGGAGCACCTTGACCGGAAAGCCCGGGTCCTCGGCGAGCTTCCGGTGGTACTCCAGGCTGTCCACCGGGTCGTCGGTCGTGCACAGAGCCGCTACGTTCGATTTACGGATGATGGAGCGCGGCGTAAAACCGGGGCCGGCAATCTGCCGGTTGGCGTTTTCCCAGATTTTATCCGCCGTTTTGGGGGACAGCGGCTCGGTGATGCCGAAATAGCGCTGCAGCTCCAGGTGCGTCCAGTGGTAGAGGGGGTTGCCGATGCAGTACGGCAGGACACGGGCCCACGCCCGGAACTTTTCATAATCGGAAGCGTCCCCGGTTATGAACCGTTCTTCCGTGCCGAAAGCGCGCATCACCCGCCATTTGTAATGGTCGCCGCCCAGCCACAGCACCGCCAGGTTGTCGAAAGGTTTGTCCTCATAGATTTCCTTCGGCGAAAGGTGGCAGTGAAAGTCAAAAATCGGTTCCGAACGGCAAAGCTCGAACAACCGTTTTGCGGTTTCACTGTGCAGAAGAAAGCTCTGGCCCATAAACTCCATTTTTCAGCACACCCTTCCATATTGTTTTGCCCGCCGTGAATTCCCGGCAGCCGCCGTGCGGAAACCGGGACGCTTCGCCGGGGGGGGCGGGGATTCGGCCCGAAAAGAGATAAAAGACATATTTTATGTTGGTCGATTCAAGTAATATGTTACATGTAATATATCAATATTTCCATCCTAAATATTGCCAAGATATTGCCGCTTTTTTTATGAATTCCATACAACCTGTTGCCAGCTTGCGCGCAGTTTCCCCGGACAAGTTCGCTGGGAGCTGAACTTCTCAGTGACATGCCAGCATTTATTTTCCATGCAGATTGCTAAAAAGATGGTCCATTATTTTATCCAAAATTTACTTGACAAACCACAATACAAATGATAATCTTTCATATAAAGCTGACATGTTAGTTTTAAGCCTGCTGTGCACAGTCATTCCAAAAAGCTACAATTGGAGGGTGCGTTATGGTAAACATGATCATTGGCATTCTGATGATCCTTTCTTTCTTCGGCATGATCTGGTACTGCGTTAAGGGCCATAACCTGATGGTCGGTTTCCTCCTGATGGCGGTTCTGTGGGTGGTGCTTGCCCTGATCGGCAATGCCCTCTCGCCCAATGACGCCATGAAGGGCAAAACCGTCATCGATATTTTGGCCAACGTTTTCCAGGCCGGGCCGGAAGCCTATGGCAAGTCGATCCTGGTCAACATTTTCTTCGGTGCTTTCTTCGGCCGCGTCCTGATGGATACCGGCATCGCGGCCACGCTGATCCGGAAGGTTGTGGAACTGGGCGGGGATAAGCCGCGCATTACCATGACGCTGCTCTGCATCATTACGGCGGTCATCTTCACGTCCATGACCGGCATCGGCCCGGTTATCTCCATCGCCGTCATCGTTCTCCCCATTCTGCTTTCGCTGGGGATTCCTTCGCCGATCGCTATGTTCGCCTTCATGGGCTCCATCATGGCGGGTATTTTTGCGAACATCGTCAACTTCAAGCAGTATCAGGCGATGCTGGTAACCGCGAACAAGGCGTATGAGAGCTATACATATAACAACTATTTTCAGTTCGGCATCATCGCCATGGTCGTGGCGCTGGTCGTCGTGATGATTGTCGCCAACCTTGCCGTCGGCAGGAAGAAGACCTCTTACGCCTGGGCCGCTTCCGTCAACGAGTTCCAGAATGAAAGCGGCGGCAAAAACATGGAAAACGCGCCGGCAATTTCGTGGGTTTCCGTCATCCTGCCGGTTTTGCTGGTGATCGTCCTGAACGTTCCGATCATTCTGGCGTTCCTCATCGCTTCCGCGTACGCTCTGCTGACCTGCAGAAAGCTGAAGGGCGGGTTCACCCCGGTCTGCCGCATGCTTGCCAAACAGTTTGCCGACGGCGCCGTCGACGTGGCCCCGATGATCGGCTTCCTGCTTACGCTGTCCATGTTCAACAACGCGGCCGTCCTTGCGGTCCCGTACTTTAAGACGCTGCTCGGCGGGGTGATTCCGACTTCCGCGCTGATGCTCTGCGTGGTTTTTGCCGTCCTGACTCCTCTGGGCTTCTTCCGCGGCCCGATGAACCTCGTCGGCTGCGGCGCGGCTCTGCTTGCTCTGGTCGTCTCCATTGCAGACTGGCCGATCCAGTTCCTGTATCCTCTGTTTGCCGTCACCACCATCGCCCCGGAGCATCTGGATATTACGCAGTCCTGGGTCGCTTGGGGCTTCGGCTATACGAAAGTCCGCCCGAGGGATTACATGAAGATGTCCATCCCGACCGGCTGGATTGTGGGCGCGATTCTCTGCATTTCGATTTACTTCCTGTACGGCGGGCTGGTTCACTGATTCGCCGGTTTGCGCCGGAGCTTTTGGGGGAAAAAGATTGGTTTGCTTCCGGGGTGTGGCGCTGGCACGGCAGGCTGTGGGGCGGGCAGGAATTCATGCGTTTTCGGGATTTCCTGAACCTGCCCCCGTTCATAGAAAAACCCGGAGTGAAAGGGATGGGATGATTCGTGGCAAGAGCCGTAAGAATGGGGATCGATGTGGGCGGCACGTATACGAAAGCCGTTGCCATCGACAACCTGACACATGAAATTATCGGAAAATCATCGGTCAAAACAACGCATGACGACCCGCGGGGCGTTGCCGCAGGCGTCGTAAAATCTTTTGTAAACTGTCTGAAAGAGAATCATATCCGTGCCGAAGATGTTATTTTTGTGGCGCACAGCACCACGCAGGCAACCAACGCCCTGATTGAGGGCGACGTGGCCAATGTCGGCGTCATCGGTATGGCAAAAGGCGGCGTCGAAGGATTCCTGGCCAAAAAGCAGACGCATCTGGATGACATCGATCTTGGAAACCGCAAGAAGATCAAAATCCTCAACCGGTTTCTCAACACCAAAAAACTGACGAAGGAGACGGCCCAGAAAACGGTGGAAGACCTGCGGAAAGAGGGCGCGCAGGTGATCGTTTCATCCATGGCTTTCGGCGTGGACGACTGCGGCCCGGAAAAGATGGTCTGCGAGGCGGCGAAGGAGCAGAACGTTCCCACCACCATGGCTTCGGACATTACCAAGCTGTACGGCCTGACGCGCCGGACGCGCACCGCGGCCATCAATGCCAGCATCCTTCCCAAAATGCTGGACACCGCCAATTCCACGGAAGCCGCCGTACGGGAAGCGGGCGTTCAGGTTCCGCTGATGATTATGCGCGGCGACGGCGGCGTCATGGAAATCAAGGAGATGAAAAAGCGCCCGATCCTGACCATGCTCTCCGGCCCGGCGGCTTCCGTCATGGGGGCCCTGCTGTATCTTCGCGCTTCCAACGGCGTCTATTTTGAAGTCGGCGGCACCACCACCAACATCGGCGTCATCAAAAACGGGCGCCCCGCCATCGATTATTCCATTGTAGGCGGGCACCCCACCTATGTCAGTTCCCTGGACGTGCGTGTTCTGGGCGTGGCGGGCGGTTCCATGGTGCGTGCCGATAAAAACGGCGTTGTGGATGTCGGCCCGCGTTCCGCGCACATCGCCGGAATGGACTATTCCATTTTCAAGCAGCCGGAGGAAATCGTCGACCCGAAGATCGAGTTCTTTTCGCCCAAGCCGGGGGACCCGGCGGATTACGTCGCGGTGCGGCTCGCGAGCGGGGAGCGCGTGGCCATCACGAACACCTGCGCGGCGAACGTCCTCGGTCTTGTAAAGCCGGAAGACTTCTCGTACGGCAACCCCGAAGCGTCCCGGAAAGCGATCCAGGCCCTTGCGGATTACTGCGGTACGACCGTCGACGACATCGCCAACCAGATCATGGAGAAATCGTATTCCAAGATCGCCCCGGTCATTCTGGAGCTGGCCCAGAAATACAAGCTGGAAAAAGACCAGATTTCCCTTGTGGGAGTCGGAGGCGGAGCTTCCGTTCTGATCGTCTATTTCGCCAGAAAAATGGGGCTGAAATACAATATCCCGAAGAATGCGGAGGTGATCTCTTCCATCGGCGTGGCGCTTTCCATGGTGCGCGACGTGGTGGAGCGCATTATTCCGTCTCCCACCAAGGATGACATCCGCAGCATCAAGAAAGAGGCGATGAACAAGGCCGTCGAGAGCGGGGCCTCTCCGGACAGCGTGGAAATCCACATTGAAATCGATTCGCAGACATCCAAGGTTACGGCAATCGCAACCGGCTCCACCGAAGTCAAGACGACTGATCTGCTGCAGAAATGCAGCGAAGAGGAAGCGCGGGAGCTGGCCGCCGCGGATCTGCGCCTTTCCCGGAACGAGGTCAGGCTGCTGGAGAAAACGGAGCATTTCTTCGTCTTCGGCGGCAAGGCGGAACAGGCCGGTCAGGCCGTGCCCATCCGCATTGTGGACAGCAAGGGATTCATCAAAGTGCAGCGCGGCTATGCCATGGCCGTAAAAGCCAAGGTAAAAGATTATCAGCGGGAAGTCAAACGCCTTTGGGAAGACATGGCCGTTTACCAAAGCGAAATGATCGCCAGGCCGGACTATTACCTCTGCATCGGCCCGCGCGTCATGGATTTCTCCGCCACGGAATTCAACCAGATTTCTCTCCTGATGGAAATTGAAACCTCGGCCATGGACCCGGAAGACGACGTCATCGTTGTGGCGGCAAACATGAAGCAGACCTGATTCCCCGGGTTTGGGAAAAATCGATGCGGAAAGGCCGGATGCGGATATGGAACGTGCGGAAAACGGCCGCCTCACTCTGGCGCAGATGATGACGTCCCTGCGGAGCGTGGACGACGAGTGCTGGGGGCGGTACCTTTTTTCCCGCGATATTCTTCGGGACCGGATCCCGCCGGACCGCAGGGACGAAATGATTGCAAAATCCATCCGGTGCGGGGAAGAATACGCGCGGCGCATCCTTGTGGAAACAAATGCGCGCTCGGTGAGCGGCATCCCGCCTTTTTTCGGGCTCCGGGTCCATTTCAGCGACGAGCCGGCGACCGAAAAACGGGTCCTGTTCGCCAATTTTACGCCCCCGGACGACATCACCATCATGAACCAGCCGATGGAAAAGTACGATCGGCTCCTGGCGTCGCTTCCCCGCGAAGAGGTTTCGGTTCTGCCCGCCGGAGCGGAAATCCGCGACCTGCTGCTCGGGCACGAGCTGTACCATTTTACGGAGGAACGGTACCGGAATGAAATTTACACGCGGACCGAAAAGATTCGCCTTTGGAAAATCTTCCGCTTTCAGAATGAATCCACGATCCGGGCCCTGGGAGAAATCGCGGCCATGGCCTTTGCGCGAACCCTTGCGCGGGTCTCTTATTTTCCGGCGTTACTTGACGTGCTTTTGCTCTTTTGCTATAATAAAGACTATTCTCGCAGTATCTACCAAAATATCATGAGAATTCATGCAGCTCAGAAGGATAGCCGGGGTTAGAAAAATTCATGGGACATGACGGTCTGTTATACGATGTGACCTACCAGCACATACGCAGGGATATTATGGACCTGACGCTGGAACCGGGAACCGCTTTAAGTGTGCGGAAGATTGCAGACCGGTACAAAGTCGGGCGTACTCCCGCGCGGGAAGCGCTGATGCGGCTGCAGAAAGAAAACCTTGTGTATATGTATCCGCAGTCGGGAACCATCGTTTCCAAATTGTCCATGGGCCGGATTGAAGAGGAGCTTTTTATCCGCAAGACGCTGGAGCTTGCTTCGGTTGACGATTTTATCCGCTGCAAAGGGCCTCTGGTGACCGACGCGATGGAGTATATCGTCGGGCAGCAGAAAAAATCTCTCGTGGCGGGAGCAAGAAAAGAATATTTTATCCAGGACAGCAACTTTCACCGGCTCATTTTTGAAATGGCCAACAAGGGCCTTGCGTGGAAAACCATCAATATGATTTCTTCCCACTACAACCGCTTTCGGTTCCTGACGACCGGCGACCGGGAGACGGATGAGCGGAGACTGGAGCAGCATAAGCAAATCCTGTATGCGGCAAAAGCCGGCCGGCCGGAAGAAATGCGCCGGATTCTGGACGAACATATTGACCACATCCGGCTTCTTTACAAAAAGATGCTCACCCTGTATCCCAAGTATTTTACGGGGGAGCCGTGCCCGGAGACTTGCCCGGAAGCGGCGGGTCCCGTGGATTAAACAACAAACCCGCGCGAATCCGGCTGAAAGCCATGGGCGGCAGACGCAATTGCGTCTGCCGCCCATGGCTTTCTATGGATCGGTCATCAGGGGCTATTGTACGGTAATGACGGAAGCGGGGCATCCCTCTTGTGCTTCCACCGCTTTCTTTTCGGCGTCCTTGGGAACATCTTCCTGATAGACTTCCGCAACACCGTCGTCCGCCATTCGGAACACTTCCGGGCAGGTTTCCGTGCAAAGACCGCAGGAGATGCATCCCGTTCTGTCAAGTTTTGCTTTCATAAACGATCTTCCTTTCCGTTATGGTCCTGAGACTTCCCTGCTTTCGGCGATGGAAATACCACCGTCAGCAGCATTTTGAACGGACTCTCCGCCGCAACGGCGTGGGGGATTCCGGCCGGCATCACAATCGTCTGTCCCTGTGTCAGCAAATGTGGTTTCCCTCCAACCGTGATTTTTGCATTCCCCCCGAGAACGGTGAGCATGGCGTCGCCATCCGAAGAATGGGTACCGATCTCTTCCCCCTTGTCAAAAGAGAAAAGGGTGATGCTTACCGCCTCGTTCTGAACCAGCGTCCGGCTCACAACCTGTCCCTGCTGGTATTCCACCAGTTCCGGCAGTTTCAGCGCCTGTTCCGGCTCGATGTTTTTCAGATACCGCAGATTCATTTGCGTTTCCTCCTTTGTTCGTTTTTTACCGGCACCGGCTGCCGCGTTCCCCGTAAATTCCTCTTGATCGGACGGCCTTTCCGGTACAGGGACGCAGGCCAGTATGGATATTGCAGTCTCTCCGACAGTATTTTGCCCTTTTATTTCCATAAAAATTCATCCTGTGGGCTGCTCCCTGATTTCGTCTCCATTGTAGCAGTCCCCGGGCGGAATCGCTGTGATTGCGATCAAATTTTTAGGGAAAAACTAATTTTCTTTGCCGACGGCGGTTTTCAGCGCCTCGCCGTTTAAAATCAGGATGCTTTTATTGCTGACCGAACGAATCACTCCATCCTTTTCCAACTGGCCCAGCTTCCGGCTCACCGTTTCCCGGGCGACACCCAGATATCTGGCGATGCCCTCACGGCTCAGCGGAAGCCGGAGCAAAATTCCTTCCGGAACTTTGGCCCCGTATTTTTCGCTGAAGTCCAGCAGCAGGCCGCCGATTCGCTCATCCAGGTTCCGGACCCCCATATTTTGCAGCGCATTTTCCATCCGCTCCATCCGGGATTCCAGTTCTTCGATGATTTTCACGGCGATTTCCGGGTTGGCGCGCAGCATGTCGTGAAACGCGTCCCGACCGAAAATGCAGGTTTTCACCGGCTTCAGCGCCGTGACGGTATAAGGGCTTGTCCGGTTGCCCAGCAGATTCCGCTCGCCGAAAAAGTCCCCTTGGGAAAACACATATAAAATCTGT
>JALCPO010000039.1 GCA_022650455.1 Oscillospiraceae bacterium
CGCTTTAGCGGCGGCCAGTAAAAGTAATGCGGTTGGTAACCTATTTCAATGCGTCTTAAGACGCGCGCCAGTACCATGCCCTTTCAGGGCTTGTGCATACCACGCGTTCAACGCGTGGTTTTGATTATGCCCGGCGCGGGCCGGGCAGCCCGGCTAATCTCTCCCGGAAGCGGGCGGCCGCGTTTTTGGGGTCGTCCGCTTTCATGATTGCCGATACCGCGGCTATGCCGGCAATGGGGCAGCCCTTCAGGATGCCGCAGTTTTTTTCGTTCATCCCGCCGATCGCCGCGACCGGAATGGAAACCGAGCGGCAGATTTCACGCAGAACGGACACGGGGGTCAGCACGGTTTTTACTTTGGTCGTGGTCGGGTAAATCGCCCCGACGCCCAGGTAGTCCGCGCCCTCTTTTTCCGCCTGCACGGCCTGTTCCGCCGTTTTGGCGGACACGCCGACGATTTTGCCGTCTCCCATGACTTTTCGGGCCGCCCACACGGGCAGGTCTTCCTGCCCCACGTGGACGCCGGCCGCGCCGCAGGCCACCGCGACATCCGCGCGGTCGTCGATGATCAGGGGAATATGGTAAAAATCCGTGACTTCCTTTACCTTCCGGGCCAGCAGGAGATAGTCCCGGACGGTTTTTTCCTTTTCCCGGAGCTGCACGAGGGTTACGCCGCCCAGGCATGCCTGGGCGATTTTATCCAGAAATTCCGAAAGGGAAAGGCCTTCGCTGTTGGTGACAAGGTACAGGGTGACATCGATTTTCATGCGGGCAGCTTCCTTTCAAAGACAGATACAGCGGATTTTTTCCGAGATGCAGGCGTCCGGAAGGCGGAAGAGGTGGTCCAGAAGCGCCGCGCGGAAGCTGCCGGGTCCGGCGGCGTCCTGCGCCAGTTCTCCCGCAATCCCCAAAACGGCCGAGGCCAGGACCGCGCTTTCCACGGGATTGCCGCGGGACAGGAACGAGGCGGTCAGCACGTTTAAGATGCAGCCCGTGCCGGTGATTCCGGCCAGCATCCCGCAGCCGTTCTCCAGCCGGTACGTCCGGTTTCCGTCCGAGACGAAGTCCGCGGCTCCGGTTGCCATGGCGGCCGCGCCGGTTTTCCGGGCGAGATTTTGAAGCAGATCCGCGGCTTTTTCCGTGTCGGAAGCGCTGTCCCGCTCGCCCGCGTCCACGCCCTTCGCGTCGTTCGGAAGCCCGCAGAGGGCCTTGATTTCCGAAAGGTTTCCCTTGATGACGCTCGGGCGGCACTCGGCAAGAAACCGTTTTGCGTAATCCAGCCGGAGCGTGCTGCACCCTACGCCCACCAGGTCGAGAATGGACGGGATGCGGCGGCGAAGGGCGGTGTGTCCGGCCAGCAGCATCGATTCCATCCGGACGTCGGTAATGTTCCCGAGATTCACGGCCAGCGCATCCGCGGCGGCCGTGATTTCGCATACTTCGCGCGGGTGCTCGGCCATGATCGGCCTTGCGCCCACCGCCAGCACCGCGTTGGCGCAGTCGTTGATCGAGATCGGGTTGGTGATGCAGTGGATCAGCGGCCTTTCGGCCTTTACCCTGTGCCGAATGTCCAAAAGGTCAGAGATTTTTAGCTTCCGGCTGTTCAAACAGGTTCACCCCTAAATTTTTCTGGATTCTGGCAAGCATTCCGCCCTTTTGCAGCGCCCCGAGAAACAGGAAGGCAACGGCTCCGCCGATCAGCGTCGCCCCGGTGAACATCGGAATGTAGAACAGCCACGTGAGGCCCGCGCGCCCCCAGAGAAACGTCATCACCGGGTAAGACACGGCGGCGCCGATCACGCCCGTTCCGATGATTTCGCCGAGCACCGCGAAGATCAGCTTCCCTTTGGAGAGGCGGTACAGAATACCGGCAAGGGCCGCGCCGAACACGGCCCCCGTCAGGGCGAGCGGCGGGATGCCGAGCAGCGTCATGCGGATGATGCCGATCAGTGTGGCGCACAGCAGGGCATACCAGGGACCCATCAGCACGGCGCAGGTGATATTGATCAGGCTGGACATCGGGCACATGCCTTCGATGCGGAGAATCGGGGAAATGACGACTCCGATCGCGACCATCATCGCGAGCATGACCATTTTCAGAACTTTTGATTTTTCCATGTTGTCAGCAGCGCTCCTTCACACAATACGGTCGGTTTGGTTTACGGGACAAACCATGCGGCCTGTATCGGCGCCTGGTGTGCGCTGTGTGCGCTTCCGGAGCTTTCCCAAACAGCTTCCGCACGGCCCTTTTGTCCGCGGGGCGGTCGAAACTCGAAAGTTTCCTCTCAGCCCGAAACACGGGCTCCCTCGCTGTTCGGTTGCTGTTGCCTTCGGGTGCAGGGCGCTCCCCCTCCGCCTTTGGAATCCCCTTTTCCGAGGTTTCCGGCAATCGGTCGTATCCTCTCTCCTTCCGTTTTTGCAGTCCGGACAAAGAAACAGACGGGATACGCCGCACCGGCCTGTCCCGTCTGCCTATTTGCAGATACATTCTCCCTACGTTGGCATAGCCCAAATCAGGTTTACGGGTCAAAGTCCTCTGACTTTTTCTCAGCCTGTGCGGCAGGCTCCCCGGATGATTCTTTTGTCTGTTTTACGCTACCACAACTGCGGTGCGCTGTCAAGCCGGAAAACCTTGTTTTCCGACCGCTTTTCCGTTCTTATTTGCTGATCTTGTCGGCAATGCTGCTCGCCGCGAAGGAATCCGGCTTGATCTTGCAGTCGTAGCCGCAGGCCCTGATCCAGGCGACGAGCTCCGGAATCAGCTGGCTTGTTTTGCCTTTCGTGCCCGCGTCCACGTGGATGCAGAAGTTGATTTTCCGAAAGTCAAAATCCGTTTCCCGGCAGAATTTTTCAAACCCCGAGATCAGCCGGTCTGCGTAGGTGAGGCTCATATTGGTTTCAAACAGAAGCTTCTGCCGGATGTTTTCGATCTTGTTGATGCGGATGATGTCGTAGAAAAAGATTCCGCCGTGGCCGATGTTCTGAACGGCGATGACCACGACCACCTTGGTGTCGGAATAATTCTGGCTGTCCGTCCCGACGATGAGATTGAAGCCTTCCGACGTCCGGAAGTTGGACTGGATGTACTTCGCAATGATCTGAATCATTTGGGCGTCGCTGCAGTTCCCGTAGGTTGGACTGATCATAAAGAGATTCTCCTCTGATAAAAGTAGTCGGACCGGCAGATGCTCCTATCGTTCGACCGATTCCGCCTGCTCCCGTTACCCGGGTGTTGATTCTGCATACAAAAAAATACAATGCGAAAGTAAGGCGCTGCCAACGCCCTTCCCTCTGTGCAGGGGGACGATTTCTCCCTGCTCAACCGCATCATCGGTACATTGCGCTTTTATTATACCGCCCGCGCCGGCTTTTGTACAGAGGAAAAAACCTGAAATCAGCGGCGCGCCCGGAGCCGTCCGTCCGCGGACCGGAATTTTTGGAGAAATCCGCCGCTTCCCCTTGACAATAAACGAATGATCGTTTATCATAAAATCAGCCTCTGGACAGAAAAGATCAAAAAATCGGGTGACGGGTGTGCGCAGAAAAGACGACGAAAAACAGCAAAACATAAAAAACGCGGTGGTCCGGCTGATTCTCGAAGAAGGGTTTCAGGGGGCGTCCATTTCGAAGATTGCCCGCGTTGCGGGAGTGTCCCCGGCCACGGTTTACATCTATTATGATAACAAGGAGGCCATGCTGCGGGACATTTACCGGGAATATGCGGGGGATGCCGTCCGATGTCTTCTCCAGTGCGTTCATCCCGGGATGGACGGCGAGGAAATCATCGCACAGCTGGTTCGCCGGTATTACGATTATATTGTGCGGAACCGGGATGTCTTCTATTTCATCGAGCAGTTCAATACCTGCCCGGCCCTGTGCGGCACCTGCCGGGCCACGCAGGGGCCGGCTTACCTGAACCGGCTGCTGACGGAGCTGAAGCAGAAGCAGATCTTCAACGACTTCGACAACGATAACCTCTACGCGATCCTGTTTTCCCCCGTTAAAATGATCGCCAGCCGCAGCGGTGATTCCGGCGAGGCTGCGGACGACCGCCTCGACGAGCTGATCCGGATTCTTCAGAAGGCGCTGATCCGCCATGAATAGGTTCGCGCGGAAACGGTGCGGGCGGACCCCGGCGGCCTGTTTTCGCAGCCATGATTAAACGAATATTCATTTAAAAAGAAGGGATATACCTATGATTCTACCGATTGAAAACCTTGTCCTGCTTCCGGGAATGACCTGCACCATCCGCTTCGACGGCTGGAACGGGGAAAAACTTTCTCAGGCGCGCGCAAGCGGGGAGCCCATTGTGGCGCTCCCGGTCAGACACCGCCGGGACGGGAAGCTGCCGGAAGCGGACGATTTCTATAAAATCGGCGTCGCCGTCGAAGTACTCAAACTGTCTTCCGACGAAAAGAGACGCTGGATTGTCGCCAAAACCGTAAACCGCGTCGAGGTGTCCGGCATTATTGTCGGAAGCGACGGCGCGGCCGACGGGAAATTTACGCCCGTGCCGGACGTGATCGACCTCGACGAAAACAGCCGGAAGCAGATGATCTCGTATATCCGGAATATTGCGCACCAGGTGGGGGCAAAGTTCCGGGATTCGTCCAAGATCGTGAAGGCGATCGATGAAATCGACGACCTGAATATCCTGATCGGCTCGATCTGCCAGCTGATCCCGCTTTCCAGCGAGGAACAGTACGCCCTGATGGAAACGTCGTCCCTCAAGACCCGCGGTCTGACGTTCATCGATTATTTCCTGCGCTACAAGGAATCCATCCAGCTCCAGATCGAAATGGCGGAGCGCTTCAACGAAAAGACAAACAAGACTTACCGGGACGCCATCCTGCGCGAGCAGCTCAAGGCGATCCAGGAGGAGCTTGGCAAGGACGGCGCGCAGCCCGGAAAAGCCGGCGGAAAGGATTACCGCGCGCTGATTGAGAAAGCGCATATGCCGCGCGAGATCCGCGAGGCGGCGCTGGAAGAAGTGGAGAAGCTGGAAAACCAGAACCCGGCCAGCCCGGACTACAACGTGATCCGCGACTACCTCGACCTTCTGGTCGCGCTGCCGTGGCGGGTCAAAAAAACCAGGCCGGTCAGCCTGGA
Organism: Oscillospiraceae bacterium; assembly: GCA_022650455.1. Classification (GTDB taxonomy): domain Bacteria; phylum Bacillota; class Clostridia; order Oscillospirales; family Acutalibacteraceae; genus Thermocaproicibacter. The sequence continues at coordinate 5,109 of JALCPO010000039.1, forward strand.
GGAAGCCCGCCGCATCTTGGACGAACAGCACTACGGGCTGGAAAAGGTCAAGCAGCGCATCCTTCAGCACCTTGCCGTCATGCAGCTGAAAGAAAACCGGCAGGGCTCCATTCTCCTGCTGGTCGGCCCGCCCGGGACCGGAAAGACCAGCCTCGGCAAAAGCATCGCCCAGGCGCTGGGCCGGAAGTACGTCCGCCTGAGCCTCGGCGGGATCCGCGACGAAGCCGAGATCCGGGGGCACCGCCGGACGTATATCGGCGCAATGCCGGGCCGCATCCTTTCGGGCATCAAAAAGGCCGGGGTTATGAATCCGGTTATGGTGCTCGACGAGGTCGACAAACTGATGACGGGCTACAACGGCGACCCCGCCGCGGCCCTGTTGGAGGTCCTGGACCCCGAGCAGAACCGGACGTTTACCGACCATTACCTCGACCTGCCGTACGACCTTTCCAACGTGTTCTTCATCGCGACGGCAAACACGCTGGAGACCATTCCCGCCCCGCTGCTGGACCGCATGGAGATCATTGAGCTCTCCAGCTATACGGCAAATGAAAAATTCCACATCGGGCGGGAGCATCTGATCCCGGAAGCCCTGGAAGAAAACGGGCTGACGGCCGGCGATGTCGAAATCGGCAACGGAGCCCTGCGGAAGATCATTTCCGACTACACGATGGAAGCGGGCGTGCGCGGCCTGAAAAAGCAGCTGAATGTGATTGCCCGCACGGTCGCGGAAAAAATCGTAACGGGCACCGCGCCCAAGCCTTTTGTGGTCAAACCGGAAGAGCTGGGCGAGATCCTGGGGCGCAGGGCCTACCGCCACGACATGGTGCGCGGCGTCAATCCGCCCGGCGTGGTGACCGGCCTTGCGTGGACTCCGGTCGGCGGGGAGATCCTGTTCATCGAAGCCATGGATATGCCCGGCAGCAACCAGGTGATCCTGACCGGCCAGCTGGGCGACGTGATGAAGGAATCGGCGCGTATTTCCCTGAGCCTGCTGAAATCCCGCCTGCCGGGCAACGCCGTACAGTTCAAGGACCGCGACATTCATATCCACGTTCCGTCCGGCGCCGTGCCGAAAGACGGGCCGTCCGCCGGGGCTGCCCTCTTTACGGCTCTGGCTTCGCTCGTGACCGGGATCGCGGTGGATTCGCACCTCGCCATGACCGGCGAGATTACGCTTCGGGGCGCGGTGCTGCCGATCGGTGGCCTGAAGGAAAAACTGATTGCCGCCGACCGCGCCGGCATCAACCGGGTTTTGATTCCGAAGGACAACCGGGAAGACCTGAAAGAGATTCCGGAAGAAGTCCTTGACCGGGTGCGGATCGTCCCAGTGGAAACGGTGGAGGACGTTTTGCGGGAGGCGCTGGGGATCGCCCTTCCGAAAGCACGGCAGATTCTGCTGGCACCCGATTTTCTGAACCGCCTGCGCCTGCCGACAAAAATTTCCTGATCCGAAAGGGGTCCGCCGCGAAACGAGAGTTCCGCGGCGGACCCCTTTTTCCATAAAGGATTTGGTATCGCCGGACGATGGAAGTATAATAAAAGAAAAAGGATGTGTTATGTTATGCCGATGACGGAGCTGCCGCTGGAAAAGGCCTTTATGCTGATTGAACCGGGACCGGTGCTTTTGGTGACGACGCGGGACGGGGGACGGAACAATATCATGACCATCACATGGCATATGGTGATGGATTTTACGCCCCGCATCGCGCTGACGACCGGCCCGTGGAACTACTCGTACCGCGCGCTGCGGCATACCGGAGAATGCGTCCTGGCCGTCCCGGCGGCCGACCTTGCGGAAAAAACGGTGTCGATCGGCGACTGTTCCGGCGCCGATGTGGATAAATTCCAAAAATTCGGCCTTACCCCTTTGCCTGCGGCCGAAGTGAAGGCGCCGCTGATTGCGGAGTGCCTTGCCTGCCTCGAATGCCGCGTGGAGACTTACCTGGAGTCCCCGGGAATCTTTGTCCTGGAAGGGGTCCGCGCCTGGATTGACCGGGAAAAGAAAGAGCGCCGCACCTTCCATGCCAACGGCGACGGAACCTTCGCGGTGGACGGCGAGACCTTGAATTTGCGGGACCGGATGAAAGACAAGCTGCCGGCCGGAGTCTGAAACGTGAGAAAACTTGTCGGTTTTCTCTGTAAGTGTTTACAAAAAATTCGATTTTAATAGTTAAAAAGAAATAAAGACTGTTTTAATGTGTTATAATAAATATGTTAGCAGTCGAAAACTTTGAGTGCTAACGTTTGCCGCGCGGAGCTGCCGATTCACCTGCCCTGATTGGATAAAAGAAATTTCAACATGCGGCGGCTTTTTAGTTGCCGCGCGCGAAATTCCGGTTCCGGGAAAAAGATTTGCCTTTTGCGGAGAACCGGCCGAAATTCGTTGCATCCGGTTTCCATACCGCCGGATGCATGAAAGAAAAGGATATCGGGAAATGATGTGAAAAACGCGCTTCCAACCATGACTGAAAAACAAATAAAAACCGGGTTTTGCAGTTACTGAGTGAAGTTGCCGTAAGACCCGGTTCTATTTTTATCGGTGCGGATGCCGGTTGCGCCCGGCTTTTTGGCCGGCGGATTTCCGGAACCGTAAAATGCGTGCCGGCGCACATGGAAAGAAAGGGATTGATCAAGCATGGAACATTTCAAAACCAGGCTGAAGGCCGGAGACAATACGTTCAAGGAATTATTCCGGCGCTATCCGTACAACCCGATCCTGATGGCCAAAGACTGGCCTTACCCGGTCAATACGGTTTTCAATCCGGCGGCCACCAACTTTGACGGAAAAGTTCTTCTGCTTGCCCGGGTGGAGGACCGCAGGGGATTTTCCCACTTGACGAAGGCGGTCAGCGAAGACGGCATCAGCAACTGGGTCATCGACCGCACCCCTACCCTCGAGCCCGACCCGGAACACCCCGAAGAGGCGTGGGGCATCGAAGACCCCAGAATCAGCTACATAGAAGAGCTGGAAAAGTATGCCGTCGTTTACACGGCGTATTCGGAGATCGGGCCGGTCGTCAGCCTGGCTTTGACGGAAGACTTTGTGAACTTTGAGCGGATCGGCCCCATCATGCCGCCGGAGGACAAGGACGCGGCCATTTTCCCGAAACGATTCGGAGGGAAATGGCTCCTTCTCCACCGGCCGATCGACCACGGGGCAAACATCTGGATTTCCGGCTCCGACGAACTGAAATATTGGGGCGAGCACAAGATCCTGATCAATTCCCGCGGCGGAAGCTGGTGGGACGGCTACAAAGTCGGGATATGCGCGCAGCCGCTGGAAACGCCGGACGGCTGGCTGATCCTGTACCACGGTGTGCGGGAAACGGCGTCCGGGGCGATCTACCGGCTGGGCCTCGCCCTGCTGGATCTCGAGAACCCGATGAAGGTCCTGCGGCGGAGCGACGAGTGGATTTTCGGGCCGCAGGAAATCTACGAGAAGGAAGGTGACGTGCGGGACATCGTTTTCCCCTGCGGCTGGGTGCTCGACGAGGCGAACGACAGAATCAAAATGTACTACGGCGCGGCGGATACATCCATCGCGCTGGCGTCCGCCTCGCTGAGTGAAATCATGGCTTATATCAACAGCTGCCCGGAACCGACAAATAATCCGTAAGCTTTCGAGTAATCTGAATAAGGAATAAAAACAAAGGAGGGCTTTTGATGAAAGCATTATTATTAGTAGGCGGGAAAGGAACAAGGCTCAGGCCGCTGACCGACCGACTGCCGAAACCAATGGTACCGATCATGGGAAAGCCCTTGCTGGAAAGGACTTTGCACACGCTGAAACAGCACCATGTCGATGAGATTGTGCTGAGCACCTGTTACCGTTCGGAGTGCATCCGCGGGTATTTCGGCGGCGGGTCGGACTCCGGTCTGAAAATTCATTACGTTCATGAGGATTTTCCCCTCGGCACGGGCGGGGCGATTAAAAATTCGGAGTCGTATTTTCAGGACGCCTTCTTTGTTTTAAACGCCGATATTCTGAGCAATATCAACCTCAGCGAGATGCTGCGCTACCACAGGCGGAAAAAAGCGGATGTGACCATCGCCGTCACGTGGGTGAGGAACCCGTCCGCCTACGGAGTGATCGAGTACGACAAGGACGGGTACGCCACGTCCTTCCGGGAGAAGCCCGAGGAGATTTCGTCGCATTTCATCAACGCCGGGGTCTATATTTTCGAGCCGGACGTTCTGAAGAAAATCCCGTCCGGAAAACCGGTTTCCGTGGAGCGCGAGGTTTTTCCGGAGCTGCTGCGGGAAGGACGGAAAATTGCGGTGTACCAGGGGTGCAATTACTGGCTGGATATTGGAACGCCCGAAAAGTACATTCAGGCGCACCGCGACGGCTTTGTGGGGAAGCTCCGCATCCCCGAGGTCAGTTTCAGCAGGCGGGCGGTTTACAGCCGGTTCAATTCCAAAATCAACCGGACGACCGAGCTGCGCGGCCCGGTGTATCTCGGCAGGAACGTCCGCATTGGCAACGGCGCCGCAATCGGGCCGTATGTGGTGATCGGCGACAACTGCGTTATCGGGGACGGCTGCCGGATTTCCAACAGCCTGCTGTGGAACAACGTGGTTGTGGAGAGCGGCACGAAGATGGCGGAGTGCATTGTGACGGACGACTGCCGGATTGCGAATATGCCCCTGTGCCGGCACCGGATCTACACGCCGGACGTGGTGAAAGAGATTGGGAACAAGGCAATGTGACCGAATACGGATGTTTCCGCCGGGAAAAAGGGTGCCCGAACCGGACAACAGACTCAGAAAGGAGCTATCCATCGCAAGATGCAGAATCGGGTTCTAAAGATTGGATTTTTAAGCACTTACCCTCCGCGGGAATGCGGAATCGCAACGTTTACGCAGGACCTCGTCCGTGCGCTGAAACAGGAAAGCGGTTTGAAAACCGGGGTGATCGCGATCAGCGACAAAGAATACCGGTATGGCGGCGACGTCCTTTTTGAATTTCCGCAGCAGGATCGGAAAAGCTATGCGGACGCGGCGGAGCGGATCAATCGGTCCGACCTTCAGGCGCTTGTCGTGGAACACGAGTACGGAATCTACGGGGGCGATTCCGGGGAATATCTCCGGTACCTGCTCGGCGGCGTGAAGAAGCCGGTTGTCGCGACGCTGCATACCGTCCTTCCGGAACCGAAGGAAAAGGAAAAGGAGATCCTGCAGGCCCTCTGCCGGAAGAGTGAAAAGGTCGTCACCATGGCGGGAAACACCCGCCGGATTCTCCGGGACGTCTACGGCGTGGAACCCGGAAAAATCACGGTGATTCCCCACGGCGTCCCCGCCTTCGACGTCCCGCCGCGGGAAGAGCTGAAAAAACAGGCACACCTGGAAAACCGGACCGTCGTGAGCACTTTCGGGCTCATCAGCCCCGGCAAGGGCCTGGAATACGGGATCGAAGCGGTCGCCCGGGCAGCCAAAAAGCATCCGGAAGTTCTGTACCTGATTCTGGGACGGACGCATCCCGTTGTGGTAAGGCAGGAGGGGGAAGCGTACCGCGAACGCCTGGAAAAGGCTGTGGACGACCTGGGCGTGCGGCAAAACGTGCGGTTCGTCAACAAATATCTTACCAAGGAGGAACTGGTTCGGTACCTGCAGCTTTCCGATATCTACATGACCCCCTACCTCGCGAAAGACCAGGCGGTCAGCGGGACGCTGGCCTACGCGGCCGGGTACGGCCGGGTGATCGTCTCCACCCCGTACCTCTACGCGCAGGAGATGCTGGCGGACGGGCGCGGAATGCTGGCGAAATTCCGGGATGCGGATTCCCTCGCCGGCTGCATCAATTTTCTGATCGAACATCCGGACGAGCGGAAATCCATGGAGCAGAAAACGCTTCGGCTCGGCCGGGAAATGACGTGGGACCGCGTGGCCGGCCGCTACGCGGAAACGTTCCGGGAAGTGTGCCGGAGCGGTTCGGAAGGGGCCGGTGGCGCCGATGCGTAACGAAACCGCCGCAATGCCGGACGACTCCTATCTTTTCCGCCTGACCGACTGCACGGGCATTTTTCAGCACGCGCAGAACGGCGTGCCCGATCCGTCGGAAGGATATACCACCGACGACAACGCGCGGGCGCTGATGATGGCGGCGCTGCTGTATGAAACGGCGCGAGAGCCGAAATATCTGGATCTCGCGTACCGGTACCTCAGCTTCCTTTTGTATGCGCAGAACGGCGTATGGTTCCGGAATTTTATGGATTACAGCCGCACGTTCAAAGAGGCGGCGGGTTCCCAGGACTGCTTCGGCCGCTGTATCTGGAGCCTCGGCTTCATCGCCGGACGCGCCGGTCTGCCGGACAGCATCCGCAGAACGGCGGACCATCTGCTCCGCAACAGCCTGCCGGGCTGCCGGGAGCTTCATTTTCCGCGTTCCAAAGCGTATGCGCTGCTCGGGCTTGCGCTGTGGCACCAGGATGCGGCTGCGGAACAGATCCGGGCGCTGGCCCGGGAGATCGCGGAGCTTTACCGGCAGCACATGGACGGAACCTGGCGATGGTTTGAGGATTCCGTCACATACTGCAATGCCGTGCTGCCCCTGTCGATGCTGACCGCGTGGGAAAACGCGGGGGAAGAGGAGTACCGGCGGATCGGGCTGGAGAGCCTCGACTTTCTGCTCAAGGCCACGTTTCAGGGAGAGACGTTTCACCCGGTGGGGTGCAAAGGCTGGATGCCGAAGGGGAAAGCGGCGGCTGAGTACGACCAGCAGCCCGTGGAAGCCTGCGGAACCCTTCTTGCCTGCCTGAAAGCCTACCGCCTGACGGAAAACGGTGCATACCGCGAGCGGGCACGGGAGTGCCTTGCGTGGTACACAGGCCGGAACAGCGAAAGCATCCCGCTGATCGACCCGGAGACGGGCGGCTGCATGGACGGCCTTCTCCCCCGGGGAATCAACCGGAACCAGGGATCGGAAAGCCTGATTTCCTGGATTACCGCCTCGCTGCTCTGGGCGAGGTACGGTTCTTAAACGAACGGGGCCGGAATCCGGAAAGGATTCCGGCCCCGTCATGCTGCCGGGGAGCGGCGGTGCGGCGTCCGGATTCCATTCATAGACGCCGCTTTTGTGTCATATATATGATACGATGACGCGGAAAAGGGCCGACGGACTGAAATATTGGTGAAGAGGTGGGTTTATGCTAGACTCCAGAAATCCGGATCCATTCGGCAGGGCGGTGAATATCCCCATCGAGCTGTACGAAGCCATCCGAGGGAGATATTTTATCGGGTATGCCGACAACCTGACGATGAAGAACGGGAGCAGCGCGTGGGCGAGGCTGTACAACCCCCGGCAGTCCGGTGTAAACCTGTATGTGAGCGCATGGAACGTAACGACCATGTCGGATCTGCCGTTCCGGGCCCAGTTCTGGTTTAACGCGGATCCTCCGGGGAACGCGGTCGAGTCTTCCCTTGTGACGCCGTCCAATATCGCGGCGCGGCCGCAGCCCAGGCCGAGGGTCCGCCTGCAGATGGCTTCCGAGGCGGTGGGCGACCCGGAATGCGGGCTGAAAATCTTTGTCCGGAGAGGGGAGTCCGGAACAACGGTATCGGGCACCGAAAACGGCCGGCTGATTTGTCCGCCGGGCAGTTCGTTTTTGATCTTTGTGACCCTGATGGACCATCCCTGTGCTTCCGGTTCCGCGCGGATCGGCTTTGAATGGTGGGAAAGGAACGTAAGCCGGCGGATTTGAGGCGGAACCGCAGAGCGAGGGTTCCGGCAAGGCCCAAACTCAAAGAGGTCTGGCTGGCGCCTTCCGCCGAACTGGCCCGGCAGCGTAAGAAAATCCGCCGCAGAACCAGTGTCGTCGGCATATTCCCCGATCTGGATTCCTACCTGCGCCCGTAACCACTTATCTCATGGAATATGCTGAAGATTGGTCTGTTTCCCGAGCGTATTTAAATCCAACATCCATCCGGGCATTGCTGCAAAATGCTGCCTGATTCATATCCCGGAGTCCTGAAATTGCGAACTTCTCTTGACACTACCCATTGTGTAGAGTTTTCAGGCGATTGTGGGAACAGGGCGGAAATGAAACGCATGGGGGTATAAGCATTGAATATCAAATGGGACGCAAAAAAATATACGCAGGATTTTTCCTTCGTGTCTCGATATGGGACTGATCTAACGGAGTTGATTGATACAAAGGGCAAACCCACCGTGCTGGATTTAGGGTGCGGGAACGGTGCTTTGACACACAAGCTTACCGAAGAAGGAATGCCTGCGCTCGGCATGGATGCTTCTGCCGATTTGTTGCAAATCGCGCGGGAAAAGCATCCGGGGCTTACTTTTTTGGAGGGGGACGCAACAAATTTCACTTTGCCGGAACCGGTGGACGTTGTGTTTTCCAACGCCGTGTTCCATTGGATCGGGCGAGAGAAGCAACCCGATTTACTGGAATGCGTCTATCGTTCGCTCAAACCGAATGGGCAATTTATATTCGAATTCGGAGGGCATGGGAATAACGCGCTGATTCATAGTGCGCTGAAAGTGGAATTTGAAAAACGCGGACTGGTTTATCACTTTCCTTTTTATTTTCCCACCATCGGCGAATATTCCTCTTTGCTTGAACAGGCGGGATTTAAAGTAACCTATGCCGTTTTGTTTGACAGGATGACGGAGCTGAAAGGGAAAAATGGTTTAACCGACTGGATTCAAATGTTTGTAAAAACACCGTTTGGGAATCTTCCTGAAACCGTGCACGAAGAAATTATAATGGAAGCAGTTAAGAAGCTGCGAAGTAAATTATTTTACGATGGTAAATGGCATGCAGATTATGTGAGAATTCGGATGAAAGCTGTTAGAGAGTAATGTACGGTTGGCTCAAATGCAAAGCAGGACGCCCTACGTCAAACCTCGTAGAGTGCCCTGCCCATTTTTCCCCTTTTCCATCAGCCGCCGAATGAGTGGTTCATCATATTCGGTAATGGCGGCGGATTGCTTGCGAAGAAATGCGCTTATAGACTTGTTTCCACGAACGGTACGTGCCACCGCAATGTTGTCGATATGTTTCCGTAAGCGGATCAAACGGATGGATTGATTTCTCTTGTACCGATTGACTGCATCAATCGATATTTTCATGGGAAAACGCGGTCAACCGGTTACAGCCCGTACTGATATTTTTTTGCAAGACGGCCGCTTTTGAACGTGATGCGGGCAAGCGCGCCGTCCGAGGAACCGTAGCCGGGCCATTCGTAGACCCGCATGTTCCCGGTGCTGAGCGTCAGAGAGCCGTTGCTCCCGATGATGGACGCGGCATCCTCGTACGTCATGCCGACCTGCAGGGCGTTGAATTCGTCCCTGGATATTTTGGCTCCGCTGAACGTGTCCTGCGGAGAGCTTACTCCGAAATCCTGGGAATCGGTGTCGGAACTTTGCGAGCCGGTGCCGGAATCCTGCTCCGCCTGGGAATCGGAACCGCTGAACGTTCCCGCGGTTACGGCGGACTCGGCTTCGGCGGTGTCGCCGGCTCCGGCCGCCTGAAAATCGAACGAATCCGTTCCATCGGATTCCGAGACGGGGGCTTCCGTTTCGGAGCCTGCCTGCGAAGAGCTTTGGCCGGAGCTTTGGACGGCGCCGACCGTGCCGGAAATGGCGAGGATCAGCATGACGGACGCCAGGACGGCCACGGCGGCGATCAGCAGATTCGTCTGTTTCCGCTTTTTGGCCTTTAAGGCTTCTTCGGGGTCGGGCTGCTCCGGCGCGGCGGCATCATCCGTTTCTTCCGGGTTCGGGGTGCCGTCCTGCGGCGGGGCCGGTTCGTCCGCCTGCTCCGCGGCGTCCTGCCCGGACTGCGCGCCCTGTGGTTCGGCTTGCTCCGGCGTACTTGGTTCGTCCGGATTGGCCTGTTCGGATGTACTCGGCCCGTCCGGGTTATTCTGCGGGGGCGGTGTGCCTTTCGGAACAGTCTGTTCCGGTGTGTTTTGTTTGTCCGGCTGTCCCGGTGCATGCTCTGTATTTTCCGACATGATGCAAATCCTTCTCCGTATTTTTTCCTTATTATACTCTATTTCCCCAGTCCGTGTAAATAACAAGACGATTTATTTCCAGCGCCGGGCGCCCAAAATGTGCAGACACCGCATCCGCGCGAAAACATAGCTTTGCAGCGGCCGGTCCCACACGTCGTAGGTATGTGCCGCGACGAGGATTGTTCCGGCTTTAATGGAAGTGACGACCGGGGTGTGGTAAAAATGCCCGGATCCATTCCCAAGCTGGATCAGGTCGCCCGGCTCAAGCTCGCCGACATCCGCTTCGCGGGCGTACGGCCCGGCACCGCGGTTTGCGGTCAGGAACCGGTACAGGAATTCCACCCCGCTCCATGCGGGTGCCCGGCTGGAAGGATTGCGGTAGTACCAGCCGCGGTCTTTTGTGAAATTCATCACGCCGCAGCCTGCGTAGACGCATTGGGAAGCGAAATTCGTGCAGTCGCCGCCGAGGCCGTCAAAATTAAAATAACGCGGGTTTCGCGCCAGAGCCCATTTCTGCGCGTACTGGACGCTTTTCTGCCGGTCGTATGGAACTGGAACAAGCATGGCATATTTCCCCTCCAAGGATGAATTGGAAGCTTCTGCTATTATGGTATGGGAACGCCTTCGCTTTGTTCCTCGGCCTGTGCCCGGGCGTTTTCCGTCAGGCACAAAAAGCGGGCGCCCGGGAAAATCCCGGACGCCCGCGCAAAGTCTCGCGCGGCGCTTTCAGGAAGCGTAGGCGCTGCGGTATTGGCGGATCGTATCGTTGATGGTGCGGCTGATCAGCCGGTGTCCCGCTTCGTTGGGGTGGATTCCGTCCTCGCAGATGAGCCGCTGGTAGTTTGGTATCTCCAGAAACGCGCTGCTGATGTCGATCAGCGGCGCTTCACTGTCTTTCGCGAGCCTGCAGACCGCCAGGTTATACATTTCGTGCCAGCGGTAAATGCGCTCCACGTCGCCGAGCCAGCGCAGGATGTTTGCCGCATTCAGGCCCCTTGAGATCCAGGCGAAATACCGCTTTGCGTCGATCGGCGGCAGGGAGAGAAGTACCGGCCGGCTTCCGCCTTCCCGGATCTCGCGGATCATCCGGGTGTATTTCTGCACGAAAGCCCCCATGGGCGTATGGGGCTGATGTTCTTCGCACGGCTTTTCCGCAACGTCCGCCCAGTTGAAATCGCAGTCGTTTCCGCCGAACTCCAGAGCGACGTAGTCATAGTCCTTCAACTCGCCGTGGTGCCGGGTGAGCGTTTCCAGGCCTTTGGTCACGGTGCTTCCGAATTTGGAATAATTGCGCATGGCGATATCGGCACCGGTTTTCACCAGATTGGCAAAACTGTCCTTCAATAGGGTGTATCTCTTCATCACGTTGTCAAATACGACGCCTTTTGACACGGAATCCCCGAATACGCAAACGGAATGGATCATTTGAAACGCCCCCTGCGAACGCAATAACAAACACTTTATTATCTCATATTAAAAACTATATAATATAATAGGCCGTATGTCAATATTGTATCCGATAATCTTTGAATTATTTTGCGGGGCAGCCGTTTCCCTGACTTTTTCCTTCGTTTTTGCTATAATGGACCGGGGAGGAAAGGGAGGGACCCGACATGGCCGTTGTGTTTCTGGTGGAGGACGACGAAGCAATCCGCACGGAGCTTTCCAGGCTGCTCTGCAGGTATGGGTATGACTGCCGCACGTCGGACGACTACGCGAACATGGTGGACGTGATTCTGCGCGAAAGCCCCCAGCTTGTCCTGCTGGACCTCAACCTGCCGGTGTACGACGGGTACTGCGTCTGCCGGGAGCTGCGGCGCCGTTCGCAGATCCCGGTCATCATCGTCACGAGCCGCGACAGCGACGCCGACGAGCTGATGAGCATGAACCTCGGCGCGGACGATTTCATCACCAAGCCGTACCATACGCAGATCCTTCTGGCGCGGATCGCCGCGGTTTTAAAGCGCGCGTACCCGGCAGCGCCGCCGCAGATCCTTTCCCACAAGGGGCTGGAGCTGGACCTGGCGCGGGGCGTGGCACGGTACCGCGGGAAATCGGCCGAACTGACGAAAAACGAAATCAAAATCCTGCAGCTGCTGATCCGCAACCGGGGACGCGTCCTTTCGCGCGGGGAACTGATGAACGCGCTGTGGCAGACCGACGAATTCATCGACGACAACACGCTTACGGTGAATGTCAACCGTCTGCGCCGGAAGCTGGAAGGAATCGGGCTGGAAGATTACCTGATTACAAAACGGGGGTGCGGATATCTGGTATGAAACTGCGGGACTTTCTCAGGGACAGGTGGCTGTCGGCGGCGGCCGTCCTGGTGTCGTCGCTTTTTGCGGCGGCGTTGCTGGCCGCCCTGGGGGCGGGCGCGTATGCGGCGGGCTACGTTGCCGCTTTGTTCGTCCTGGGCGAAATCGCCGCCCTGGCGGTGGAATATTTCCAGAAGCGATCTTTTTACGCCAAATTGCTGGACAGCCTGGAGCATCTGGACAAAAAACACCTGATTGCCGAGATGCTTCCGGAGCCGGCGTTCACCGAGGGGAAAATCCTCTGCGGCGTGGTTTCGCGGGCCGGAAAATCCATGAACGACGAAATCGCGAAGTACCGGGGCGAGGCGAAGGATTACCGCGAATATGTGGAAACGTGGATGCACGAGATCAAGACGCCGATTTCCGCCTGCCGGCTGATTCTGGAAAACAACCCCGGCAGCCTTTCCCGCAGCCTCGGGAAAGACTTTGACCGGATCGAAAATTATGTGGAGCAGGCGCTGTTCTATGCGCGCAGCGGAAGCGTGGAGAAGGACTATGTGCTGAAACGCTGCTCCCTGCGCCGGCTGGTTTCGTCCACGGTGAAAAAACACGCCGCGCTTCTGATCGAAAGCGGGGTCAAGGTGGAAACCGATTCGCTGGATCTTCCCGTCCTTGCGGACGCGAAGTGGACGGAGTTCGTCATCGGGCAGATTTTAATCAACGCCGTCAAGTACCGGCGGAACGCGCCGGCCGTCCGGTTCGCGGGGACGCGCGGGCGCGACAGCGTCACCCTGACGGTGGAGGACAACGGGATCGGCATTCCGCAGAAGGACCTTGGGCGGGTGTTCGAGAAAGGCTTCACCGGTGAAAACGGGCGCATGGTCGCGCGCTCGACCGGCCTGGGGCTCTACCTGTGCAGGCGGCTGTGCGGCAAAATGGGGCTGGGCCTCTCCATCGCGTCCATCCAGGGCGACGGAACGGCCGTTTCCATCGTGTTTCCCCTCAGCGGGATGTACGGCGTGGTTGACGCGGGGCCCCCCGGGAAAGCGGGCCGGCTTACAAAAACGTAAGAAAACCGTAAGGCAATCCGATGGCATCTCCCGCCGCGCGCAGGTATACTGGTTCCAGAAAAGGGGGTCAGGCATTGGAACGGATTTTAAAAGTGGAACATATGGAAAAATACTACGGCACGCGGGGAAACGTGACCAAGGCCGTGGACGACATCGGGTTTGAGGTCGGGAAAGGCGAATTTGTCGGCATCATGGGCGCGTCCGGGAGCGGAAAAACGACGCTGCTGAACTGCCTTTCCACCATCGACACCGTGACGGCGGGGCATATTTACCTGGAAGGGACGGATATTACGAGCCTGAAACCGGGGCGGCTTTCCCGATTCCGCCGCACGAAGCTCGGGTTTATTTTTCAGGACTTCAACCTGCTGGATACCCTCACGGCCTACGAGAATATCGCCCTAGCGCTGACGATTGCCAAAACGCCGCCGCTGGAGATCGACGTCCGGGTCCGGCAGGTGGCCCGGGCGCTCGAGATCGAGGAGATTCTGCCGAAGTACCCGTACGAGATTTCCGGGGGCCAGAAGCAGCGCGTGGCCTGCGCGCGGGCGATCGTGACGAAACCGGCGCTGATTCTGGCGGACGAGCCTACCGGCTCGCTGGACTCGAAGTCTTCGCGGATGCTTCTGGAAAGCCTGGAAGCGCTCAACGGCGACCTGCAGGCGACCATCCTCATGGTGACGCACGACGCGTTCACGGCAAGCTACTGCCGCCGCATCCTGTTCCTGCGGGACGGAAAAATCTTCAACGAGATCGTCCGCGGGCAGGATACGCGAAAGCAGTTTTTCGGCCGCATCATCGAGGTGCAGACGCTGATGGGGGGCGAAAACGGCGATGTTCTTTAAACTCGTCCTCAAAAACGCGTCAAAAAGCGTGAAAGACTACCTGGTCTATTTCCTGACCCTGATGTTCGGCGTCTGCCTGTTCTACCTGTTCAATTCCATCGACGCGCAGACCGTCATGCTGAAAATCGATGAATCCCAGAAAGAAATCTTAAAAACGCTGGTGAAGGTGGTCGGCTATGTCTCCGTGTTCATTTCGGTGATCCTCGGGTTCTTAGTGGTTTACGCCAACGGATTTTTGATGAAGCGCCGCAAAAAAGAGCTTGGCATTTACATGACGCTCGGGATGCCGAAACGGAAAATTTCCGCGGTCATCATTTTTGAGACGTTCCTGATCGGTCTGCTTTCCCTTGCGGCAGGAATCGCGGCGGGAATTTTCCTTGCCCAGGGGATGTCCGCCGTCACGGCGAAGCTGTTCGAAGCGGATCTTTCCCAGTTCGTTTTTACGTTTTCGAAGGACGCTTTCTGGAAGACGCTGGTTTACTTCGGCGTCATGTTCCTTGTGGTGGTGGCTTTCAACACGTTGTCCGTTTCCCGCTTGAAGCTGATCGACCTGCTCAGCGCCGGCCGCAGGAACCAGAGGCTGCGGATCGGCCGTCTCTGGGTGTCGGTCGTGATCTTCCTTGTTTCCGTCGGCTGCCTCGCCGCGTCGTATCACCTGATCGAAACCAACGGCATGATCCAGTTCACGCCGGAGTTCGCGGCGTCCCTCGCTCTGGGGTCTGTCGGAACGCTGCTGTTTTTCCTGTCGCTTTCGGGGTTCCTGCTCCGCGTGGTGCAGTCGAATCAAAAACTGTATTTTAAAAACCTGAATATGTTTGTGCTCCGACAGTTCAATTCCAAAATCAACACGACCTTTGTCTCCGTTTCCGTCATCTGCATTATGCTGCTGATCACGATCGGGACGCTTTCCACCGGCATGGGTATCTCCAACGCCCTTTCCAAGGACCTGCGGCAGTCGACCCCGTACGACGTTTCCTTTTCCGCGTATGTCGGTGACGGTGTGCAGAGAAAAAGCTCCAACATCGAGCAGAACCTGAAAAAAAGCGGCATCAATCTGGCGGACTGGGCGGACCGGTATGCCCAGATCAATTTCTATGTTTCCGATTTTACCTACGGCGCCTTTTTTCAAAAAAGCGACTGGCCGAAAGAGTTGGGGAACTTCGACCATTCGGCCGGAGCTACGCGTGTCAATGCCGTCTCCCTCTCCGATTTTAACAAAGTGCGGAAGATGCGGGGAGAACCGCCCGTATCCTTAAAACAGGATCAGTATGGGGTCAGTTGTACCATCGACAGCCTGCTTTCCCTGTACGAGAAGAACCGAAAGACCGGAAAGAAAATTTCGTTCGGCGGGAAAAGCCTGGTTCCCGCGGCGGCGGAGAAAGCCGTTCTGATGAACGGC
>JALCPO010000040.1 GCA_022650455.1 Oscillospiraceae bacterium
CCCATATATCATCCTTCCTTATGCCAATACGGCTGCATGGCCTCCTGCAGGAGAAGAATCATCATGGCCTGCCCGTATGTCATGGGGCAGCAGGGAATCGTCCGGTAAAACTCCGCATCCATGCCGATGGGCGTTCCATACGACACATTCCGCACGGTGCCGTCTTCCGAGATATAGCCCAGAATGGAAGAAAGCGAGGTTTCGATCAGGCCGGAATACTCCTTTCCGGGCAGGATGCCGGAACGCACGCCCTGCATGACGCCGTACAGGAACCCGGCGCTCGCGGAGATCTCGATATAGGAGCCGGGGTCGTCGATCACCGTGTGCCAAAGCCCGCACTTGGGGTCGCTGTAGCGTTTCAGCGCCTCGACCTGGTTTTTCCACACGCAGAGGAAATACCTCTTGATGGCCGGGTCGATTTCGACATCCTGCATCATCTCCAGCCCGACGACCGTGTACCAGCAGTTTCCCCTGCCCCACAGAACGCCCCCGTAGTTGTCGTTCCTCCTGAAGCTGAACCCGTGATAAAACAGCCCTTCCTCTTTGTTCAGAAGATATTTGATATGGCTCAGGACCTGGTAATTCGCTTCGTCGACATAATCCCGCCGCCCCAGAATCTTCCCGGCCCGCACAAGAAACAGGACCGCCATGAAAAGCGTGTCGATCAGGATCTCGCCGTCGTTGCTGTCGCCGGTAATCATGTGCTGAAAGCAGCCGTCGCCGGTCCGGATCAGCTTCTTGTCCCGCATGATCCAGTCGCTCCATTCCCGGATCAGATCCAGATATTTTTCCTTTCCCGTCTCTTCGTAAAGATACGTCAGGGTCAGCATCGGCGAAGTCGTGTTGACGTTCTTTTCCGGCAGCCCCTCCCGGATCCGGCGGTCGCCGGTCTGCCGATAATACTTCAGCAGCCCGAAGAGCCCCACGCCCTGCGGCCATTCCCAGCAGTTGATATCGATCAGGCTGATCGGGTATTTTTCCCGCATCCCATTGCTTTTCATGACCATCATTTTTCCGGCCACGAGATTGAGCTTTTTCTGCAATACCGCTATTCCCGTCATATCTTATCCTCACTCAGGATTCCTTCCGCAGACAGCGGATACCGGTAAACCGACTTTCCATTGACCGACAGGCCGCCGTCCTTCTTCAGGATGTACCGGTTGCCGGACTTATCGGTTACGCTCACGGCATCCGCCGGATGCTCGATGACAAGCAGCTTCAGTTCCATAAAAAATTCCTCAAGCGTTTCGTAGTCCTGCGCAAGAGCCACTTTGATAATCCATGTGTCCTTCCGACCCATGCTGATGAACTCCCGGTATTTCGTCGGGCCGCGGTCTTCCATCCAGATTCCGTTTTCCGCCACCAGGCCGATGTAGGCGCCGTCCTTTTCCACCGCGAGCGTCGTGCCGTCCCCCTGATAGCCGCGGAATTCGCTCAGCGGCACATAGGCGTGGGTATAATCGATCCGGTCCGTTTCCGGGATGTCATAGGAAAGGATGCTCATGTCCCGGTACTGCGCCGCCAGAGGAAGGACGCCGTTCCCGGCCCAGAAATTCGGACGGCCGCTGCCGTACGGATGCGATTCGCCGGGGTGGTTGACAAACACGAAGGCCGTTTCGTCGATGGCGGCCTCCATGATATGCTCCTGGTACCCGGGCCGGAACGGTTTATAGCCCACTGCGGTGGAAAGCAGCACCCTGCCGTTTTTATACAGATAAAGATTGACGTGCCGTTTATAACCCTGCGTATTCATGGCGATCAGCTCCCGCCCGTCGGCCGGGGCGATGTATCTCCGGTATTCCTCTGGGGCCTCGTAATCCCCGAGGGCAAGCGCAAGATAGCCGACCGCCGCGCGGTTCATGTAGCCGACCCCGTACATGAGGTAAAGGATGGCCGTCGTGCCCGCGTTGTAGTTTCCTTTAAGCTCCTTCTCGTACGTCCTTCCAAAGCTCGTCATGACGGCACCTTTGTGCGCGTTGATGCACAGGCTGCGGAAAATCATGTCCAGCGCTTTTTTCGCCATGCGGTGGAATTGGTTTTCGCCGTCCGTCAGATTGTACAGAGTCGCGATCCCAAGGATATCAATCGGGATATAGGCATTGGAATTCCATTCCGTGATGAATTCGCGGAAGAAATTGCCGAACCACTCTTCCAGGTGCGCCTCGGCGCGCCGCCGAACTTCGCTGCCGGACCGGCCGCTGTTGGTGAACACCTCGTCCCGGAAGTACACGCCTGCCAAATACTGGCATACATGAAAGAGCAGGGCGTGGTTCTCGCTGAAAAACCACATTACATCGTCGCCCGGCTCGTCGATCCAGTAGCGGTAAGAAACCGCCGTATCGCGGATCGCCTTTTTCACGTCTCCGGAAAGCCTTTCGCCGAATCTGCCGTAGAGATACAGCACGATAATAAAGTGAAAATCGGAGCAGTCCTTGCGCTTCCGGATCCCCCGGAGTTCTTTCAGAACGATGGCCCCGGCCTGTTCCGCATCCCGGCCGAGGGCGAGCAGCGCGGCCGACTTGTAGACATTGTCCACCCCGTACCGGCAGATCGTCTCCAGCGCCTGTGTCTTCCGTTCGCGCAGGGTTTTCCCGCGCATCCGCAGAAACTCTTTGCTGAAAACCTGGTTGCCGACCGTTCTTCCGACGGAAACCCCGTCCACCGTAACGCTCACCGTAAAATAATAATAGGACGGGAGCAGTTCGTCCGCCTCGAACAGGCGGAGCAATCTGCTCCCCTTTTTCAGCAGGAGCCGTTTCGTTCGGATCAGGGACTCCGGCTTTTCCATCAGTTCGATGAATTCGCCGTGCGCGGTCGTGAGGTCCACAAAAAAGTCCTTCTGCGCCTCGCCGCCCAACAGCAGATCGACCGGCTCGCCGATGTAGGCTTCTTTTTCAAAGGAGATGTCGTCCAGCATGCGTTCCGCCGAGCGGATGCCTTCGCCGTCCGCTCCGTCCGGGACGGGCACGCGGATCGACAGTTTCTGGCTCCCCATGTAACGGATTCGAAAATAATAATCCGTATCCCGCTCCGCAAGGTCGTCGTGGCAGACGAGGAACTCGTTCCGGCTCCGTTTCAACGGGATGTGCACGGTCGTGTGTTTGACCATGTTCCGGGTAAACGGCGTGTAATCACAGACCAGAGCCCCGTTTACCCAGACCGTCATGCCGCCGCAGGTGGAAAGCTCAAATGCGGCCGTCTCGTCCGTGCCGGCGGCAACGACCGCGTAATGGTAGGAGCGCAGGTAGGTCGGCGTGTAATAAAACCCGGAGTTTTCCACTCCGATGTTCCGAAATGGGAAATACAGTTTCAAGGACTTTCGCAAGCCGAACACTTCCACCCGGTCGCCCGGAACCTTTTTGCCTAGGTCGAGATAATCCGGACAATTCTGCAGCCGCTTTGCAACGAATTCCTTCCGGCACGGATTCTCATGAATGGAAAATCCTTTTTCCAGCCACTCGTTGACCTTTCCCTGTAAGGTGGCCTTTGCAAATTTCTGTTCCTTTGTAAAAACGCCGGTCGACAGAAAACGATTGATAAAGCCCTCCGCGAACAATGGATATTCCAGATACTGCAATCTTGGTCCCTCCACAATTAAGATTCATTCCTTGACTCCGCCGATCGTCATGCCCCCGATGATATATTTCTGCAGCGCCACAAAGACGATAATCACGGGGATCATGGAAATGGCGGACATCGACAGAAGGCTGGTCCAGTCGACATTGAATTCGCCCGAAAAGTTTGCCAGCGCGAGCTGGATGGTATACAGATTCTCGTTGTTGATCACGAGTTTCGGCCACAGGAAGTCGTTCCACCGCCACATAAAGGAAAAGATGCACAGAACCGAAATGACAGGCTTCGCAAGCGGAAGCATAATTCTGTTGAAAATCATGAACTCGCTCGCCCCGTCGATCCGCGCCGCTTCCATATAAGCGTCGGGAATACCGATGTAGTACTGCCGAACGAGGAACACGGCCGTCGGGGATGCCGCGGCGGGGATGATGAGTCCCCAGAGGGAATTGTACAGGTTCGTGGCCACAATGACTTTAAAGATCGGCACCATGATAACCTCGAGCGGCACCATGAGTGTGGCGAGGGTAATGCCAAACAGCACCTTCGAGCCCTTGAACCGGTACTTGGCGAACACATAGCCGGCCATCACGTTGATGATAATGGTCAGGATCGTCGCCACGACGCTGGTGAAAACGGTGTTGAAAAAATAGATTGAAAAATCCCCCTGGCTGAACGCCGTGACGTAATTGTCGAATGTGGGGTGGTTCCCGAAAAGCGTCGGCGGCCAGGCGAACAGCTCGCCCGTATCTTTAAAGGAAGACCCGATGATCCAGATAACCGGGAAAACAAAAATAAAGGTCAAGACGATAAGAACCAGATAGAGAACCGCGCGTGAAATTTTGTTCTTTCCGATTTCAGTCGACATCCTGTTCCCCTCCCCTCGTCATTCTGAACTGAAGCAGTGTCAGGACCGCGAGCACCACAAAAAGCACGGCGGTCATGGCGCAGGCATAGCCCATCTGGTTTTCTTCAAACCCCGTCTCCTGGATCTTCTGGACCATAAACGTCGTTTCTCCCGCCGGACCGCCCTGGGTCAGTGCGTAAACCAAAGGATAGGTCTTGATCACCGTTACGGTCGACAGCACGAGGACAAGCAGAATCGTCGGTTTCAGAAGCGGGAGCGTGATGTACCAGAATTGCTGCCAAAAAGACGAGCCGTCGATTTTGGAAGCTTCATAATATGTTTCCGAGATGGAGTTGAGACCCGCGACAAACATAACCATGTAATAGCCCGCCATGCTCCAGATTGTGACGAAAATCACGACGCCCATGGCGGCCGTCGGATTTGTCAGCCATTTCACCGCCTGGCCGCCCCGGGACGTAATGACATAGTTCACGATGCCGAAATCCTCGCCGAGCATGAATCTCCAGATCAGCCCGACGATAATCGTCGAAATCATGGTCGGCCAATAGAAAGCCGCCCGGAAAAAATTGCTGAAGTGCACCCTGCGCGTCAGCATAAGGGCAAGGGCCAGCGACGAGATCAGGATGCCAGGAACCGACAGCACCGTGAAAATCATCGTGTTGCGGAACGAAAGCAGAAAGTCCGAATCCTGAAACAAGGCGGTGAAATTGTCCAGTCCCACAAACTTCATCGGATTCAGGCCGTCCCATTTGTTGAACGAGATCCAGAAACCGAAAGCGGCAGGATAAAACAGAAACAGTCCAAAAATAACGAGCGTCGGAAGCAGCATCAGATACGGAAATATTCTCCTCTCAAAACTCTTCAACCTTAACCCTCCTGCTGATATGGATTTCTTCCCGGAATGTCGTCGGTCCGGGAACCGAAAAGAAGCAACCCGGGGACTCGGCCGACCACTTTCGTCGGCGGTTCAGGATTCCAATAGAATGGACGCGGAATAAAACAGCGATTTACGTTTCTGCCGCTTCCAATTTTCTACGGGTCCAGTATATCATCCTCTCCGGCTCGAATCTATCGCCTCATTCATGAAAATATTATATATTTCTGCTTACTTTCCGTATTTCTTTATGCATTTTATCCTGTGTTCTTTATTTACCGGTCCCACGGGGACAGCAGCCACCCCGGTCCATGCGGGGTTCCGGCGACGTATCCTTCTGCCTCCACACTGTCAGCGCCAGTGATAAAATGTAGAAAAGCGCCGGTCAAAAAATGTAGGTTTGCAGCGGAAAGGAATGCAATATGGTACACTCAGATCTGTCTGTTAAGCGGCAGGCGGAGAGGGTGTCAGAATGAAAGACCAGCTATTAAATGTCAAGAGGTGATTTAAAAAAATTGGAGAGAAAAAACAGACACGCCAAAAAGCCCTTGGCCGAAGGGCTAAAGGCAAAACAGGGAATAAGAGGAAAGCTATCTGCCTTTGGGAGGCAGCGGATTGTAAGGACGGTTCTCCTTGAGGATCGTGAAGATGATGTTGCAGAGCTTGCGGGCTACAGCGCCCACAGCCGTCAGATGGTGCTTACCGCGAGCGCGGAGTCCTTGATAATAGCTGGATAGGATAGGGTCGCAGAAAGCCGCTCTGCCTGCCGCAAGCCAGATGGCACGCCGCAGATATGGCGAGCCCCGCTTTGAAAGTTTCTGTTTTGTTCCCGTAAACTCACCGGATTGTGTAACCCTCACATCAAGGCCGGCAAAAGCGACAAGCTTGTTCGAAGCGTCGAAACGGTTGATGTCGCCGATCTCACTGAGGATAATCGCCCCAAGGGTATCCCCGATGCCGGGGATGGTCGTTATGTAGGAATCGGTCTGTTTGAGCAGCAGCGAGATCTCATTCTCCAACTCGGAAATCTGCTTTTCCAGGAACAGCATCTGTTCGATAAGCTGACGAATCTGAAATGCGAAAGCATCTTTGGCAAAGCCGATACCAAAGGAACCGGCCGCCACGGCCTTTAGCTGTTTTGCTTTTTCTTTACCAAAGCGCCCCTTGCTGGCTCTGGTGAGCAGCGAGGCGAGCTTGCGGGGAGATACCGTGAGCATGTCCTCCGGTGTCGGGTATTTGAGCAGGATTTCCTTTGAGGTAACGCCGAAAGTGTCCGAAAACAGACTGTCATACTCGGGAAAGACCTGATCCAGCAAGGCGATGACGCGGCGTTTGCAGTCGCCGCAAGAATCCACGAGGGCGAGACGATAGCGTGAAAGCTGCCGCAGCGCCACGATGGTTTCCTCGGAGAGATTGGTCGCTGAGAACTGGCCGAAGCGCATGATCTGAGCGATGATGAAGCTGTCCTTTGAGTCGTTCTTGGTCTGGCGGATGTACATTTTCCGGAACGCCTCGGACTGGATGGGGTTAATGACTTTCACATCGTAGCCGAGCTCCAGGAAGAAAGCGTGAACGGAGAGCCAGTAATGGCCGGTAGCCTCCATCCCAATGACGACATCGTCGCAAACGACATTGAGCCGCTCAAAGAGTGCCAGCAGTTTCTCGCAGCCGTCTTTCGTATTTGAGAAGGAGATACTGTCAAGCAACAATTTTCCCGACTGGTCGATAACAGATGCCTCGTGTTTGTACTTGGCGATGTCGATCCCGCAGTAGAACATGTGAATACCTCGCAGAAAAGATTTCACAGACAGAGTTTCCTCACGTTCTTTACGGGATACAACCTCGTCAGATATTCAGCGCTAAACGCTATCCAGCTCATTCGTATCAGCCCGTAAAGACAGAGGCGCCATTCTTTCGTTGGAAGCCGAACTTCAAGGAGCAAACCTGCGCCCCCTGTCTGTACAGACTTATTATCCCACATGGCTTGTGGAACAACAAGGTTTCATACGGTGCCCTTCTCGAATCACCGTAAATCTATTATACGA
This sequence comes from Oscillospiraceae bacterium, assembly GCA_022650455.1. Lineage (GTDB taxonomy): Bacteria > Bacillota > Clostridia > Oscillospirales > Acutalibacteraceae > Thermocaproicibacter. The sequence continues at coordinate 7,358 of JALCPO010000040.1, forward strand.
GGAGCAAACTGGACGGATATCCGAAGCGACCGGCAAAAAGGACTGAACTACACAGAGACAGCGCGCAAGTACAATATTGACCCGAGGACGGCGAAAAAATATGCTCCGAGCGAGACGCGGCCAGTATACCGCCTGAGCGCAACGAAGCCGCCGAAGCTGGACCCCTACAAGGAGCAGATAGCGGTATGGCTGGAGGAAGCGCCGTACTCAGCGGAGCGGATACCGGAGAAAATTCAGGAGCAGGGCTTCGAGGGTGGGCACAGCATGGTGCGGGGATACGTGCGAAACAAGAAGGAACAGCTGGACGCGAAAGCAACGGTGTCGCGCCCGCCACGGACTGGCCCTATAATCAGCAAGTTCACGGAAAAACCGCCGCAGGCCGCCTATGACGCCGCCGCGAACTTGACACCGGGATTACCCCGGAGCCGCGCGGCGCGCACTCCGGCGGCCATGCGGTCGGGCACCATGATAACGCGGAACCGACATGCAGGGCAAAAAGCTTTGTGGAACATATTTTCATCAAACGGTCGGCCGGTAAGGTGAAAATTCGGAACAGCTGGGGCCAAGGGATCGGCGCAGACGGAACCGGCCACTTTGAAGCATCGTATGAAGTGCTCGAAAAGCTCCTTATGGATATGCGGGTTATCGTCCCGCAGTAAGCCGCCGAGAAGCACACAATATAAAGGCCGCCCTGCGTGCCAGAAGCGGCGGCAGAGCGGCTCTTTTTTGTTTGCCCGGAAAAAATATACGCCCCGCAATGGCCATAGGCCAAAGCGGGGCGCTTCCTGCATCACCGTTTGAAGATGCAGCCGAACAGCCCCTTCACAAACACGAAGCAGGGATATGGGACGTTCGGATTTGAATTACTGTGGTGAACCATCGGGGATTCGAACCCCGGACACCTTGATTAAAAGTCAAGTGCTCTACCAACTGAGCTAATGATTCATATGAAATTAAAACAGCCTGTTTATTATAACAAAGGCGGGCTGAAATGTCAATAAAAAACCTGCCCTCGCGCGCAAAGCCTCCAAGAGCAGGCTTTTGGCTGGGCTGGCAGGATTTGAACCTACGAAATGACGGAGTCAAAGTCCGTTGCCTTACCCCTTGGCTACAGCCCAATATAAAGGCGCGGCTCTTGCCGCACCCGAAATTTCTTTTGGGGTGGAAGGTGGGATTCGAACCCACGGTCTCCAGTGCCACAAACTGGCGCTTTAACCAGCTAAGCTACATCCACCATATATGCTCTTGGTGCGCCAAAAGGGACTCGAACCCCTGGCCCACTGCTTAGAAGGCAGTTGCTCTATCCACCTGAGCTATTGGCGCAAATTGGAGCGAGTGATGGGAATCGAACCCACACAACCAGCTTGGAAGGCTGGAGTTCTACCACTGAACTACACTCGCACATTTCAGCGACGCCATTTAGTATAGCATAGTTCCGTGGCAGTTGTCAATATTTTGCACGATTTTTTGAATCTTTATGCCGATTCCAACCCTTATTTCAAGTAATCCAGCTTGATGCCGCTCTCCTCGTCCGCCGTGACGGAAATCCCGAGGACCGGTTCGTCGCAGTTTTCGACGATCAGCGAAGCGATTTTGTCCTCCACCTGCCGCCGGATGAGGTTGCGCAGGTCGCGCGCGCCGCTTTTTCCGCCGACCGCATGCCGTGCAAGCCAGGAAGTCGCCTTGTTGTCGTAAATCAGCCGGATATTGCGTTCCTGAAGCGACGCGACATATTCGTCCAGCATCAGGTGGGCGATCTTCTCGAAATCATCCTCATCCAGGGGACGGAACACGATCGTTTCGTCCACACGGCTGAGGAATTCCGGGCGCAGGAACTCGGAGAGGGCTTTCAGCGCCCTTTCCTTGCTGACGTCTGCCTGACTGCGCGCAAAGCCGAGCGCGTTTTCCCTGCGCTCGCTGCCCGCGTTGGATGTCATGACGATGATGGTATTCTCAAAATTCACATTGCGGCCGTGCGCGTCGGTGATATGCCCTTCGTCCAGAATCTGGAGCAGGATATTCATCACGTCGGGGTGTGCCTTTTCAATCTCGTCGAACAGAAGAACGGAATACGGGCGGCGGCGGACTTTTTCCGTCACCTGGCCGGCCTCGTCGTAGCCGACATAGCCGGGCGGAGAGCCGATGATGCGGGAAACGGAGTGTTTTTCCATATACTCCGACATATCGAGGCGGATCAGCGTCTCCGGCGTGTCGAAAAGCTCGTGGGAAAGCACTTTGACCAGTTCGGTCTTGCCGACGCCGGTCGGCCCCACAAAGATGAACGAAGCCGGCCTGCGGCGCGGGCTGATCTGCACCCTGCTGCGGCGGATCGCCGCGGCCACGGCCGCCACGGCTTCCTGCTGGCCGATGATCTTGCTGTTGAGCACGTTTTCCAGATTGGAAAGCTTTTTCAGCTCGCTTTCCTGAATGCGGCTGGCGGGGATTCCCGTCCAAAGCTCGATGACCTTGGCGACGTCGCCCTCTTCCACCTGCGCTCCCAGCGCCCGCGGGGCAAGCTGCTTTTCTTTTTCGCTCAGCTTGGACAAATCGACACGGATTTCCGCGAGCTTCTCGTAATCCGGCTCCGCCCCGTCGGCCGTCATGGCTTCTTCCTGACTTTGCAGATCTTCCAGGTGTTCCTTCACGTCGTCGTATTCCGTCATCGGTTTATTGTGAAGGGCGGCGCAGGCGCAGGATTCGTCCAGCAGGTCGATTGCTTTGTCCGGAAGGAACCGATCGCTGATATAGCGCTCGGAAAGCGTGACCATCTTTTTGATCACCGGCTCGGAAACATGGACGCGGTGGAAATTCTCGTAATAGGACTTGATGCCCATCAGGATTTTCACGGTATCGTCCAAGGACGGCTCCGCAATGGTGACCGGCTGAAAACGCCGCTCCAGCGCGGTATCTTTTTCGATGTATTTGCGGTACTCTGAAAAAGTCGTCGCGCCGATGACCTGAATCTCCCCGCGGGACAGCGCAGGCTTCAAAATATTGGCCGCGTTCATGGAGCCTTCCGCGTCCCCCGTCCCAACCAGATTATGCACCTCGTCGATAAACAGGATGATGTTCCCCTCCGCCTTGATCTCGTCCAAAAGCCCTTTGATGCGGCTTTCAAACTGGCCGCGGAACTGTGTCCCGGCAACCAGGGCCGTAAGGTCCAGCAGATGGATCTCCTTCTTTTTCAAAGGCGCGGGGACGCTGCCGTTCGCAATGCGGATGGCAAGCCCTTCCGCGACGGCCGTTTTGCCGACGCCGGGTTCGCCGATCAGGCACGGATTGTTTTTGGTCCTGCGGCTTAAGATCTGGATCACGCGCGAAATCTCCTTTTCGCGCCCGACGATCGTATCGATCGCGCCCGCCTTGGCCTTTGCGGTCAGGTTGGTGCAGTAGGAATCGAGGTGTTTCCGTTTCGTCCTGTGTCTTTCCTTCACGGTTCTTTTTGCAGACTCGCCGTTCTGGACCTGCTCCGGGGAATCGGCGGCGCCCGAAAAAATATTCTGGACGAACGGCAGCGTAGCCGCGCCTCCCGGCACAAAGCCGCTCAGGGCGTTCGTATCCGGCGACCCGCTGTCCGGAGTACCGTCCGGGTTTGCGTTCATCATCTCGTTCAGCTCCGATTCCATCGCTTCCATCTGGTCGTCGGTGATCCCCATTTTATCCAGCAGATCGTTTACGGGCTTGATGCCCAGCTCTCTGGCACAGACAAGGCAAAGCCCGCGGCTCTCCTTTATATTCCCTGTCGGCGACAGAAAGACTACCGCCGGCCTTTTATGGCAGTTTGAGCACATCATCATAGAAAATCACTTCTTCTCTGTTTCTTATTCATCCTATCATAACATGAAAAAGGCCGTTTTACAAATGGTTCATCAGCGATTCTTTTTTTTATCCATTATTTCCTGAATGTCCAGGTTATACTGCGGGTCGTCGGAATGAAGAATCTTAAAATAGCTTTTTGCGTACCGCACGAAAGCGTAAATCATAAAACCCGCCGTAATGGAAAGCAGCGTAATCGAAACCGCCAGATAGTCCTTCCCAAACAGGCTTTGCAGCGCCACAATAATGCCGAATGAAATATAGAACATCACGGTGGCGACTTTGCCGTACCATTTTGAGCCGCTCGGCTTCTTTTTATTCCTGCTGATCAAGATTATGGCGGCGGTGACCATCAGGCATTCCTTTACGACAAAAATAGCCAGCAGGGGAATCAGGATGGGCTGCTTTACGGCAAGGCAGATCGCCACGGCCGCCTGCGTCAGTTTGTCGAACAGCGGGTCAAGCATCTGCCCGAGCTCCGTAAACTGATTGAATTTCCGGGCGATCAGGCCATCCAGCATGTCGGTAAGGCCGGAAATCGCCAGAATAACGACCGCTTTGACATAATGGTCGCCTAAAAAATAATACACAAACGGTATAATCAGAAAAAAGCGGAGCACGGTCAGGGTGTTCGGCACATTGAAATTCTTGTTTTTAACTCTTTTTCTCATTCCTGCTTACCTCGTTCCAAAGATCGGATTGAAACAGCATATATATCGGATTATAAGCGGATACAGCCTGATAAATGCGCGAAGAACCAATTTTCTGCCAGACCTGTCCTTCTTCGTCCGAAATCGGCTGGGGCAGAGCGATCTGAAAAACGGCACAGGCGAGGAGCACAACCACGGCACCCTTGCAAAACCCAAGGACACCGCCGAGCAGCGAGTTGACCTGCCGCAGGACCGGCAAATGGAAAACATGGTCCAGAACATGGGCAGCCGCTTGGATCAGCGCCTCAAAAATCACGAAAAGGATCAGGACGGCCGCCGCCCTTGCCGGCAGCGGATCGCGCAGCCAGGTCGGCCCGGACTGGGCGGAAAAGGCCTGGAGCCATGCGGCGAACTGCCGGGAATAAAATGCGGCGCCCGCAATCGCCGCGATTCCGCCGACGAGATCCACAAGGGAGCGTACGAACCCTCTCCGGAAACCGGAAACGACAAAAGCGGCTAAAATAAGGATTATAATAAGATCGGCAAGCGTATTCAAGCGGCATCCCTCCGATTCAGGCTACCGAATATGAAAAATATAACACAAAACGGAATTTTTCACAAGGCGGTCATCGGCTCTTTACCAGGCGTATTTCCGAAATGCCCAGAATATAGGCGGATTTTTCGTCCTTCAGGGCGATGGCGCCCGCATCGCTTCCCGCGTTCTGGATGGAAACGGAAGACGCGGACGCAAGGGACTGAAAATAGACTTTCCCGTCCGAAAGCGCCGCCGCCGTCTGTCCGAACAGTGCGACGGACTGGATGGCCCCTCCGATCTGCCCGGAATAGATCCGGTTCCCGGACGGGCCCAGCACCACCAATTTCTGATTGGGGGAGCCTTCGTAGGGGGCAAGTCCGAGCGCGACCCTTCCGCCGTCGGAACAATAAGCCGTCAGTTTCGAGCCGTCATAGCTGAAATCCGTCTTCGCGCCCGACGACGGGTTGAGAAAGAGGACGCCCGTGTCGCCGACGGCGGCGACCGTCGACTCCGCATCCCAGAAAACGGCGCTCATCATGCCGCCGGTCACCACGGCCGCCGGGATGACGGTTTTCCCGCCGGAAAGGTCAATCAGATAGACTGCGGAAACGAGTTCCCCGTTTTTGGCGGAAACGCCGGTGACGGCGGCTCTGGTCCCGTCGGCGTTGAGCGCCACGGCCGTCGGATAATAATCGGAAAACCAGTAGTACGACAGCACCTGCCCGGACGCCGTGTAGGCGGTCATTTTCCCGCAGTACCCTTCGGCCGCGGAAAGGAGCGCAAAGCGCCCGTTGGCGGCAAGCGCGCCTCCCAGAATATTCTGGTCCGTATTCCGCTGGAGCGGATCCCCGCCCCCGACGGCTCCCGTCTCACAGTTCTTGCCGCCGAGATGGTACAGCAGGAAGCGCGGGCCGCTCACTTTCAGCACCGGGCTGCTGTAGCTGTGCTGCCGGTCCAGCAGTTCCCGGGCGCTCGAGTTATAAACGACGAGCGCGGTGTCGCTGGCGAAAAAGATGTTTTTCTCCGAGGAGATAAAATTTTTCGGCGCGACCGACGAGCCCGGAATCTTCTGCGGGAATCCGTCGCCGGCCCCGAGCCCGACGACATGGCTCTGCACCCACTGCAGAGCGTTTTCCGGCGCCAGGTTCACACGGTTGTACCACCCCAGGACGGCCAGGGCGCTCAGCGCGAGGATCAGGATGACCCGGTAAACCCAGCGCGGGACGCGGCGCTCGCGGAATCTGCCGGGAAACGGCCGCTTTGTTTCCGGCAGCAAATGTTTTCCGACCGGAACGGGGGCGGTATCGAACCGATGTCCGTCATCACGCATCGCGATTCACATCCTCATAAAAAACCTTTTTCAGGTAGAGCCCCTGCGGCGGGGCGGTCGGTCCGGCCGCGGCGCGGTCCCGCGCCCGCAGGATCCGCGGGATGCTTTCCGGCTCCAGCTTCCCCTGCGAGACCCGGAGCATGGTCCCGACCATGATGCGCACCATATGGTACAGAAAGCCGTCCGCCGCGACGGAAAAGAGGACCCTGTTCCCCTTCCGGCTCCACTCGGCCTTCGTGACCGTGCGCGCCAGGTTCCCCGGCCGGCGGGCGTCTTTGGCGCAGAACGAAGTGAAGTCGTGCTCCCCCAGGAAGCAGGCCGCCGCCCGGTTCATCCGGTCCAGATCGAGCGGGTACCAGTAGTGCAGCGCGCGGCCCCGCAGAAACGGGTCCGGCGTCTGCCGGTTCCAGATGAGATAGACGTATTCCTTTCCGGCGCAGGAATACCGCGCGTGAAACCCATCCGGCACTTCCCGGCAGGAAAGAGCCGCGATGTCGTCCGGCAGGAAATGGTTCAGCGCGCCGACCAGCCTTTGGCAGGGGATGTCCCGCTCCGTGCGGAAGCTGACGCAGAACTCCAGCGCATGGACGAAAGAATCCGTGCGGCTGCACCCCTTCAGATCCGGGCGCTCGCCGAGAATCTTTTCCAGCGCGGCCTGAAACACCTGCTGAACGGACACGGCGTTCTTCTGAACCTGCCAGCCATGGTAGTTTGCGCCGTCGTAGCGGATGGTAAGCAGCAGGTTGCGCATGAAACGACTTCCTCTCTACCGGAGCGACGCGGGAAAATACGCCGCGCAGAAAATCACGGCGCCGCAGAATACGGCGGTGCACGCGACCGCCGCCGCATCCAGGCCCGTCATATGGAGCTGCTTCATCTTCGTGCGGCCCTCTCCCCCGTGGTAGCAGCGGCATTCCATCGCCATCGCCAGGTCGTACGCCCGGCGGAACGACGAAACGAACAGCGGGATCAGGATCGGGACCAGCGCCCGGATGCGCTGCATGACGCCCCCGCTTTCCAGGTCGGCGCCGCGCGCTTTCTGCGCGCTCATGATCTTATCGGTCTCTTCCAGGAGCGTCGGCACAAAGCGCAGGGCGATCGTCATCATCATCGCGATCTCATGGACCTTCACATGGAAAACCTTCAGCGGCTTCATCAGGCGTTCCAGCGCGTCGGTCAGCTCCGTGGGGGAAGTCGTGAAGGTCAGAACCGAGCTGAAGAGGATCAGGCTGACGATGCGGATGGAGATGAAAACCGCGTTGCCGATTCCGCCGTCGGTGATCTGCATCGCCGGGAAGAACGGGCAGCGCCAGACGACGCGGCCGCCGCCGTAGAACAGGTTCAGCACGCCGGTGAACAGCACGATGAAAAGGATCGCTTTCAGGCTCCTGAAATACTGGCTCAGCGGCACGCCGGAGAGGAACAGGATCAGGAACATCAGGGCGACCATCATCAGCAGCCCCTCGAAGTTCGACGCGATGAACAGAAAGACGATGAACACGAAGGTCAGGGCGATCTTGACCCGCGGGTCCATGCGGTGGATGAGCGACCTGCCCGGAATATACTGCCCGAGCGTGATGTCACGGATCATGGCGGACGCCCCCTTCCTTCTTCAGCAGGGGCCGAAGCTCCTCGACCGCCTGGTCGACCGTGAGCACGGGATGCACGGGGTACCCTTTTTCCCGCAGCGTCAGCAGGATGCTCGTGATCTGGGGAACCCGCAGGCCCATGGTTTCAAGCTCCCGGCCGCGCGCGAAGACCCGGTCCGTCCGGTCCAGCATAACGGCCCGGCCGCCGTCCATGACCAGCACCCGGTCGGCGCAGCGGGCGATGTCCTCCATGCTGTGCGAAACCAGGACGACCGTGCTGCCCCGCTTCTTCCGGTACTCGGAAATCTGGTTCAGGAGCGTGTCGCGCCCCCGCGGGTCAAGCCCGGCGGTAGGCTCGTCCAGGACCAGCACGTCGGGGTCCATGGCGATGACGCCCGCAATGGCGGCCCGGCGTTTCTGCCCGCCGGAAAGCTCGAAGGGACTTTTGTTCAGGAGCTCCTCTCCCAGACCGACGAACTCGGCGGCCCGGCGGGCGCGCGCCTCCGCCTCGGGGCGGCTCAGACCCATGTTGCCCGGCCCGAAGCAGATGTCCTTCAGCACGGTTTCCTCAAAGAGCTGGTGTTCCGGGTACTGGAACACCATGCCGACCTGAAAGCGGACGGCGCGGATCTTTTTCGGTTCGGCCCAGATGTCTTTCCCGTTCAGGAGCACCGTGCCGGAAGTGGGGCGCAGCAGGCCGTTCAGCGTCTGGATCAGCGTGGATTTGCCGGAGCCGGTATGGCCGATGACGCCGAGGAATTCCCCTTTTTCCACGCCGACGCTTACTTGGTCGACGGCGGTCTTTTCAAACGGCGTTCCGGCTCCGTAGGTGTAAGTGAGTTCTTTCGTTTCAAGGACAAACATTGATTTCTCCCAAGTTTTATGAATTCAGCAGCGGTTCCAGCGCCGCGACGCATTCGTCGATGTCGAGCGCGCACTCCGGCAGGTCGTACCCTTCTCCCCGCAGCCGCCAGACGAGCTCCGTCGCCTGCGGGACGTCCAGCTGATGGTCTTTGAGCAGCCGGACCCGCGAAAAGACCTCGCGCGGCGTCCCCTGCGTCAGGACGCGGCCGTCGTCCATGACCACGACGCGGTCGGCCCCGACGGCCTCGTCCATGTAATGGGTAATCAGGACAATGGTGATGCCGTTTTCCCGGTTCAGCTTGTGGATGGTGCGGAGCACCTCGTCGCGGCCGCGGGGGTCCAGCATGGCGGTGGGTTCGTCCAGCACGATGCAGTCGGGCTCCATGGCGATGATGCCCGCGATGGCGATGCGCTGTTTCTGCCCGCCGGAAAGCTTGTACGGCGCGTTCAGTCGGTAATCGTACATTTCCACCGCCTTCAGGGCGGCGTCCACCCGTTTTCGGATTTCCGGCGGGGCGATGCCGAGGTTTTCGGGGCCGAACGCCACGTCCTCTTCCACGATGCTCGCGACGAGCTGGTTGTCCGGGTTTTGGAGCACGAGCCCCACGCGGCGGCGGATCTCGATCTTCAGCGCCTCGTCCATAGTGTCCAGCCCGTCGACGTAAACCTTGCCGCCGCTCGGCAGGAGCATGGCGTTGAAGTGCTTCGCAAGCGTGGACTTGCCGGAGCCGTTGTGCCCGAGCAGGGCGACGAACTCCCCCTTCCGCACGCCGAGGGAAACGCCGTGCAGCACTTCCAGCCGCTCTTCGTTCTCGTCCGCCTCATAGGCAAACGTTACCTTGTCCGCCGTAATGTAATCCATTCCCGAGTCCTTCCCATGCCGTTGTTGTCTGTCAAAACCGGGGCGTTTATTCGGCCTGCCAGACCGCCGTGCTCCCGCAGGGAAGCACCAGGCCGGTTTCCGTCACGCGCAGGCCGATTTCGTCCGAAGAGACCCTGCCGCCGAATTTTCCGCCGAGCAGCACGCCGAGCAGGTATTCCATCACCGCCGGGGAAAGCCCCGCCGTGTAGGAATTCAAAAGGAAGAAAAGCGGATTCTCCGAAAGGATCGGAACGCACATCCGCACCAGCGGATAAAGCTGCTCTTCCAGCTTCCAGACTTCCCCGTTCGGGCCGCGCCCGTAGGACGGCGGGTCCATGATGACGGCGTCGTAGGCGCTGCCCCGCCGCTGTTCGCGCCGGACGAACTTTTCACAGTCGTCCACCAGCCAGCGGACGGGCCGCCCGGCAAGTCCGCTCTCCCCGGCGTTTTCCTTCGCCCAGGTCACCATGCCCCTGGAAGCATCCACATGGCACACCTGGGCGCCCGCCTGCAGGCAGGCCAGCGTGGCGGCGCCCGTGTAGCCGAACAGATTCAGAACCCGGACGGGGCGCCCCGCCCCGCGGATCTTTTCCCCGGCGAAGTCCCAGTTGACGGCCTGTTCGGGGAAGATGCCGGTGTGCTTGAAGCCCATTCTCTTGACACGAAACGTCAGCCCGCCGTAACGGATCTTCCAAACGGGGGGCACGGGCTTGAGCGTTTCCCAGTGCCCGCCTCCGCTCGCCGAGCGGACGTAGCGCGCGTCCGCCGCGTGCCAGAGGGGATTCTTTTTAGGCGTGTCCCAGATGATCTGCGGGTCGGGCCGGATCAGAACAACCTTGCCCCAGCGCTCCAGGCGCTCGCCCGAAGACGTGTCGATCAGCTCATAATCCTGCCAGTCTGCGGTTCTCAATTCGGTTTCTCTCCCATCAGGCCAGCCGTTCGCGGACGACGTCCGCCACGGAATCCGCAAGCGTCTGAATATAGCTCTCGTTCTCGCCCTCGACCATGATGCGGAGCAGCGGCTCGGTCCCGGACGGGCGGACGATGATGCGGCCGGACGCGCCGAGCTTGGCCTTTGCCTCCTCCACGACCTTCTTGACTTCCTCGTCGGTATAGAAGCGGAGCTTCCCCTCCGGCTTGACCGACACGTTCACCATCACCTGCGGGTAACGGGCCATCAGCGTGGCAAGGCTGGAAAGCTTCGCCTGCCTGCGGTGGACCAGGCTCAAAAGCTGGGCGGCCGTGAGCTGGCCGTCGCCCGTCGTGGCAAAATCGAGGAAAATGATGTGCCCGCTCTGCTCGCCGCCGAAATTGTAACCGTCCAGCCGCATCTCTTCCAGCACGTAGCGGTCGCCGACCTTCGTCGCCTCGAACTTCATGCCGTTTTCCTCGCAGAAGCGGTTGAAGCCCATGTTGGTCATGATCGTCCCGACCACGGCGTTCTTGGCGAGCTTGCCGCGCGACTTCATGTCCGCCGCGCAGATGGCCATGACGAAATCGCCGTCGACGAGCTGCCCCCTTTCGTCCACGGCGAGGCAGCGGTCCGCGTCGCCGTCGAACGCGACGCCCGCGTCGAGGTGGTTTTCGCGCACAAAAGTCATCAGGCTTTCCATATGGGTCGAGCCGCAGCCGTCGTTCACGTTGACGCCGTTGGGCCTGTCCGACAGCATGTGGCACTCCGCGCCCAGCTCGCTGAACAGCAGCTTTGCGGTGCGGCTGGCGCAGCCGTTGGCGCAGTCGATGCCGATCCGCATGCCGTCCAGGGAAAACGGGACGGTGCATTTGATGTGGTTCACGTAGTCGCGCACGGTGTTCGGCGCTTCCCGGACGCAGCCGACGTCGCCGCCGGTCGGGCGGAACGGCTCCTCTTTATGGTCGAGGACGATCGCCTCAATCTGCTCTTCCAGCGCGTCCGGCAGTTTGAAGCCGTCACCGCTGAAAATCTTGATGCCGTTGAATTCGCACGGATTGTGCGAGGCGGTCAGCATCACGCCCGCGTCCGCCTTGTACTTCCCGACCAGAAAAGCCACGGCCGGGGTGGGGATCACGCCGAGGCGGACAACGTTGGCGCCGACGCTGCAAAGGCCGGAGATCATCGCCGCTTCCAGCATGTCGGAGGAAATGCGCGTGTCTTTGCCGATAAGCACCTTCGGGTGACGGTGGGTATTATCGGTCAGGACGGTGGCCGCCGCGCGTCCGATGCTCATGGCCAGTTCGCAGGTCAGTTCGGTGTTCGCGACGCCGCGCACGCCGTCTGTGCCAAATAATCTTCCCATAGGAATAACAACACTCCAATTTCAAAATTATGTAGGTACAGGGTTCTGCCAGGGTTTGCCGTTTTTCCGGCCCGGCTCAGAACAGTTTCTGCTGGCCGTCGTCGGCCGGTTCCGGCGGCTTCAGGCCCAGGTGCTCGTAGGCGGCGCGCGTGGCGCAGCGGCCGCGGGGCGTCCGGTTCAAAAAGCCGATCTGCATCAGGTACGGTTCGTAGATGTCCTCAATCGTCACGGGCTCCTCCCCAATGGCAGCGGCGAGCGTTTCCAGGCCGACCGGCCCGCCGTTGTAGAATTTGATGAGCGCGTTCAGCAGCCGGCGGTCGTTCGCGTCGAGGCCCAGCTTGTCGACTTCCAGCCGGTCAAGACCGGTCTTCGCCGCCCGGTAGGTGATGCTTCCGTCCGCCACAACCTGGGCGAAATCGCGCACGCGCTTGAGCAGGCGGTTCGCGATGCGCGGCGTGCCGCGGGAACGCGAGGCGATTTCCAGCGCGCCGTCCGGCTCGATGGAAATACCCAGGATCTTCGCGCTGCGCGTGACGATGCGCGCCAGCTCGTCCGGAGAGTAAAGCTCCAGCCGGAGCACCACGCCGAAGCGGTCGCGGAGCGGGGCGCTGAGCTGCCCGGCGCGCGTGGTCGCGCCCACCAGCGTAAACTTCGGAAGCGGAAGGTGGTACGAGGCCGCCATCTGCCCTTTGCCGGTGATGATGTCCAGCGCGAAATCCTCCATGGCGGGGTACAGGATCTCCTCCACGCTCCGGGAAAGGCGGTGGACCTCGTCGATAAACAGCACGTCGCCGGGGTTCAGGTTGGTCAGGATCGCCGCGAGGTCGCCCGGTTTTTCCACCGCCGGGCCCGACGTGATGCGCAGGCTGACCCCGAGCTCGTTGGCGATAATCCCCGCGAGCGTGGTTTTGCCCAGCCCCGGGGGGCCGTAAAGCAGGACATGGTCGAGGCTCTCCTTCCGCTGTTTCGCCGCTTCGATAAAGACGGAGAGATTCTCCTTCACCTTGTCCTGGCCGATATATTCGGAAAGCGTCCGCGGGCGCAGAGGATTTTCGACGTCGGCGTCCTCCTGCGAATACTCCGGCGCCACCACGCGGTTTTCAAAATCGGTATCGCCCTGTTCCATGGTAACCGGATTATGATTCAAGTTTTCCATCGCGCCGCCTTTCTATCCGCGCATTCCGCGCTCACTTCGAGGAACGGTTTCCCGGGTCCATCGCTTTCAGCGACAGGCGGATGAGTTCTTCCACCGGAAGGGAGCTGTCGAATTTCGCAACCACCGCCGCCGCGTCGGAAGGCTGGTAGCCGAGCACGGCGAGGGCGTTCGCC
>JALCPO010000041.1 GCA_022650455.1 Oscillospiraceae bacterium
GGGGGTGGGTCTTTCCCCCGCGGGGCGGCCGGCCGGCGCCACGCCGTTCTCCAGAATAACCGCCTTGGGCGGGTACGCCAGTTCTGCCTTCTCACTCTCGAGAATTTTCAGGATCGAGTAAAAGACGTCTTCCCGCACCTGCAAATAATTTTGATAATCGGCGGATGTTGTGTAGTAGGCGACCGCCAGCTCCACGCCTCTCTCGCCGAATCCGTCGAGCGCGACGGATTCGGTTCCGTTTTCGATGCCGTCCTTTTCCGCGAGCAGGTTTCGAATTTTTTCCGTGCAGCGTTTCAGCCGGTCGGCGGGGGTTCCGTATTCCAGGCAGAGGGAAAAATCCACTTTCCGCTTGCCCATGCGGCTGAAGTTGGTGACCGGTCCCGACGTCACCAGGGAATTCGGGACGATCACGACCGCCTGCCCGAACGTGCGCACTTTTACGCTGCGGAAATTGACTCCTTCCACGGTCCCTTCCACATCCCCGGTGCGAATCCAGTCGCCGATGGAGAACGGGCGGTCCAGCAGGATCACGAACCCGCCGAACAGGTTGGCCAGCATGTCCTTCGCGGCGAGGGCGAAAGCCAGGCCGCCGAGCCCGAGACCGGCCAGAAGGCCGCTGATGCTGAAGTTCCATTCCTGCGCGACGATCAGGACGGCGAGGGCCCCGATCAGGAACCGGATCACCCCGGAAACGGCCGGAAGCAGCGCCTTGTCGACCGGCAGGTCCAGCTTCCGGGCAAAGACGGTGTCGGCCAGTTCCACGCTGTCCGCCATGCGGGAAAGGCCCCATGCCGGGACCAGGATCAACAGGCTCCGGAAACACCGGATGACGATCGACTGAAACGAGACGGAGTCCCACGCCGCCGGGCAGGCAATTGCGGCGAGGTACAGGCCGGTTCCCGCCAGCAGCAGGCGCAGCGGCCTGCGGAATCCGTATTCCAGTTTTTTGCCCCAGCCGCGGTTCGCTTTTTTGGTGAAGCGGAACAGCAGGTCGGTCACCGGCACGCTCACAACGAGGAAAAACAGGAAAACGGCTGCCGGAATCAAAAGATTCCGCACCCAGTAATTCTGCCAAAAAATCTGCCAGGCGGAAACGTCGTTCATAAGCTCCTCCTCTCGGCTCCGGCCGTCAGACGATCTGCCAGGGGTTTTCTTTTCCCTGCGTAAACAGCAGGCAGCTTTCCACGGAATGTTCCACCATGTCGCTGACCGCCTGGTCGGTGTAAAAAGCGGTGTGCGGCGTGACGATGACGTTCGGGTAGGATTTCAGGACCGCGAGGTCGCGGTTGCGGAGGACTTCGCATTTCAGGTTGTTGTAGTACAAGCCGGTTTCCTTTTCGACCACGTCCAGGGCCGCACCCCCGATTTTTCCGCTCTCCACGGCGTCCAGAAAAGCCCCGGTGTCGATCAGGGACCCGCGCGCCGTATTGATGAGGAAAACGCCGTCCTTCATGCCGGCGAGGGTTTCCCGGTTGATCAGGTGGTAGTTGTCCCTGGTCGCCGGCATATGCATCGTAATCAGGTCGCTTTCCGCAAAGAGGCGTTTCAGCGGCACATATTCGGCGTACTGCTTCAGCTCCTCGTTTTCGTACAGGTCGTAGGCGACCAGCCTGCAGCCGAATGCGCTCAGGCGTTTCGCCACGAGCCGGCCGATGCGTCCCGTGCCGATCACACCGACGGTCAGGTTGTGCAGCTCCACGCCCTGCACGCCGCTGAGCGAGAAGTCCTGCGCGGCGCTGCGGCGGGCGATCGCCTTCATCCTGCGCGTCGCCATCAGGATCAGCATGACGGTGTAGTCCGCGACGCTGTTCGGCGTATAGCTTACGTTCCCAATGTGCATGCCGATCTTTTTTGCCGCCTTCACGTCGATGTGGTCGTACCCGATGCTGCGGGTGGAAACGAACCGGATGCCGGCGTCGTAGAATTTCCGCATCAGCTCTTCCGTCATCGGCGTCGTGATCATGCTCATGCAGGTGCGGCCCCGCGCGTCGTCCACGTTTTCCGCGGACGGGCTTTCCTTTTTGAGGGTCAGCTCCACGCCGTATTTTGCCGCGAATTTTTTAAAATACCCGAGTTCGTCGGAGCGATAGTTGTAAGCAATGAGTTTCATGAGTCAAAAAGAGTCCTTTCCGGCCGAAAATTTCGTTTTTATCGGAGGGGCGAAGCCTCCCGGGCGTTTTGCCCACTCCATTTTATAACACGGCCGGGGATGTTTACAAGAAAAAACGTTACCGAAAATACAGCCTTCCGCCGCGGGATACCGTGGAAATTTACGAAAGGGCGTTGCCGGCGTCGGAAGGGAAAGAATTCGTCCCGGCCCCGCCGTTCAAAGCCGCAGCATCTGCTCCAGGCGGTCGTGCAGCTTCCGGATCCGCTCGAGGCGCGCGGCGTCCGTCACTTTTCGGCCGGAAAGGTAGTATTCCACAGAAAAAGGGTTGTGCTCCAGCAGCCCGTTTTCCTTCAGCACCTCTTTCAGATGGTTGACGGTGCCGGCGCTGCCGTCGATGATGCGGACGCATTTCGGGAAAATCCGGCGGAAGGTGTCCTTGAAGAAATTGAAATGGGTGCATCCGAGCACCAGAAAGGAATAATCCGACAGGTCGTATTCCGAAAAGCGGGTTTTCAGGTAGTTCCAGAGCTCGGGTGAACGGAATTCCCCTTTTTCCGCAAACGCCACCAGCCGGGGCAGGGGGAGAAGGTCCACCATGTGTTCCCCGTCCACCCGGACGATGAGGTTTTTCAGCTTTTCCTCGCGGACGGTGACGGGCGTTGCGACGACCATGATCCGCTTGCCCTCGCAGCCTTCCACGGCGGGTTTTACCGCCGGTTCGATGCCGAGGATCGGGATGTCGAACTTTTTTCGCAGCGTCCCGATCGCCACGCTGGTGGCGGTGTTGCAGGCGAGGACGGCCGCTTTCACGCCTTTGGAAACCATAAATCCGACGGCCCCGTCCACATAGCGGAGAATCTCGTCCTTCGTCTTTTCGCCGTACGGGACGTGGTCGACGTCCGCGTAATAAAGGTATTCTTCGTTCGGCAGCGTCCGGAGCGCCTGATGCAGCACCGTCAGCCCGCCGATCCCGGAATCAAAAATCCCTATTTTCAATTTTCACAGTTCCTTCCAGAAATTGATGATCCGCCCGTCCGGCGGCACGTCTCCCGGTGCGCCGGAACGGCCCGGGGTCCGAATAAATCCGGATATTTTCATTATGGGCATGATCGAAACGGAATATGCTTTCTTAAATTATAGGCGCGATCCGCCCCTGCGGCAAGCGCGGGCGATTTTACGGCCGCGCTTCGCTGCGGCGGGTGAAGGCAAGTTTCAGGAAAATCGGGGTTGCCAGAGTCGTGAGGATCACGACCAGAATCGTCGGAAGAAAAACTTCCTGGGATATGATGTGGTTTTGCAGCCCGATATTGGCGGTGATAATGGCCACTTCCCCGCGGGAGACCATCCCTGTGCCGATTTGCAGGCTTTCCCGCCGCGTCATGCGGAACAGCCGGGCCGCCGCTCCGCAGCCGGCAACTTTCCCGACGACCGCGACGGCGAACATTACGAGCGTAATGAGAAGCATTTCTCCGTTGAGCCCGCTGACGTCCGTTTCGATTCCGACGCTTGCGAAGAAGATCGGGGCGAGAAATCCGGAAGAGACCGTTTTTACGTTCCTCACCAGATATTCCTTCGGCTTGATCTGGGACAGCAGCAGCCCGCACAGATAAGCCCCGGTGATGGCCGCAATGCCGAGCTTTTCGGCGGCAAACGCGGCGAACAGGACGGCCGCGAAGGAAAAAGTCAGCAGGGTTCGTCCGGGCCGGATCCGGTCCGCGTGCTTTTCTGCCATTTTGGGCAGAAAGACGATGGCCAGAACCGACACCAGGCAGAACGCGGCGATTTTGGCGAGCGTGACGCCGAGGGACGTGTTTCCCCCTTTTCCGGCCACGGCCAGAATCACCGAGATCAGGATCAGCCCAAGAATATCGTCGATCACCGCGGCGCCGAGGATGTTGACCCCGGCGCGCGTGTTCAGTTTCCCAAGCTCCGTCAGCGTTTCGACCGTGATGCTGACGCTTGTGGCGGTCAGGATGACGCCGATAAAAATGTTTTCCGTCCGGCTGCTGAAAAACAGGGATGCGCCCAGTACCCCCAGCACGAACGGAAGGAGAACCCCGGACACGGCGATTGCCAGCGAGGATCTTCCCGCCTTTTTGAACTCTTTCAGGTTGGTTTCCAAGCCGGCGAGGAACATCAGGAAAATTACGCCGAGGTTCGCGAGCAGCCGGATGCCGTCGCTGTACTGCACGAGGTTCAGCGCGGCCGGCCCGAGAACGACCCCGGAAACGAGGGCGCCGAGAACTTCCGGCATCTTCAGCTTGCTGCTCAGAAGCCCGCCGACCTTGGCGGCGGTCAGAATGAAGGCGATGTTCAGTAAGGTCTTTTCCATGGAGACTTCCTTTCAGAGGCCCCGGCGGGAGCGGCAAATCCGTCCGGGCGGGATGTTTTCTTTCTCATCTTAACCCGGGGAGCGAGGAAAAACAAGCCGTCCGCAGAAAATATTTCCCGCGGCCGCAGGAGAGCACCGGTTTCGCCGCGTTGCCGGATATGGTATAATAAACCGGAACGCAAGCGATTCTTTTTCCGGTATCTTCTGTCATAAAAATGGAGCGGAAGGTGATTTCAGGTGCTGGATCAATACAGCCTGCAAACGGATACGGAAGGGTTTACCAACGTGACGGGGATGGTGCGGAAATCCCTGGAGAAAAGCGGCGTGACGGAGGGCGTCTGCGTCGTGTACTGCCCGCATACCACGGCGGGGATTACGATCAACGAAAACGCGGACCCGGCCGTCGTGCACGACCTGCTGCTCGGGCTCTCGCGGGCTTTCCCGGACTGCCCGGAGTTCCTTCATGCCGAGGGCAATTCCAGGGCGCACCTCAAGGCGAGCTGTGTCGGCTCCAGCGCGACGATTCCCGTGCAGGGCGGAAGGCTCGTCCTGGGCACGTGGCAGGGCATTTATTTCTGTGAATTCGACGGGCCGCGCAGGAGACATTTCTATGTGAAAATTCTTGAGGGCTGAACGCTTTTTTTCACCGCCCGGGCATCGTTTTCCTTGCATAACCCGCGGGAAAACGGTAAGATGGATGGGAAAGGCCCGGACGGAAATCTGCGGAATAGGAGAGAACGATGAAAGACGAGTTTATCACATTTACGATCGGCAGGCAAAAAACCATCGCTTTGATCGCCCACGACGGGAAAAAGCGGGAATTGATCGAATGGTGCGCGGAAAACCGCGACATCCTCAAGAAACATATCCTCTGCGGGACCGGCACGACGGCCCGGCTGGTCGCGGAAGAGACCGGCCTTCCGGTCAAGGGCTTCAACAGCGGCCCGCTGGGCGGCGACCAGCAGATCGGCGCGAAGATCGTGGAGGGCGTCGTCAATTTTGTGGTCTTTTTTTCCGACCCGCTGGAAGCGCAGCCGCACGACCCCGACGTCAAGGCGCTGCTGCGGATCGCGCAGGTCTACGACATTCCCATCGCGAACAACCGCGCGACGGCCGATTTTATGATCCGTTCCCCTTTGATGGACGGGGAATACGAGCATAAGGTGATCAATTTCAGGCAGAACATCATTGACCGCGTCAACGACAAAAGCCAGTTCGTTTGAACAGGAAACCGGGGGGAATATTGTTATGATGACAGTGAAAGTACGGCTCGACACCGTCCAGAAAGTAAAGGATTTTTCCGCCGTGATTGCGAAGATCGGCGCCGACTGCGAGCTGATCGAGGGCGTCCGCATCCTCGACGCGAAATCCATCATGGGGATTTTCAGCCTGGACCTGTCCAAACCGATCCGGCTGGACATCCATTCCGACGACCGGAAGATTCTCGACCGGCTGAAGGATTTCCTTGTGGAAGGGCCCGGAACGGACTGAACGGAGCGGGCGGCTCTGCGCGCTTCCCGTTTCCGGGAATCTTTTCCGGCAGAGGAGCATATGCATCATTTTCAGGAGGCGTGCCATGGACCGGCCCGTAATCGGAATCCTTTCCAGCCTGAAAAGCGGCGACCCGGATCTTTCCCGGGCCAATAAGGCCGTTTCGGTGCCCTATGCCTACGTTTTATCCGTGCTGGACGCCGGCGGGCTTCCGCTGGTCCTTCCGCCGGCGGACGGCGACGCCGCGGTGGCCGGGATGGTCGGGAAGATCGACGGGCTGCTGGTGACCGGCGGCAACGACCTGGTGCCGCAGCTTTACGGAGAAGAGCCGGGCTGGGGCCAGGGCTCGTTCAGCCCGGAGCGGGACCATCTGGACCTGGTTTCCATCCGCGAAGCATATGCGCGGGGAAAACCGGTCTTCGGCATCTGCCGGGGAATCCAGTCCGTCAACGTCTGCTTCGGCGGCACGCTTTACCAGGACATCCGCCGGGTGGAAACGTGCACCGTGAACCACTGGCAGAACGCGGAATCGTCCCGCCCGAGCCATACGGTCGGCGTCGGCCGGGACAGCGTCCTGTACCCGGTCTTGGGAGAGTCGGCCCTGACCAACAGCTTTCACCATCAGGCGGTGAAGCGGGTGGCAGACGGCTTCCGGGTCGGCGCCGCGGCGAAGGACGGCATCGTGGAAGCGATTGAAAAGGAAAACGGGCCGTTCGTTCTGGGCGTGCAGTGGCACCCGGAGCAGATGGCGGCCGCCGGGGACCCCGCCATGCGCAGGCTGTTCGCCCTTTTTGTGGAAGCGTGCGGCGGATGAAACAGGAGAAAGGGTGGGCGTTTTGAAATATTTTGATCTGCACTGCGATACGGCGACGGAATGCTGCGAAAAGCACTGCGGCCTGAGGTCCAACGATCTCTGCGTCAGCCTTGAAAAGGGACGCAGATATGAGAACTGGGCGCAGATCTTCGCAATTTGGCTGGACGATGGGCGGCGCGGCGGGGACGCGTACCGCTACTTTCGCCGCGTGGCCGGATTTTTTGCGGATGAAATGAAGAAAAACGCCGACGTGGTGTCGTTCTGCCGCTCTTCCGCGGAGATCGAAAAAGCGGCGGGAGAGTCCAA
Source organism: Oscillospiraceae bacterium (assembly GCA_022650455.1). Taxonomy (GTDB): domain Bacteria; phylum Bacillota; class Clostridia; order Oscillospirales; family Acutalibacteraceae; genus Thermocaproicibacter. The sequence continues at coordinate 7,054 of JALCPO010000041.1, forward strand.
AGAGATTGCGCTTCTTTCCATCGAGGGCTCGGCCGCCCTGGCGGGAAGCCTGGAGCATCTGCGCGACGCATGGCAGGCAGGCGTCCGGCTGATTACCCTGACCTGGAACGGCCGTTGCGAAGCGGGCGACGGCTGCAAGGCGGAAGATGCGGGGGGCCTCACCCCGTTCGGCTTCGACCTGGTGCGGGAAATGAACCGGCAGGGCATCGTCGTCGACGTGTCGCATCTTTCGGAGCCGGGCTTCTGGGACGTCGCGCGCGCCGCGCAAAAGCCCTTCGTCGCCACCCATTCGGATTCCAAATCGGTCTGCGGCTGCGAACGCAACCTCACCGACGACCAGTTCCGCGAAATCGTGAAGGGCGGCGGACTCGTCGGGATCAATTTCTTCGAGAAATTCCTGTCCGACGGCCATGCGACGCTGGACGATCTGCTGCGGCATGTCGATCACTTCCTGCACCTCGGCGGTGAAAAGGCGGTTGCGGTCGGCTCGGATTTCGACGGGTGCAGGCTCGTGGAAGGAATCCGGGGCATGGAAGACATGGACCGTCTCCACGGCCTTCTGAGCGAAAAATTCGGCGCGGAAACCGCGGACGCCATTTTCTACGGAAACGCGTACCGGTTCTTTACGGAGAATCTCGGCTGACGCGGAAAATTCCGGCGGCGGGGGCGGATTTCCCTTGCATTCCGCGACACCCCCATCTATAATAAAATTCGTCCGGAAAAACGGCATTGTGAGGGATAAATTTGATTGAGATTCTGAAGGCGATCCTTTTCGGCGTTATCGAGGGCCTTACGGAGTGGCTCCCCATCAGCAGCACCGGCCACATGATCCTGGCGGACGAATTCGTCCGGCTGGACATGTCCGCCCGGTTTATCGAGATGTTCCTGGTCGTGATCCAGTTCGGCGCGATTCTTGCCGTGGTGGTTTTGTATTTCAACAAGTTGAATCCGTTTGCTTCCAACAAGACGCGGCTGCAGAAAAGGGATACGGTTTCCCTGTGGGGAAAAGTGATTGTTTCCTGCGTCCCGGCGGGAATCATCGGGCTTCTTTTCAACGATAAGATCAACGAGCTGTTTTACAACTACAAAACGGTTGCCGTCACCCTCGTCGTGTACGGCGTCCTGTTTATCCTGGTGGAGAACCGGAACCGCCGCAGGATTCCGTCCGTCCAGAAGCTGCCGGAGCTTTCGTACCGGACGGCTCTGCTCATCGGCGTTTTTCAGGCGCTGTCCCTCATTCCGGGAACGTCCCGCTCGGGCGCGACCATCCTCGGGGCCATTTTGATCGGCACGTCCCGCGAGGTCGCCGCCGAGTTTACGTTTTTCCTCGCCATTCCGGTGATGCTGGGCGCCAGCCTGCTGAAAATGGTGAAATTCGGGTTTTCCTACACCCCGCTGGAAGCGTCGGTCCTCGTCGTGGGGATGGTCACGGCGTTTGTCGTGTCGGTTCTGGCCATTCGTTTCCTGATGGGGTATATTAAAAAGCACGACTTCAAGCCGTTCGGCTATTACCGCATCGTTCTGGGCGTCGTTGTGGCCGTTTACTTCATGGTGGCCGGCCGCTGACCTTTCTTCGGTACGGCGGTCTGCGGCAATCGCAAGTTGAAAAAACAGGGGGGGCGGGACCGGAAGCCGGTTCGCGCGCCCTCTTTTTGCGGGGCCCGGGCGGGAAAGGATGGAATTGCGGCTTGCAGGAAACAATCGGAACCATGAACCTGAAAATGGAATATCTCCCGGTTTCGGACGGAGCGGCGCTCCTTTCGTGCCGGGGCTGCGGCTCCTGGGTTTCGCTTCCGGATGCCGTGGACGGGCTGCCGCTGCGGGAAATCGGCCCTTATGCGTTTTCCGCCCCCGGAGCCGCAGCCGAACGCGTCCCGCCCGGGACGGAGATCCGCTCCGCGGTAAGCGGGGACCCGGCGGCTCCGGACGGCCGTGCGCGCTTTCTCGGCGGCCCGTCCCTTCGCCGGATCACGCTGCCCGCCGGCATCCGCTCCGTCGGGGAATATGCGTTTTACAACTGCACCGGGCTTTCGCGGGTGGAGTTTGGCGCCGGCCCGGCCAGAATCGGCAACGGGGCTTTCATGAACTGCGGCGCCCTGACGGGAGCGGCGTTCCGCATGCGCCCCGACGAGCCGACGTGCCTGCCGGGCCTGCTGGCGGAAGTGCCGCGCGAACTGCGCGTCACCTTCCGCGCCGGGGCCGAAGAAAGCGTCTGGATTTTTCCGGAGTATTACGAGGAATCCGTGGAAAATGCGCCCGCCCATATTTTCGAGCACTTCATCCACGGCGCCGGATACCGGTACCGGCAGTGCTTTGAGGGGGACCGCCTGGACCCGCTGTCCTACGACGGGCAGTTCCGTATGGCACAGGTGGAAGCGGAGCCGCCGACGGTCCTGCGCATCGCGTGGGAACGCCTGCGCCGCCCGTTCCGCCTCTCCGGCGCGTTCGCCCGGCAGTATCTCGCTTATCTGAAAGAGAATGCCGTCGCCGCGGCAAGGCTTCCGGTTCTGGACGACGACCCGGAGGGGCTTACGCTTTTGGCGGATCGCGGAGTCCTGACGGAGGAGAGCGCGGAAGCCGCGATGAAGCTTGCCGCGCAGAAAGGGAGAACGGAGTGCCTGGGCGCTTTGCTGGACGCCCGCCGCAGAGGATCATCCCCGAAAGAAAAAACATACGATCTGTAAAGAACGGGAAAGGGGGCTGCCGGATGGAAAACGACGGGGAAGACCGGCTTCGGAAAATCGGGGAGCGGATTCTGGCCGCTTCGCGCATGGAGCTGTACCGGAACATGCGCTTCCTCGACCTCGCGCTCAGCGGCCTTTCCTATGAAATGCGGCCGCTGGCGAAGCCCATGGGAACGGACGGCGTCCGGCTTTTTTATGATGCGGACAGGCTGCTTTCCCTTTACCGGCAAAGCCGGGCCGCGGTCAACCGGAGCTATCTCCATGTGGTTTTCCACTGCGTCTTCCGCCATCTCTGGAAACCGCGGCGGGAAGACCGGGAGCTTTGGAACCTCGCCTGTGATATTGCGATGGAATTTGTCGTCGACGGGCTGCGGCAGCGGTGCGTCCGGATCCCGCCCTCTTGGTACCGGCGGAATTTTTACGACACCCTTCGCGAAAAGCTCAAGGTCCCCACGGCCGAACGGGTCTATGCCATGCTGAGCGGGATGCGGCTGTCCGCCGAAGAACGCGGGCGTCTGGATGGGGAATTCCGCGCCGACGACCATTCCTTCTGGCCCGACCCGCGCAAACGGCCGTCCGGCCGTGCGCTCTCGCCGCGGCAAAAATGGGAGGACATCGGCCGGAAGATGCAGACCAACATGGAGACGCTGGGGCGCGACCGGGCGGAGCAGTCGCAGGCGCTGCTCCGGCAGGTTCGGGTGGAAAACCGGGAGCGGTACGATTACCGCCGGTTCCTGAAACGGTTCGCGGTCCTGCGCGAGGAGCCCGGGCTCGACCTCGATTCGTTCGACCCCATCCTTTACACCTACGGCATGAGCCTTTACGGGAACATGCCGCTCGTGGAGCCGCAGGAGACGCGGGAAGTGAAGAAGGTTGAGGATTTCGTCATCGCAATCGACACGTCTCTGTCCTGCTCCGGCAGGCTGGTGCGCTCTTTTCTGGAACAGACCTATGCGATATTGAAAGATTCGGAAAGCTTTTTCCGGAAAGTGAATATCCATATCATCCAGTGCGATGAAGCCGTGCGTTCCGACCGGAAAATCACCAGCGGCACGGAACTGCGGGACTATATGGATCATTTTCAGCTGATCGGCAGCGGCGGAACCGATTTCCGTCCCGTATTCCGCTATGTGGACGAGCTGCTCCGGCAAAAAGCGTTTACCCGCCTGAAAGGCTTGATTTATTTTACGGACGGGAAAGGCGTTTTTCCGCGGCGGCGCCCGCCGTACGATGCGGCGTTTGTCTTTCTGCGGGAGAATTTTTCCGACGCCGACGTGCCCCCGTGGGCGATCAAGCTGATCCTGGAACCGGAAGATCTGGAAGACATGCCGAAAGATCCGCAGGACAATTCAACGCAAGACTGGGAGGAACCGCCCCACTATGAATATTAAAAACGCCAAGGAAGAGATCCGGAACACCGTGCGCGCCTACCTGCAGCGGGACGAAAGCGGGGATTACCGCATCCCGCCGATCCGCCAGCGTCCGTTGCTGCTGATGGGCCCGCCCGGCATCGGCAAGACGCAGATCATCGGGCAGGTTGCCCGGGAGTGCGGGGTGGCCCTCGTGGCCTACACCATTACGCACCACACGAGGCAGAGCGCCATAGGCCTGCCGTTTATCCGGAAAAAGACGTACGGCGGGCGGGAGTATTCCGTCACGGAGTACACCATGAGCGAGATCATCGCGTCTGTTTACGACAAGATGGAACGCACCGGCCTGCGGGAGGGAATCCTGTTCATCGATGAGATCAACTGCGTCTCCGAGACGCTGGTTCCCACCATGCTCCAGTTTCTGCAGGGCAAGACCTTCGGGAACCAGAAGGTTCCGGAAGGCTGGGTCATCGTGGCCGCGGGGAACCCGCCGGAGTATAACCGCTCCGCGCGCGAGTTCGACATCGTTACGCTGGACCGCGTCCGGCGGATCGACGTGGAGCCGGATTTCGGCGCTTGGAAGGAATACGCCTACCGGCAGTCCATCCACGGGTCGATCCTGTCCTATCTCGAGATTCGACGCGAGAATTTCTACCGCATCGAGACGACGCCCGACGGGGTTCAGTTCGCCACGGCGCGCGGATGGGAAGATCTTTCCGAGATGATCGGCATGCGGGAAGCGCTCGGGCTGGAAGTTGGGCAGGAGCTGGTCCTTCAATATATCCAGAATACCGCCGTTGCAAAGGATTTTGCCAATTATTACGAGCTCTACAACAAATACCGCGAGGATTATCATGTAGATGAAATCCTAAATGGAAAATTTTCGGAACGGGCGGTCGCCAAGCTGCAGCATGCTCGGTTCGACGAAAGGCTGAGCGTCATCGGCCTGCTGCTGAGCAGGCTGAACGAGCGGTTCCGGCAGGCTGACGCGACCGACCGGCTCACCGACGCCGTATTCCGCGGGCTGAAGGACTGGAAGGCGCTGCTGCCGGAAACGGACGGCGCGCCGGACGCCCTTTTGCTGCGGCTTGCGCGGCAGATGGAGGAAGAGCTTGCCGCACGGAAGGAAACCGGCCGGACGGACCGGGAAGAAGAAACTGTGGCGCACCGCTGCGCCCGCGCCCTCGAGGGCTACGCGAAAGCGCTGCGGAAAGCGGAAGGGCAGGCGGCCGACGCGTTTTCGTTCGTCAAAGAGCGGTTCGGAGAGGATGTCGCCCGTCGGAAGGACGAGATCGCTTCCGTGTCCGCCATGCTGGAGCATGCGTTTGATTTCATGGCGGTTGCGTTCGGAGAGAGCCAGGAAATGGTGGTATTCGTCACGGAGCTGACGGCGAATTTTTACAGCGCCAAATTTATTCTGCAAAACGGATGCGGGCCGTACGACACTTACAGCCGCGACCTTATGCCCGGGGAGCAGAGAAAAAAAATTCTGGAGGAGATCGACGGCCTGCCGCTTTCCGGGAACGGAGAAAAACCGTAACGCGGAATCGGCCGCGTCTCCCGGAAAAAGAGGAAAAAGCTATTGACCGAATCGGTTCGCTCGACTATAATGAGGGAACGGACCGATTCGGTCAAAAATTTCCCCGAAGGGGGTGGAACCGCTGGAGAAATTTCAAAATCTTCCGGAGGAAAAGCAGAACCGCATCCTCAACGCGGCCATGGGCGCGTTTGCGGCAAACGGCTACAAAAAGGCTTCCGCCGGCGATATTGCGAAGGCCGCCGGTATTTCCAAAGCCGCGGTTTTCCATTATTTCGGCAACAAAAGGGCGCTGTATTTTTATCTCGTCGATTTCTGCTCCGGGATGATCGTGAGGGTGCTGAGCGATGGGTCGAACCGGGGCGTTACCGATTTTTTTGAGAAAATCCGGCTCGCGGCCGACGTAAAAATATCGGTTTTAAAAAAGCACCCCGCGATTTTCGCGTTTCTGAACAGCATGTATTTTGAAACGGATGCGGAAGTCCGGCCGCGAATCGAGTCCCTGCTGGCCGCGAGCGAAAGCTATGAGAAAAGATTTACTCTGGACGGCGTCGACACGTCGAAATTCAAGGAAGGGATCGACCCGGCTACCGTCCTGAAAATGCTGATCCGGCTCGAAGAAGGCGTGATGAGCGAACTGCCGCACTCGGGCCGTGTCAGCATGGAAAAAGCGACGGAAGATTTCTACCGGTATCTGGAGCTGCTGAAGAACAATTTTTATCGGGGAGAGGATTCCCAAAAATGAAAAACCGGAGGGTGCGCCATGAGCGTGATTGAACTGAAAAACCTTACCAAGCAGTATGGAAAGTCGAGGGGGATCCGCAACGTCAACCTGAATGTGGAAGAAGGGGAGATCTTCGGCTTCATCGGCCCGAACGGCGCGGGAAAGTCCACCACGATCCGGACGCTGCTCGGCCTGATCCGGCCGACGGGCGGCAGCGCGGCCGTCTTCGGGAAAAGCTGCATCGAACACCCGGAAGTGCGAAAAGAAGTGGGGTATCTGCCGTCCGAAGTGTTTTACTACGACGGGATGCGGGTGACCGACCTGCTGAAGTATTCCGCCAGCTTCTATAAAAAGGACTGCACCAAACGGATCGCCGAGCTTGCCGAGAGGATGGACCTCGACCTGAATAAGAAAATTGCGGACCTGTCCTTTGGAAACAGGAAGAAGGTCGGCATCGTGCAGGGCCTGCTTCACGAACCGAAGCTGATTATCCTGGACGAACCGACGAGCGGCCTGGACCCGCTGATGCAGCAGAAGTTTTTTGAGCTGATCGCGGAGGAAAACCGGAAGGGCGCCACCGTTTTCTTTTCTTCCCACATTTTGAGCGAGGTCCAGAAGATGTGCGGCCGGGTTGCGTTCATCAAGGAAGGGAAAATCATCAAACTGGAAAAAATGAGCGACCTGCAGGCGAACAGCTATAAGAGAATCAGCCTGGAAGCCGAATCCGCGGTTCCGGAAGAGGTCTTCCGCATCGACGGCGTCAGCGACCTCCACACGAAAGGGAATACCGTCAGTTTCATGTTCCGGGGCAATCTCAATACGGTGCTGCGGAAAATCGCGTCGGTCAGCCTGCGGAACATCTCGATTACGGAGCCCGACCTGGAAGAAATCTTTCTCCATTACTATACGAAGGAGGGGTAGCCCGATGAATATGTACCGGCACGAAGTCCGGTCGCTCGTAAAGTCGACGGCAATCTGGATTGCCGGCCTGGCGGCGCTTGCGGCCCTGTACTTTGCGGTCTACCCGGGCATGATGAAAGACGCGGAAAATTTCCGGAAGCTCCTGGAAGGGTATTCTCCGGCGGTTCGGGCCGTGCTCGGCATCCATCTCGATTTTCTGACGACGCTCGTCGGCTTTTATTCCATGGCTTTCCCGTTTGTATCCCTGTGCGGCGCCATTCAGGCGGCCAACCTGGGTCTTTCCGCCCTTTCCCGGGAATCGCGCGAACGGACGGCGGATTTTCTGCTGGTCAAGCCCGTTTCGCGGTCCGCGATTGTCAGCGCCAAGCTGCTGGCTGCCCTGACGGCGATCCTTGCGACGAATGCGGCATACGACGCGTTCACCTTTTTCATGGCGAATCTTGTGAAAACGCAGGATTTTGATCGGAAAATCTTCCTGATGATCAATCTTTCGCTGCTTTTCATCCAGCTTATTTTCTTTGCCGTCGGCATGGTCGTGTCCGTGTTTTTCCAAAGGATGAAAAACGTCCTTCCCCTGTCCCTCGGCATGGTTTTCGGCCTGTACGCCGTCGGTGCCCTGCTGGCGCAGAAAAGCGACGACCCCGCCCGGTATCTTTCCCCGTTCCGGTATTTTGATTTTATCTGGATCATCCGCAACGGCACCTATGAGACTTCCTACCTCATCACCGGCGCCGTCGTGGCGGCGGTCTCCATTGCCGCGAGCTATCTCGTTTACAACAGGAAAGACATCCATGCGGTTCCTTGATTTTTTCCATGGAGAAAGGTTGGATTCCGATGAATATTTTTTTCAGGGAGCTGAAGGCAAACCGAAAATCCCTGGTGATCTGGAGCGTGTGCATGGCGCTCGGCGTCCTGAGCGGCATGAGCAAGTACACGGCGTATTCCGGCGACAACGCGAACAACGGCGTCCTGAATGAGCTTCCCCGTGCGTTCCGGGCGCTTCTGGGCATGGGGGATTTCGACGTGACGAAGATGAGCGGCTTTTTCGCCTTCCTGTTCCTCTATCTTGAGCTTGCGGCGGCCGCCCACGCGGTACTGCTGGGGAGCGGCATCCTCGCGAAAGAGGAACGCGGCAAAACGGCGGAGTTTTTAGCGGTGAAGCCGGTTTCCCGGTCCGCGATCATTACCTCGAAACTTTGCGCCGCGCTGGTGAACCTGCTGGTTTTGGACGCGGTGATCCTTATTTCCAGCATCGCGATGGTTGCGGCTTACAACAAAGGCCCGGAGATCAACGGCGAGATCGTCCTGTTTGTGCTGAGCCTGTTTCTGGTCCAGCTGATTTTTGTCTCGATGGGCACCCTGTTTGCGGCCGCCCTGAAAAAGCCGAAACTGACGGGCCCGGCCGCCGCGGGCGTCATGGTCGGGTCGTTCGTCGTCTCGGAGATCACGAATCTCACCGACCGGCTGGACGCGCTCAAGGTCCTTTCCCCGTTCCAGTATTTCAGCTACAGCGGAATCGTGCGGGGAGACGGCCTGGATCCTTTGGCCGTATCGCTTTCGCTCGCGCTTGCCGCTTTTCTGCTTTGGCTGACCTATTTCTGCTACCGCCGGCGCGACCTGAACGTTTGAAGCCGATTCCCGGAAAAGGGCGGAAGAATCTTGACAGTTCGCCCGAATCCGTCTATGATGGACACAAAATGAGACGGAAAAGTTTTTTGGATTTTTTGAAAAAAGCCTTGACAAACGGAATCGGATGGCATATTATAGAGGCATAAAACATATATAATTACTATAAAATTAGGAAAGGGAGGAACCGGCCATGAAAACACGGGTGGAAAGCAGCAGCCGAATGGGGAACATGATGCGCATGTGCATGTGCGGCGTCATGTGCTTTGCCATGCCGAAAATGGAACCTGGCCGGGCCCTTCTGCTGTTGGAATAGCATCTGCATCCGAATTGATCCGCCTGTTGGCGGCGCAATCCAACAAGAGGGCTGTCAGGTCAAACAAACCTGGCGGCTTTTTTATATCCTTTTTTACCAACCCCCGAAATCCATAAAAATTTATTTTTAGAAAGGTCGATTGACAATGAGCAAAAGAAAGTTTGGCTTTGACACCCTGCAGGTTCAGGCGGGACAGGTACCGGATCCGGCAACAGGCGCGCGCGCCGTCCCGATTTACCAGACCACGTCTTATGTGTTCAAGGACACGACGGAAGCGGAAGGCCGTTTCGGGCTGACGATCCCGGGCAACATTTATTCCCGCCTGACGAACCCGACCACCGATGTGTTTGAGAAGCGCATCGCGGCGCTGGAAGGCGGTTCCGCGGGCCTGGCCGTTGCGTCCGGCGCGGCGGCGGTTACTTACTCCGTCCTGAACATCGCGGGCGAAGGGGACGAAATCGTTTCCGCCAGCACGCTTTACGGCGGGACCTACAACCTGTTTGCCCACACGCTCCCGAAGTACGGCGTCCATACGGTGTTCGTCGATCCGGACGATCTGGACGGCTTTGAAAAGGCCATCACCCCCAAGACCAAGGCGATTTATTACGAGACGCTCGGCAACCCCGGTATCAACGTGATCGATTTCGACGCGGTCGGGGAGATCGCGAAGAAGCACAAGATCCCGGTCATCGTCGACAATACCTTCGCGACACCGTACCTGTTCCGTCCGTTTGAGCATGGGGCGAACGTGGTGGTGCATTCCGCGACGAAGTTCATCGGCGGGCACGGCACTTCCATCGGCGGCGTGATCGTGGACGGCGGCAACTTCGACTGGACGAGCGGGAAGTTCCCGGGCTTCACCGAGCCGGATAAGAGCTACCACGGCATCAAGTACGCGGACCTCGGCGCGGCGGCGTTCGTCACCAAGATCCGCGCACAGCTTCTGCGCGACACCGGAGCCACGCTTTCCGCGTTCAACTCCTGGCTGTTCATCCAGGGCCTCGAGTCCCTGTCGCTCCGTGTGGCGAAGCACGTTGCCAACACGGAAAAGGTCGTGGAGTTCCTCGAGAATCATCCGAAGGTGAAAGAGGTCAACTACCCGGGGCTGAAGTCGAGCAAGTATTACGGCCTTGCGAAGAAATACTTCCCGAAGGGAGCGGGCTCCATCTTCACGTTCTCCGTCAAGGGCGGCGTGGACGAAGCGAAGAAGTTTATCGACAGCCTCGAAATCTTCTCGCAGCTCGCCAATGTGGCCGACGCGAAGTCGCTGGTGATCCATCCTTCCACCACAACGCACCAGCAGCTCAACCTGGAAGAGCAGCGCGCGGCCGGGTTCGGGCCGGAGACCATCCGCATTTCCGTCGGTGTGGAAGACCCGGACGACCTGATTTGGGATCTCGGCCAGGCGCTCGACAAAATCTGAATCGAGTCCTGCAAATACCGCAGGAAGGGAGAGTGAGGAGCGCGCTGGCGCTCCTCACCGTCTTCCGTTTCTCATTTCACGGCGATGGGGGTGTATGTGATGCCGATTACCGTGCCGGAAGGCTTGCCGGCTGCGGAAGCTTTGGAAAAGGAAAACATCTTTGTTATGAACCGGGACAGAGCCCTTCACCAGGACATCCGGCCCCTGCATCTTCTGATCTTGAATCTCATGCCCACCAAGGCCGATACGGAAAAACAACTGCTGCGGCTCCTCAGCAATTCTCCGCTTCAGCTGGAAGTGGAATTTCTGCGCATGACCAGCCATGTGGCAAAGCATACGTCGCTGGAGTACCTGCTGAAATTCTACAAGAGCTTCGGAGAAGTGGAAAACAACCGGTACGACGGCATGATTATCACCGGTGCGCCGGTAGAGCGGCTGAAATTTGAGCAGGTGGACTATTGGCCGGAACTGTGCCGCGTGATGGACTGGTCGAAACATTCCGTCTACTCCACGCTTCACATCTGCTGGGGCGCGCAGGCGGGCCTGTACCATCATTTCGGCGTTCCGAAGTATGAGCTGCCGGAAAAGCTGTCCGGCGTGTTCGAGCACCGGATCCTTTTCCCCGCACATCCGCTGCTCCGCGGGTTCGACGATTATTTCTGGGCGCCGCATTCCCGCTACACGGAAGTGAGAAAAAGCGACATCGAAAAGATTCCGCAGCTGGAGATCCTGGCGGTTTCCAAACGGGCGGGCGTTTATCTGGCTGCAAACCGGAACGGCAGGCAGGTCTTTGTCACCGGGCACTGCGAGTATGAGCGGAATACGCTTGCGAAAGAATATTTTCGCGATGTAAAAAAGGGAATCCCGACGAAGGTTCCGGAGAATTATTTTCGGGACGACGATCCGCGGAAATCCACCGCCATTAACTGGCGGGCCCATGCGTCGCTGCTGTTTTCCAACTGGCTCAACTACTTTGTGTATCAGCGGACGCCGTATAACCTTTCCGATTTGCAGGAACAGCAGAATGAATTGACAGATGGGAGATTGGAAAATGGCTGAAAGAACATACGGCCCGGAATACGGTTTCCAGACCCGGGCGGTGCACACGGGAAATGACGTGGATAAGGACACTGGAGCGATCAAACGCCCGATTACCCTTGCGAACTGTTATGAGCTGCCCTACGACCCAAGCACCCTGAACTGGAGCAGCGCCGACAAAGCGTTATATACGCGCAACGGCGGCGTGAACCAGAAATATCTTCAGGAAAAAATAGCGGCGCTGGAAGGCACGGAGGACAGTGTGGTCCTTGCCAGCGGCGTGGCGGCCCTTTCCGGTGTGTTTTTCACGTTTCTGAAGTCCGGCGACCATGTCGTCAGCTCGAAGGTGACTTATATTGCGGTCTACCGCCTGCTGACGGAACATCTCAAGAACAAATACGGCATTGAGGCGACTCTGGTCGATACGTCGGACCCGGAAGCGGTCAAGGCGGCCATCCGGCCGAATACGAAGCTGATCCATGTGGAAACGCCGGGAAATCCGACGCTGGGCGTCAGCAATATTGCCGAAATCGCGAAAATCGCCCACGACCGGGGGATCCTTTTTTCGGTTGACAATACCTTCGCTTCCCCGTACCTGCAGAGGCCCGCGGAGCTGGGAGCCGACCTGACGGTGGAAAGCCTGACGAAATACATCAACGGCCACGGGGACGCGCTCGGCGGCGCCGTTTCCGGGAAAAAAGAGCTGATCGATCAAATCCGCCTGCAGGCGATGGTCAACCTCGGCGGGGCGATCAGCCCGTTTAACGCGTGGCTGATTATGCGCGGGGCCGTCACGCTTCCCCTTCGGATGCGCCAGCACAGCGAAAGCGCGCTGAAGGTCGCCCGTTTCCTGAAAAATGACCCGGCGGTCCGCTTCGTCGCTTATCCGGGGCTGGAAAGCGACCGCGGGTACCCGATCGCTTCCAGACAGATGAAAAACGGATTTTCCGGCATGATTTCCTTTGGCCTGAAAGGCGACGCGGATGCCCACAACCGGTTCGTCAGCCATTTGAAAGTCATTACCTCGGCCGTGTCGCTGGGGCACGATGAAAGCCTGATCGTTTTTCTCGGGCCGGACGACGAGCGGCAGTACCTGTACCCGGAAGAGTTCCACGGGGGCTTTTTCCGCTTCAGCGTCGGGCTGGAGGACACGGAGGATATTATCGGGGATATCCGGCAGGCTCTTGAAAAAGCCGGATTCCGGAACTGACGGAAAGCGGGCAAGGCCCGATCCGATTTCGCCGCACGGGATAACCGTGCGGCGATTCTTTTTCCTTCGTTCCGGTCCGGGTGAATTGATTTTATGCCCCGGAAAGGAATATAATAAGGGCGGATCGGTTGGAACAGTAGTCAGGAATCCGCATCCGTGCATCACGGAGCGTTTCCTTTTTGTGTGAAAACGCTTTTGTGCCAGCCCCGCGTTTTCATCAAGCGATTGGAAAGAGCGGCGAAAAGGATGCGGTGAGGGAAGCTTTTTGCAAAAAGGTGAAAACATATGGAAAAGATCCTGTTGATTATCAATCCGGCGGCCGGAAGATCGGGCGCGAAGATCAAAACGTTTCCGATTGCGGACTGGTTTCGGAAAAAAGGCTGCGATCCAACTGTCCGGATCACGGCGAAGAAGGGAGACGCCACCGATTTTGCCAAGCAGTATGCCGGCGAAAATGACGCGGTCGTCTGCTGCGGAGGCGACGGCA
>JALCPO010000042.1 GCA_022650455.1 Oscillospiraceae bacterium
GGCTCAGCGTCCTTCCCGGCCGGTTCCTTTTTTCTTCTTCCGCGTGCCCGGATTCCGGTTCTGCGACGGTTTCGGTATGGTATATAAGTCGGTATAAGACTCCGCCTCGGACTCGGATTCGGGCGGCGTCTGAATCAGGCCGGTGCATTCGGTCCCGGAAACGACCGTGTCCGTGCAGGAATAGACATATTCTTCGTCGTCATCCGCCGGGGCCATCTGCTTATTTTTTTTATCATTCCCGTATTTTTTATCCATGAAAACCCTCCTTTGCGTTCGCAGATAGTTTGTCCAGCAAACCGGAAAAAATAACACGGCAAATTACATGGAATATTAAAAAAAAGAATTTAATATGCTTTTATGGCTGCCCTGTTCCGGAATACGGGAAGGCCGCGGGGGCGCTTTTCCGGCGGGACCTTAAAGCCACTGCCGCTCCGGCTTTCGGTCAGGGCTTTTTCGGCGGGCGGCGAGGCCCCCGGAAAAATTTCGGCGGAACGTGTCGGCGCAGGCCGGGCCGAATCCGGCGGCGAAGGCCGGAACACCCGTCGCAGGGCGGGAACAGCAGCCAGTAAAACGGAAATTGCGCGCGCATTCTCTCATCTCCTTTTCCATCCATCCTATGCGGGAAACGGCGGTTCCGCGCAACGGTGGCTGCGGCAGAAAAAATCTTGACAAACGGAGCGGGACCGTTTATAATATATCTTTGTAAAACAAAGAGGAATAGGGCGCTTTCACCGCTATTCTCACCTGTGGGGGCTGAAATCCGGCACGGGTCAATACGTTGGAATGCCCGATGAGGGCGGTTTTGTGTATTGGCGCGCAGGCGGATTTTGCCCGTGCGCTTTCTTCTTTATAGACTCAACCGACGTGTTTTGGAGGTGCTTAACTATTAGCAAGAGGGAACTTCAGATTAATGCGCAGATCCGCGACCGGCAGGTTCGGGTGATCGGGCCGACCGGCAGCCAACTCGGCCTTATGTCGTCTGCTCAGGCGCTGCAGAAAGCTACGGAAATGAATCTCGACCTGGTTAAAATTGCTCCTCAGGCCACTCCGCCCGTTTGCAAAATCATCGACTACGGCAAGTACCGTTTTGAACAGGCGAAGCGTGAAAAAGAAGCAAAGAAAAACCAGCATATCGTCGGAATTAAAGAGATTCGTCTGTCCCTGAACATTGACACTCATGATTTCAACACGAAAGTCGGCCATGCCCAGCGCTTTCTGAAAACCGGCGACAAGGTGAAGGTTTCCATCCGCTTCCGCGGGCGCCAAATGGGTCACCCGGAACAGGGCCACGAAATTATGAAACGCTTTGCTGAAGCTTTGGCAGACCTGGCCAATGTGGAAAAGCCGTCCAAGATGGAAGGCCGCAATATGCTGATGTTCCTTGCGTCCAAACCCGCCAAGTAAGATTTGATTAAGGAGGGGCAGCCATGCCTAAAATCAAAACACATACCGGCGCAAAAAAGCGCTTTAAACTGTCAAAATCCGGAAAGGTCATTCGCGCTCATGCTTACAAGTCCCATATTCTGAACAAAAAAACGACGAAACGCACGAGAAATCTGAGAAAGACCACGGTCGCCGATAAGACGAATACGGCGCAGATCAAAAAGCTGATTCCCTATAAGTAAGCGAATCGGCCGCGAATTGAAACCAACCGCTTTTTTGGAGGTAATAGAATGGCACGTGTAAAGGGTGCGCTGATGACGCGCAAGAGGAGAAAAAAGACTTTAAAACTGGCGAAAGGCTATTTCGGTTCCAAGAGCAGACATTTTAAAATGGCCAAACAGGCCGTTATGAAATCCGGAAATTATGCTTTCATCGGCCGCAAGGCAAGAAAACGCGATTTCCGCCGCCTGTGGATCACCCGGATTTCCGCCGCATGCCGTGCGGACGGCGTCAGTTATTCGGTGTTCATGAACGGCTTGAAAAAAGCCGGTGTTACCCTGAACAGAAAAATGCTCGCTGAGATTGCCGTTGCGGATGAGGCTGCATTCAAGGGCCTTGTTGAAAAAGCAAAAACAGCGCTTTAAAAGCTGAACGTGCGCCCGGCTGTCGGTTCCGGACGCATATTTTATATTCCTGGGAGCTGTTTTGTCATGCCCGTCGAAATTACGAGCCGAAAGAACGATCTGGTCAAAGAGATGCTGCACCTTTCGGACTCGGCGGCATACCGCCGGGAAAAGCGGATGTTTGCCGCGGAAGGGGCCCGGCTTTGCTCCGACGCCGCCCGGAGCGGCCTGCGGATCGATTCCCTGCTTTACACCGGCCGCGCGGGCGAGAAATACGGCAGTTACCTGGACGCGATTCGGAAAGCTTCGCCCGCGGAATATCTTGTTTCGCAGCCGGTGGCGGCTTATCTTTCCGGAACCCGGAGCCCGCAGGGCGTTTTCTGCGTCTGCGCCATGCCGGAAACGGGACGGCCGCTTCCGGCTGCGGCAAAGACGCTCCTTGTCCTGGAAGACATGCAGGACCCCGCCAACATGGGAGCCGTGCTCCGCACGGCGGAAGCGCTTGGCATCGACGGGGTCCTGCTTTGCGGAAGCTGCTGCGACGCGTATTCGCCAAAGGCGCTCCGCGCAAGCATGGGGGCGGTGTTCCGCGTACCGCTTCTTCGGAGCGACGATGCCCCTGCGGCCGTCAGGCGCCTGAATGAAGCCGGTTTCACAACCCTTGCCGCCGTCCCGGATCCTTCCGCGGTCCCCGTCACCTCGCTCCGCCGCGGCCGGCCGACTGCGGCGGTCGTCGGAAACGAGGGCAGCGGGCTGACCCGGGAAACCCAGCGGGCCTGTTCCGTGCGGGTCACCATCCCGATGCGGGGCAGGGCGGAATCTCTGAACGCCGCGGCGTCGGCGGCGATCCTCATGTGGGAAATGACGCGCGCGGAAGCGGGAGGCGAAGGTTTGTAATGGAAGACGACCCCAGAATTTATTGGGTATGGCTTCAGCATGCCCTCGGCGCGGGAAGCTCCAAGCAGAACCGGATCCTTTCCGCGTATCCTTCTCTGCGCGATTTTTATCACGCGGGACGGGAAGCCTGGCTTTTGGAAGGCTGTTTTACGCAGAAGGAAATCCGCAACATGAGCCTGTGGTCGGCGTCCGACGCCGCGGCTTTGGTGGAATACAGCGAAAAAACAGGCCAGAGGATTCTGACGCCGGAGAGCGCGGAATACCCGGAACTGCTCCGGCAGATTCCCAACCCGCCGTGCGCCCTGTATGTAAAAGGGAAGATTCCGGATCTGGATTCCATGCCGTCCATCGCCATCGTCGGCACCCGAAGGGCCACTTTTTCCGGCAGAACCGCGGCGCGCAGCATTGCGTTTGAGCTTGCCAAAAAGGGCACGGTGGTGGTCAGCGGCGGAGCGCTTGGCGTGGACACCGCGGCACACCAGGGCGCGCTTCAGGCGGGCGGAAAAACGATCTGCGTGCTTGGGTGCGGAATCGATGCGAATTATTTGATGGCGAACGCTTCCATGCGGGACGCCATTGCGGCAACCGGCGCCCTCGTTTCAGAGTACCCGCCCGACACACAGGCGCTGAGTTCCAATTTCCCGATCCGGAACCGGATCATCTCCGGCCTTGCGCTCGGCACGGTGGTCGTGGAGGCCGCCGCGCGGAGCGGTTCGCTGATTACGGCCGATTTTGCCCTGAACCAGGGGCGCGACGTGTTCGCCGTACCGGCGGATATTTACAGCCCCGTTTCCCAGGGGGTCAACAATCTGATTAAGTGCGGCGCAAAGCCGGTCAGCCGGGCGGATGAGATTCTGGAAGAATACGCCGGCCGGTTTTTCAATAAAATTTTGCTTGACGGCGGCGAAACAAATGCTATCATAGAAGATAACGGTGTGCCGAAGCGGGCCGTGGAAGAAAAAACCGAAACGGCCCCGCGGGATGAGGACTGGTCCGACGACGCGAAGCGGCTCTTTCCGTGCCTTACGAAAGCGCCGCAGCACATTTCCGTGATCGGGGAAAAGGCGGGCCTTCCGCCGCCCCGGCTGATGTCCGCCATTACGGAACTGGAATTGGCGGGCGCCATAAAGTCCTTTTCCGGCGGCCGGTACAGCCTGCCGCGCGCCCGGTGAGGTTTTCCGCATCCCCTCGGAAGCCGGCAGGGAAATGATGCCGAGAATAGAAAATTGTGAGGTGGTTTCGTGTCAAAGCTGGTTATTGTAGAATCACCCGCCAAGGCGAAGACAATCAAAAAATATTTGGGCTCTGATTTCGATGTGATCGCATCCATGGGCCATGTGCGTGACCTTCCGGAAAACCGCCTGAGCGTGGATGTAAAAAATAATTTCAAGCCGAAATATGAAGTGATAAAAGGAAAAGAAAAGCTGGTCCGGGAGCTGAAGAACAAGGCGGAGAAAAGCGACGCCGTCCTTCTCGCCACGGACCCGGACCGGGAAGGGGAAGCGATTTCCTGGCATCTTGCCTACCTTCTGGGCCTGGATACCGGGGACAAAAACCGCGTGACCTTCAATGAAATTACCAAAACGGGAATTTCGGCTGGGATGAAAAGTCCCCGCAGCATCGATCTGAACCTGGTGAACGCCCAGCAGGCCCGCCGGATCCTCGACCGCCTGGTCGGGTATAAGCTCAGCCCGTTCCTTTCGCAGAAAATCCGCCGAGGGCTTTCCGCAGGGCGCGTCCAGTCCGTGGCCGTGCGGATCATCGTCGACCGGGAAGAAGAAATCCGCGCGTTTGTCCCGGAAGAATATTGGTCGATTGAAGCAAAGCTGTCTCCCGAAGGCTCGAAAAAAGTATTTTCCGCCTCGCTCTACGGAGACGAAAACGGAAAGATCAAAATCGCCAACCGGGAGGAATCCGACCGTATCCTGAAAGACTTGAAGGATGCGGAGTTTGTCATATCCGATGTCAAAAAGGGCACGCGGAAAAAATCCCCGGTCCCGCCGTTTTCCACCTCAACCATGCAGCAGGAAGCGTCCCGCCGCCTCGGCTTTCAGGCGCGCCGTACGATGAAGGCCGCGCAGGAGCTTTACGAGGGTGTCGAGATCAAAGGCATGGGTGCCGTCGGCCTGATTACGTACATGCGTACCGATTCGCTCCGCATTTCGGAAGAGGCGATCCACAGCGCGGCGGATTATATTCGGGAGCGCTGGGGGGAGAAGTATCTGCCCGATTCCCCGCGCCATTACAAATCGCGCGCGAACGCCCAGGACGGCCATGAGGCGATCCGTCCGACCACCCCGAGCCTTTCGCCGGACCAGGTGAAGGACAGCCTTTCCTCCGACCAGTACAAACTGTACCGGCTGATCTGGGAACGCTTCCTCGCCAGCCAGATGGCCAACTGCCTGCAGAGCACCGTCCAGGTGACGATCCGGGCGAAAAACTATCGATTTAAGGCGTCCGGCTATACCGTAAAGTTCGACGGTTTTACCGTTCTGTACGAAGAGGCCCGGGACGAAGAAAAAAAGCCGGACGTTTCCCTTCCGGACCTTGCGAAGGACATGCCCCTGCAGCTGAAAAATCTTTCCGGCAATCAGCACTTTACCCAGCCGCCACCGCGCTACACGGAAGCTTCCCTGATCAAGACTCTGGAAGAAAACGGGATCGGCAGGCCGTCCACTTACGCGGTGACGATTTCCACAATCCTTGCGCGGGAGTATGTGGTGCGCGACGGCAAGGCACTGAAACCCACCGAGCTCGGGGAGACTGTTACCAAGCTGATGAAGGAACGGTTCCCGAAGATCGTCAATGTAAAGTTTACCGCTCAGGTGGAAAGCGACCTCGACGAAGTCCAGAGCGGCAAAACCGACTGGGTGGAAGAACTGCATGAATTTTACGGCGATTTTGACAAGACCCTGAAAGCAGCGAAAGAAGCGATGCAGGGGGTCAAGATCCAGCTGAAAGAGGACGTAACCGACGTCATCTGCGAAAAATGCGGCCGGCATATGGTCATCAAGACCGGCCGGTATGGAAAATTTCTCGCCTGCCCGGGGTATCCGGAATGCAAGAACGTCAAGAAATATGTTGAAATGAACGGCGCGGACTGCCCCAAATGCGACGGAAAAGTCGTGATAAAACATACGAAAAAGGGCAGAGTGTTTTATGGATGTTCCAATTACCCAAAATGCGATTTTGTTTCCTGGGACGAACCGACGAAGGAGAAATGCCCCCGCTGCGGAAAGACCCTCCTGAAGAAGAAGGGAAAACATCCCAAATATTACTGCATTACGCCGGACTGCGGCTATGAGAGAACGGAAGAATGAAGATTCGGGTGATCGGGGCCGGGCTGGCCGGCTGTGAAGCCGCGTGGCAGGCGGCCGAATGCGGCGCGGACGTGGACCTTTATGAAATGAAGCCGCTTCGCTTTTCCCCGGCCCACAGCCGGGACGGATTTGCCGAACTGGTCTGCTCCAATTCCCTGAAAGCGGAGCGTACGGAAAGCGCCGCCGGCCTTCTGAAGGAAGAGATGCGTCGTTTGGGGTCGCTCCTGCTGCCGTGCGCCGATTCCTGCCGGGTTCCCGCCGGAGGCGCGCTCGCCGTGGATCGGGACGCTTTTTCTTCCGCCGTCACCGCTAAGATCGATTCGCACCCGCTGATTTGCGTCCATCGGGAAGAGGTTACGGAAATTCCCCGCGATGGGGTTACGGTGATTGCCACCGGACCGCTGACTTCCGATGCGCTTGCGGAGAAAATT
Organism: Oscillospiraceae bacterium; assembly: GCA_022650455.1. Lineage (GTDB taxonomy): Bacteria > Bacillota > Clostridia > Oscillospirales > Acutalibacteraceae > Thermocaproicibacter. Next base: position 6,655 of record JALCPO010000042.1, read on the forward strand.
TCCCGGCTGTGCGGCGGAAGTCTCAGCTTTTACGACGCGGCCGCGCCGATCGTGACGGCGGAAAGCCTGAACATGGAACGGATTTTCTCCGCATCCCGGTACGGCCGGGGGGATGACGGCGCATATCTGAACTGCCCGATGGACCGGGAAGAGTACGAGCGCTTTTACGAGGCGCTCACAGCCGCGGAGCGTGCTCCAATCCATGGCTTTGACACGGCGGGGCGCGTTTACGAGGGCTGTATGCCGGTCGAAATCATGGCGAAGCGGGGAAAAGATACCCTGCGTTTTGGGCCGATGAAGCCGGTGGGGCTCCGCGACCCGCGCACCGGTCACCGGCCGTGGGCCGTGCTGCAGCTGAGGCGCGAAGATGCCCGCGGCGCGATGTATAATCTGGTGGGGTTCCAGACAAACCTGAAATTCGGCGAGCAGAAACGGGTTTTCGGGATGATTCCGGGTCTGGAGCATGCGGAGTATGTCCGCTGCGGCGTGATGCACCGCAATACGTTCTTGAATTCGCCGCTCGTCCTTTCCCCCGATTTCAGCCTGAAGCAGAACCCGGACCTGTTCTTTGCCGGGCAGATCACCGGGGTGGAAGGATATATGGAATCCGCCGCTTCGGGGATCGTGGCGGGGATCAACGCCGTGCGCCGCTTGAAAGGAAAGGAAACGGCCGTTTTGCCGGAAACGACCATGACCGGTTCGCTGAGCCGGTACGTCGGGACCGGCGGGAAAGGGCCGTTTCAGCCGATGGGCGCCAATTTCGGGATCCTTCCGCCGCTGGAGCAGCCGGTCCGCGGAAAAAGAGAGCGTTACGCCGCTTTGGCGGCGCGCGCTCTGGACGATCTGGAGAATTTTATCCCGTCGGTCCGCCAAAATTAAACCGTTCGCCGTTTACAGGACAAGGACAGACCGAAAGCCGGAAACCGGGCTTTCCGCAGAAATGGAGATGCTTTTATGAAAATCATCGTAGATGCCTTCGGCGGGGATAATGCGCCGCTGGAAATCATCCGGGGATGCGCGGAAGCCGTCCAGGGCCTTGACCTGGACATCATGCTGACCGGACGGGAAGAAGAGGTTCGACGCGTTGCGAAAGAAGACGGGATTTCCTTGGAACGCATGGAGATCGTGGACGCGCCGTCGGTCCTTACCATGGAAGACAGCGCGGGGGATATCATGAAGGCAAAAGCAGACAGCTCCATGGCGGAAGGGCTCCGCAGGCTGGCGGCGGGTGAAGGCGACGCCTTCGTCTCCGGCGGCAACAGCGGGGCCCTCGTGGTGGGCTCCACGCTGATCGTGAAACGGATCAAGGGGATCAAACGGATTGCCTTCGCCCCCGTCCTGCCCAAAAACCGGGGATGCTTCATGCTGATCGACAGCGGCGCGAACGTCGACTGCAAAGCGGAAATGCTTCAGCAGTTCGGCGTGATGGGTTCCATCTATATGGAAAAAGTGATGGGCGTCCGCAATCCCCGCGTGGCGCTTGCCAATATCGGGACGGAAGACCACAAGGGCGGCGAGCTCCAGCATGCGGCGTTCGCCCTGCTGAAAGATTCCCCCGTTCATTTCACCGGGAACATCGAAGCGCGCGATATTCCGGAAGATGCGGCGGACGTGATTGTGGCCGACGGGTTCACCGGCAATGTGATTCTGAAAATGTACGAGGGCGTCGCCCTGATGCTGATGGGCAAACTGAAGCGGATCTTCACAAAAAATGCGATCCATAAGCTGGCGGCGGCCGTTGTCCTCAACGACATCAAGGCTCTGAAAAAAGATTTCGACTACAACGAATACGGCGGCGCCCCGCTGATGGGCTGTGCGAAACCGGTGTTCAAGACGCACGGAAGCGCAAAGGCGAAAACCGTCTACAACGCGCTGCGGCTGACGAAAGCCTACGTGGAAGGCCGCGTGGCGGAAGAGATTGCGGAGGCCGTCGCAGCGTACCGCAGGGCGGGCGAATCCCGGGCGGCTGAATCATTATGAAAACGGGAGCGTTGACCCATGAGAGAACTGGAAGAAAAACTGCAATACCATTTTAAAAACCCGGAATACCTGAAAACCGCCCTGACCCATTCGTCCTATGCGAACGAATACCATGTGCCCGGCGGCAGCAACGAGCGCCTGGAGTTTCTGGGGGATTCCATCCTCGGGGTTGTCGTGGCGGACTATCTCTTCAAGCATTTTCCGAATCTTCCGGAAGGCGACCTGACGAAAAAGCGCGCAGCCCTTGTCTGCGAAAAAGCGTGCTGCGGGTTTTCCCGCCAGATCGGTGTCGGCGGGTTTCTTCTGCTGAGCCACGGGGAACAGAACTCGGGCGGAAGGACCCGGCCTTCCATCCTCGCCGATGCGTTCGAGTCCGTCACCGCGGCGATTTACCTCGACGGCGGCATTCAGGAAGCCCGGAAATTCATTCTCCGCTTTGTCCTTCCGCTCCTGCGGGAAGCAAAACCGAAAACATTCAAGGATTATAAAACCGCTCTTCAGGAAATCGTTCAGAAAAATCCGGAAGACCGTTTGGAATACGTCCTGACGGGGGAAAGCGGCCCGGACCACGACAAGCACTTTACCGTGGAAGTCCGGCTGGACGGCAACATCGTCGGCAAAGGCGGCGGGCGCAGCAAAAAGGAAGCCGAGCAGCAGGCCGCCCGCGAGGCGCTGAAACTGATGGGTTATTGAAACACGCGAACGTGGCGCTTTTCGTGCCGAACAACGGCTGCCCGCATGCGTGCAGCTTCTGCAATCAGCACAGCATCACCGGGCAGCAGACCCAGCCGACGGCCGAAGACGTGCGGCGGGCGGCGGGGATCGCTCTGCGAAGCCTCGGGGCCGGCGCCGGACAAGCGGAAATTGCTTTTTTCGGCGGCAGCTTTACCGCGGTGGAACGGGGCTACATGATTTCCCTTCTGGAAGCGGCCGCCCCGTATGTCCGGGACGGAAAATTCGCCGGTATCCGCGTCTCGACCCGTCCGGACGCCGTCGATGCCGAGACCCTTTCCCTGCTGAAACGGTACGGCGTGACGACGATCGAGCTCGGCGTTCAGAGCATGGACGACCGCGTCCTTGCCCGCAACCGGAGAGGGCACACCGCGGAACAGGTGGCGGATGCGTCGGAACGGATCCGCTCCGGCGGATTTTCCCTCGGCCTGCAGATGATGACCGGCCTGTTGGGCGACACGGACGACGGCGCGGGGAAAACCGCCGAACGGCTGGCTGCCCTCCGCCCGGACTGCGTCCGGATTTATCCGGCGATCGTTCTTCGCGGAACGGAGCTTGGGAACGCCTATCTTCGCGGCGAATACCGCCCCCAGACTCTGGAAGAGGCGGTGCGCCTCTGCGCGGGCCTGCTCGACTTTTTTGAGCGGAACCGGATTCCCGTCATCCGCCTCGGACTGCACGCTTCGCCGGAGCTGGAGCGGGACATGCTGGCGGGGCCGTGGCACCCGGCTTTCCGGGAGCTCTGCGAAAGCCGTCGCTTTTTTACGAAGGTCGTGCGGGAGCTTCGGCTGCGGAAGATTTCGGAACAGCCGGTCCGGATCCGGGTCAATCCGAAAGATGTGTCGCAGGCGACGGGACAGAAAAAGCGGAATCTCCGGCAGCTTTCCCGGATGGGTTATCCGGCGGAGATCGTGCCCGACGATACGGTACGGCGGGGCGGCTTTTCCATTATCGAAACACGGGGGTGACGTTTTGCTTCTCAGATCACTGGAACTTCAGGGTTTTAAGACTTTTCCGGATAAGACGACGCTGACCTTCCACGATGGCATCACCGCCGTTGTCGGCCCGAACGGAAGCGGAAAGAGCAATATCAGCGACGCCGTCCGCTGGGTGCTGGGCGAGCAGTCGGTCCGGACGCTCCGCTGCACGAAGATGGAAGACGTGATCTTCGGCGGCACACCCGCGAGAAAACCGCTCGGCTTTGCGGAGGTAACGCTGAACATCGACAACCACGAAAGGGAGCTTCCCTACGATGCCGATGTGGTTTCGGTGACCCGCCGCTATTACCGTTCCGGCGACAGCGAGTACCGGATCAACAACGGAACCGTCCGTCTGAAAGACATCAACGAGCTCTTTATGGACACCGGCCTCGGCCGCGACGGCTACTCGATCATCGGGCAGGGAAAAATCGACGGCATCGTGGCCGCGCGGAGCGAAGACCGCCGCGAAATCTTTGAGGAAGCCGCCGGAATTTCCCGCTTTCGCTACCGGAAGGAAGAATCGGAGCACCGGCTGGCGCAGGCCGAGGAAAACCTGCTTCGCCTGCACGACGTCCTTTCCGAGCTGGAAAGCCGGGTCGGCCCGCTCAGGGAGCAATCCGAAAAGGCAAAGCGGTACCTCGCTCTGGCGGAAGAAAAAAAGAATCTGGAAATCGGCTTATGGCTTGCAACGCTCGACCAGTCCGGCCGTGTTCTCCGGGAGCAGGAAGATAAAATCCTGATTGCAAAAAATCAGTACGATTCCGTGGAGCAGGAAATTTCCGGCATGGAAGACGAGATGGAAAAACAGTTCCAGGCATCCAATGCCTGCGCCGCCAAAGCGGATGAGATCCGGAACCGGTCTGCGGAGATGGAAGAAAGGGCCGCAAAGAAGGACGGCGAAGCGTCCGTCCTGCGCAACGACATTCACCACAATGAGGAAAACATCGCCCGAATCCGCGGCGAAATTGAACAGAACAGCGTTTCGGGCGGGGACTTGGAGAAGAAAATTGCCCAGAAGAAGGGGCAGATTCAGGAAAAGCTGGATTACATAAAGGCCAGAGACGCCGATTTCGACGACTGTTCCGCCCGCCTGGAACAGCTCCGGAGCGGCGTGAGCGAAACAGCAGGCCGGATCGACGATTTTTCGCACCGGATTGCGGAACTGACCGCTCAGACCACGGAAGCGAAGGTGGCCGAAATGACCGCCGCCTCGGCTATTTCGGAAATCGAGCTGCGCCTTGCTTCGATCCGCCGGAATCTCGGTGAAAAGCAAAAGCAGAAGGAACTCCTGACAGGGAAAGTCGATGAGTACCGAAAGAAGCTGGAAGAGGCCGACCGGCGCATCGAAGCGCTTACCAATGCCGTCAGCGGACATAAAATGCGTTTGGACGCGCGAAACCGGAAGAAAGAAGCGGCCAGACAGCAGAGCGAAAAACTTCGGCTGGATCTGGAAGGACAGATCCGCCGCGCGAAGCTGCTGGAAGACCTGGAGCGCAACCTCGAAGGCTTTTCCAGGAGCGTGAAAGCAGTGATGAAGGAAGCCGGCCGCGGGGCGCTTGAGGGAATCCGCGGTCCTGTTTCCCGGCTGATCCGGGTGCCGGAGTCCTGCGCGGCCGCGATGGAGACCGCGCTCGGCGGCGCCATGCAGAACATTGTGGTGGGGACCGAACGGGATGCCAAACAGGCGATAGCGTTCCTGAAGCGCAGCAATTCCGGCCGCGCGACGTTTCTGCCGGTTTCCACGATCCGCGGCAGAACCCTGCGGGAAAGCGGTCTATCAGCCTGCCGCGGGTTTGTGGGCATTGCGTCGGAGCTCTGCTCCTTCGACGGCATCTACCGTGGGATTGTGGAGTCCCTTCTCGGCCGGGTCGTAGTTGCGGAAGACCTCGACTGTGCCGTTGCGATCGCGGGAAAATACGGCTACCGGTTCCGCATCGTCACGCTCGACGGGCAGGTCGTCAATACCGGCGGTTCCCTGACCGGCGGTTCGCTGACCAGAAATTCCGGTTTGCTGAGCCGTGCAACGGAGATTGCAAAAATCAAAAAGCAGGCGGAAGCGCTGCGCAAAAGATCGGGGGAGGCCGCCGCTGCGCTGAAAACCGCGTTGGAAGAGGAATCCGCAGCGGAAGCCGCGCTGAACGGAGCGAAAGGGGAACTGTTTTCCGCTCAGGAGGAACGCGTCCATCTGGATGCCGAGTTCCGCCGGATTTCTGCGGACGGGCAGAATCTCGAAAAGGATTCCGGCGCTTTGGCGAAGGAAGCGGAGGAAGCCGCCGCCCGCCTGGGTACGCAGCATCGGGCGCGGGAAGACGCCCGGAAGAAGTCGGAAGACCTTTCGCGGCGCATGGAAGAGCAAAAAGCCGCGCTGACCGAAATCAGCGGGAACCGGGAAGAACTCGACCGGAAATGCGGGGAACTGACGGAAGAGATCCGGCAGATCGAACTGGACCGGCTCGCTGCGCGCAAGGATGTCCAGTCCTTGGAAGCATCCGTCCGCGAAGCGGAGGAGCGCGGGCGCGGCCATAAGGAGAAAATTGAGGCTCTGCGTGCCGAAATCGAAGCGGCCCGGCAGTCTTCGGAAACGTTGAGGGCAAAAATCGAACAGCTGAACCGGGAAGCCGAAACTATGCGCCAGGCGGCGAAAGATGCCGAGGGCAAACTGGAAGAACTGAACGGCAGGCGGATGGAGTTTGAAAAACAGTCCGTCCGGCTGCGCGGGAAGGAACGGGAAAAATCGGAGGAAAAAGAAAAAATCGGCCACGACCTTGCTCTGCTGGAAGAACGGAAAGCCAACCTGCAAAAGGAATACGACGGTATCGTTTCGCAATTATGGGAAGAATATGAGTTGACGCGCCGGGAAGCCGAAAAACAGGTGAAAAGCAGGGCCGCAGACGCCGCCCAGGCGAAAAAACGGCTCGCCGCCATAAAAAGCGCCATCAGGGACCTGGGGGCGGTCAATGTGGCGGCGGTGGACGAATACAAGGAAGTAAACGAACGGTACGAATTTATGAAAGCGCAGATTGCGGACGTGGAACAGTCCCGCGACGAGCTTATCCGGCTGATTGGAAGCCTGACCCGTCGGATGAAGGAACTCTTCACCGCGCGTTTTGAACTCATTAACCGCAACTTCGGCGAAACCTTCCGGGACCTGTTCGGCGGGGGGGCTGGGCGGCTTGCGCTGGCGGATCCCGCCAACGCGCTGAGCTCCGGAATTGAAATCTTCGTGCAGCCGCCGGGGAAGATTGTGACGCATCTGGAAGCCCTTTCCGGCGGGGAAAAGGCACTCGTCGCCATCGCGCTTTATTTCGCGATCATGAAAGTCAATCCCCCGCCGTTCTGTGTGCTCGACGAAATCGAAGCCGCGCTTGACGATGTGAACGTTACGCGCTTCGCGTCCTATCTGCGCCGGATGAACCAGAACACGCAGTTCATCGTCATTACCCACCGGCGCGGCAGCATGGAAGAAGCCGACGTGCTTTACGGCGTCACCATGCAGGACGAAGGCGTTTCCAAGCTTCTGGAGATGCCGGTTTCGCAGGTGGAGGAAAAACTGGGAATCAAAGCGTAAGTCCGGAAAGGAGAGACCAGAATGGGACTGTTTTCCAAAATCAGGGATGGCCTGAAAAAAACCCGCGAAAGCATGAGCTCGTCCGTTGCGTCCATGCTGAATTCCTTTACCAAGATCGACGAGGAACTGTTCGAGGAACTGGAGGAACTTCTCGTGATGGGCGACGTGGGTGTTTCGACGGCGGAAAAAATCTGCGGCGCTCTGCGGCAGAAGGTAAAGGAACAGGGAGTAACCGATCCGGGGCGGATCCAGGAAATGCTGAAACAGATTGTCGCCGATCTGCTGCGCGGAGGCGAAGAGCTGAAAATCGGCACGAAGCCTTCGGTCATTCTCGTGGTCGGGGTCAACGGGACCGGGAAGACGACAACCGCCGGAAAACTGGCCGCCATGCTGAAAAGCCAGGGGAAGAAGGTCATTCTGGGCGCCGCCGATACCTTTCGCGCCGCGGCCGCGGAACAACTGGGAATCTGGGCCAGGCGTTCCGGGGCGGATCTGGTCAGCCAGCCGCAGGGAAGCGACCCGGCGGCCGTGGTGTTCGATTCCATCGCCGCCGCCCGGTCCCGCGGGGCCGACGTCGTCATCTGCGACACGGCTGGCCGCCTGCACAACAAAAAAAATCTGATGGAAGAGCTTGCCAAGATCGGCCGCGTGGTGCAGCGCGAGGCACCGGACGCGGACCGCGAGGTCCTGCTGGTGCTGGATGCGACGACGGGTCAGAACGCCGTGAATCAGGCGCGTGAGTTCAGGACGGCGGCGGGGATCACCGGCATTGTGCTCACGAAGCTGGACGGAACGTCCCGGGGCGGAGTCGTTCTCGCCGTCCGTTCGGAGCTCGGCCTTCCGGTCAAGTTTATCGGCGTGGGCGAGCAGGTGGACGACCTTCAGCCTTTTGATGCGGACGCTTTTGCGGAAGCGCTTTTTGCCGGACAGGAGTGAGAAGATGGATTTTGTGATCGGAACGCATAACCCCAATAAAATCGTGGAGTTTCAGCGTATTTTGGGACCGCTGTCCGTCAAAATCGTCCCGGCAGAACTCCGGAAAGTGGAGGAAACCGGGACGACTTTTGCAGAGAACGCTTTTTTAAAGGCGTCCGCGGCATGCCGCGAAACCGGAAAGCCGGCCGTTGCGGACGATTCCGGCCTTTCGGTCGACGTCCTCGGCGGCGCCCCGGGCGTGTATTCCGCACGCTACGCGGGCGAAGGCGCTTCCGGCGAGGCATGCGTCCGAAAGCTGCTGAACGCTTTAAAGGATGTTCCCGCCGAAAAGCGGGGGGCGAAATTCGTCTGCTCCATCTGCTGCGTCTTTCCGAACGGAGCCCGGATTACCGCACAGGGGGAATGCCCCGGGAAAATCGCTTACGCCCCGCGCGGATCCGGCGGATTTGGCTACGACCCCGTCTTTCTGGCCGGCCCGAAAACCTTTGCGGAAATGCCGCCCGAAGAAAAGGACGCGATCAGCCACCGAGGGCGGGCGCTGCGCCTTTTTGTTGAAAAATTGAAAAAGTATAAGGAGCAAAACCATGCTGACTGGTAAACAGCGCGCCTATCTGCGCTCGCTTGCAAATTCGATGGAGACGATTCTGCTCGTGGGGAAAGGCGGCATCGGAGCCGACGTGATCAAACAGGCCGACGGCGCTTTGGCCGCGCGCGAGCTCATCAAGGGAAAAGTTCTGGAGAATTCCCCCGTGACGCCGCGGGAAGCGGCGGACCGGATCGCGGCGGCGACGTCGTCCGAAGCCGTGCAGGTCATCGGTTCCAAGTTCGTGCTGTACCGCAAAAGGGAAAAGGAATCGAAAATTGTACTTCCCAAAACACGGAAAAAGTAATATGATAAGTAAATAGACAAAATCGGGTGACAGGATGCGCAAAATAGCAGTTTTCGGCGGAACGTTTAATCCGATCCACAACGGGCATATCCATCTTGCAAAAAGGTTTGCCGATCTTTTAGGCGCGGAAAAGATTCTTGTGATCCCCACCCGGGTTCCGCCGCATAAGCGGGCGCGGGGCCTGGCGTCCGCTTCGGACCGCTTGGCCATGTGCCGCCTGGCGGTGGAAGGGGACGTCCGTTTCGAAGTGAGCGACCTGGAGGTTCGGCGCGGCGGGCCGAGCTATACAGCCGACACGCTCCGCGAACTCAGGAAGAGAGACCCGGACGCCGAGCTTTATCTGATAACGGGGGAAGACATGTTCGTCACGCTGGAGCAGTGGCACGAGCCCGAAACGATCTTTTCCCTTGCGACGGTCTGCGCCGCGCCGCGAAACTCCGCGGGTAGCACGGCGCTTTTGCGGTGCGCCGGGAAGTTAAAGCGGAAAGGCGCCGTCACGCGGATCGAAAATATCGCTTATCTGCCGATTTCTTCCACCATGGTACGGAGCGCGGTGAAGGCGGGGAAAGACATTTCCTCGTATGTGCCCCACGCGGTGGAACGCTATATCCGGGAAAATCATTTGTATCTGGAGTGAAAGCAATGAATCTGGAAGAATACAAGGCCGTTATCAAACCTCTTTTAAGCGAAAAGCGCTACCACCATTCCATCTGTGTGGCAAAGGCGGCAAAGGAGCTTGCGAAAAAATACGGCGCGGATGTGCAAAAAGCGGAGACGGCCGGAATTCTCCACGATATTATGAAGGACATCCCGCCGGAAGAGCAGCTGGAAAAGATGGAGCAGTACGGGATCCGGCTGACGCCGGTGGAGCGCGCCGCGCCGAAGCTGTGGCACGCTATGCTCGGCGCGGCCTACCTGAAAGAAGAGCTGCACCTTGAAGACTCCGAGATCCTCGACGCCGTCCGGTACCATACCACAGGGCGGACGGACATGACCCTGATGGACAAAATTTTGTTCATCGCCGATTTTATTTCGGATGACCGGGATTACGAGGGGGTCGAAGACCTGCGCAAGGCGGCAAAGATCAGCTTGGAAGAAGCCATGACGGAAGGCTTTTCCTATACCATCGGCGACCTTGCCAAGAGCCGGAAACCGATTCATCCGGATACGATTGCCGCCTATAACCAGACGGTGCTCGCCTACCACGGAAAATAAACTGAAACAAGGAAGGTTGTTGGGAATGACATCGCTGGAACTCGCGCAACATGCCGTTCGTGTGCTTGACGAAAAAAAGGCCACAAATCTGAAGCTGATTAAAATCGGTGACATTTCCGTTCTGGCGGACTATTTTGTCATTGCAACCGGTACCAGCAGCACCCATGTGAAATCGCTTGCCGACGAAGTGGAGTTTCAACTGAGGGAGCAGGGGGCGGAACCGGCGCATAAAGAAGGGTACCGGTCCAATTCCTGGCTGCTTCTGGATTACGGCGGCGTGGTCGTTCATGTATTCACCGCGGAATCCCGCAGCTATTACGATCTGGACCGCCTGTGGCGGGACGGGGAATCCGTCGATATTTCCGGCTTGCTGAAGTAAAAATCCGCTGCCCGCAGCTTTCCGGCGCCGGCATGCGATCGACATCAAAAATAGGGGCGAATCAATCATGAAGTACGATCCGAAACCAATCGAGAAAAAATGGCAGAACGAATGGGAAAGGGCGGGAGTGTTCCACGCGTCCAATCATTCTTCCAAACCAAAGTATTACGCGCTGATCGAGTTTCCGTATCCGTCGGGGAAAGGTCTGCACGTCGGGCACCCCCGTTCCTACACGGCGATGGACATTATCGCGCGCAAGCGCCGGATGCAGGGGTACAATGTTCTGTACCCGATCGGGTGGGACGCGTTCGGTCTTCCCAGTGAGAATTACGCCATCAAAAACCATATTCACCCCTCCGTCGTCACCGCGCGGAATATTGCGCGGTTTAAGCAGCAGCTTCAGTCTCTGGGACTTTCCTTCGACTGGACGCGTGAAATCAACACCACCGACCCGGAATATTACAAATGGACCCAGTGGATTTTTCTCCAGCTTTTTAAACACGGCCTTGCCTATAAAAAGGAAATGGCGGTGAACTGGTGTACTTCCTGCAAATGCGTCCTCGCCAATGAAGAAGTGGTCAACGGCGTGTGCGAGCGCTGCGGCAGCGAGGTCGTCCGCAAGGTGAAATCCCAGTGGATGCTGAAGATTACGGCGTATGCGCAGCGCCTGATCGACGACCTGGACTTGGTCGATTACCCGGAGCGCGTCAAAGTCCAGCAGAAGAACTGGATCGGCCGCTCCACCGGCGCGGAAGTCGATTTTTCCACAACTGAGGGAGACAAACTGACGGTTTACACGACCCGGCCGGATACCCTGTTCGGCGTGACCTATATGGTGCTTTCGCCGGAGCACCCTTATTTGGGAAAATGGGCCGGCCGGATCCAAAACATGGACGAGGTGAAGGCTTACCAGGCCGAAGCTGCGAAGAAATCCGACTTTGAGCGCACGGAGCTCGCAAAAGACAAAACCGGCGTCCGCCTGGAAGGGGTATGCGCGGTCAACCCGGTCAGCGGAAAGAAAATCCCGATTTTCGTTTCCGACTATGTCCTGATGTCCTATGGCACCGGCGCCATTATGGCGGTGCCGGCGCACGATACGCGCGACTGGGATTTCGCAAAAAAATTTCACCTTCCGATTGTCGAGGTCGTAAAGGGCGGAGACGTTCAAAACGAAGCGTTTACCGACTGCGGAACCGGCGTGATGGTCAACTCCGGTTTCCTCAACGGCCTCGCGGTCGAGGAAGCGAAAAAGAAGATCACGGAATGTCTGAAGGAAAAGAATATCGGCCGCGCAAAGGTCAACTATAAACTGCGCGACTGGGTTTTCTCCCGCCAGCGTTACTGGGGCGAGCCGATCCCCATCGTGAAATGCCCGCACTGCGGCTATGTCGCGGTTCCCGAAAGCGAGCTTCCGCTTCGCCTGCCGAACGTGAAGTCTTACGAGCCGACCGACACCGGCGAATCTCCGCTCGCGCATATGACCGAGTGGGTCAACACCACCTGCCCGCACTGCGGCGGCCCTGCCAAGCGCGAAACGGACACCATGCCCCAGTGGGCGGGCTCTTCCTGGTATTTTCTGCGTTACATGGATCCGCACAACCAGGAACGCTTCGCCGGCAAAGAAGCGCTGAACTACTGGTCGCCGGTCGACTGGTACAACGGCGGCATGGAGCACACCACGCTCCATCTGCTTTACAGCCGGTTCTGGCATAAATTTCTGTACGACATCGGCGAAGTCCCCACCCCGGAGCCGTACCGGAAGCGGACGAGCCACGGGATGATCCTCGGGGAAAACGGCGAGAAGATGAGCAAGTCCCGCGGCAACGTCATTAACCCGGACGACATTGTGAGCGAGTACGGAGCGGACACGATGCGGCTGTACGAGATGTTTATCGGCGACTTTGAAAAGGCCGCTCCGTGGAGCACGCACGGCATCAAGGGCTGCCGCCGTTTTGTCGAGCGCTTCTGGAATCTTCAGGATATCCTTTGCGAAGGGGAAAAGATCCGCCCGCGGCTGGAAGCTCCGTTCCACAAGACCATTAAGAAGGTCGGCGACGACGTGGAGAATCTGAAGTTCAACACGGCCATCGCCGCGCTGATGTCGCTGATCAACGATATTTCGGCCGTCGGGTCGGTCACCCGCGGGGAACTGCGGATTTTCACCATTCTGCTGAATCTCTTTGCGCCGCATGTGTGCGAGGAGGTCTGGTCGGTCCGGAAGCTCGGTACCGGCATGGTCTGCCAGCAGGCGTGGCCGAAATACGACGAGTCGAAATGCATGGATTCTTCCGTCGAGATCGCCGTTCAGGTGAACGGCAAAGTCCGCGCCCGTCTGACGGTTCCGGCGGACATTGCGAAAGGCCCGGCGCTGGAAATGGCGAAAGCCAACGGCAGGATTGCGGCGGAGATTTCGGGCAAGAAAATCGTGAAGGAAATCTATGTGCCGGGAAAACTGGTCAATTTGGTCGCAAAATAAAAAAAGGGGCGCCCCGACGGCGCCGTTTTCGGGAACTGCGGCGGAAAACGTTTCCGGTCCTGTAAAAATTTTTTCGTCAGGTCTTTACAAAACCACAGAAATGTGGTAAGTTAATAAAAGGAATCGTTCTTAATTTGGAGGGAATCAAATGAAAAAATATGTTTGCACGGTCTGCGGTTATGTTTATGACCCGGAAAAGGGCGACCCGGACAACGGAATTGCGCCGGGAACGAAGTTTGAAGACCTTCCGGGCGATTGGGTCTGCCCGCTCTGCGGCGCGGGGAAGGACGAATTCAAGGCGGAATCCTGACCGGACTTCCGAGCGGGCCGGACAGGTTTCCGGGCGAAAAAACAGCATCGATCAAAAAAAGGGCGGCAACTGCTTTCAAGCGGCTGCTTGCCCCTTTTATACGCATCTTTACGGTGCCTGGGAAGGGGAATACAAAGAACGGAGAAAGATGAATTT
>JALCPO010000043.1 GCA_022650455.1 Oscillospiraceae bacterium
GACAGCCCGTCGACCGATGCAATCAGGATATCCTGAACGCCGCGGTTTTTCAAGCCCGTCAGCACATTCAGCCAATATTTTGCCGATTCCGCTGCGCCAAGCCGGATGCCAGGAACGTCCTTTTTCCCATCCAAATCCGTGCCGATGGCGACAGCATGTCGAAATGACGTTTCCCGGTACCGCTTAACCGGGCAAAGGAAAAATCAATCCGGTTTTCAATGATTCCATAAAACGAAACAGCACCTTCCGGATCCTAACGAAAGGCTTTTTCCGGTACTTCCCTTCATCAAAATCCGTCAAAAGGTGCTGCTTTTATGTCTTAAGCTCTGTCCTTATTTCGAACCCGGCAGGCCGGTTTTCCGTTACGGCCAACCGGGGAAGCCTTTCGGGGACTACCCTGCATTGACTTCCCGATACTCTTCGCCGGGATCCCGGTACCACTTGACTTTCGTCCCGATCATCGACCGCGCCTTCCATTTCAAGGTCTTTGGAGTGGACTCCATCCGGTTCAGCAGCTGGTCGATCTGATCGCACGCCGCCTGCAGCCCTTCGCAGCCCGGAAGACTAACCTGGTACCGCATGGCAAGTTTTTTCGCCTTTCCCAGATTCAGAACAGCGGTGTGGTAGAACCCCCAGTCCTGCGCCAGTGTTTCCGCGAGATACCGCGCGTTGATGGTTTCCTCCTCATCCTTCTCGCTCAGCCGATGTTCCATGTTCACAACGATCAGGTCCTGCAGGTCTTTTTCGTTGATCTCGACAATCTGCAGTTTTCCGAGGATCAGATCCGCCAAAGAGAGAGTTGGAGAATCCAGATTCAAACGCTTCCGCAGATCAATCTTATGGCAAAAATCCAGTTCATCGAAGAAGACGTCCACATGCGCCCGGTCCGGGCGCTCGAAAATTCTCCGGTCCGACCAGATTTCCATCGTAATGCCCTGGCCGCCCTTTTCCTTGTAGCCAAGCTCCCGGAACAGACCGTCGATTTTCTTTTCCTGTTTGCCCAGCGCCATAAAATCCAAGTCAGAGGGACACCGCTTCAGCGTTTGCAGCAACCGTTTCTGGCCCGGGCAGTGGATCATAAATCCGACACCGCCCATGGCCCGTATTTTGATATTTTGCTGATTTGCCGCATCAATAATCGAGTAAACATTTTGAACATACTCTTCCCGAAGTTCGCCGAGCGTTTTTTTTGCTGCCGACATTCTAATCACCTCATTCAGTTGATTCTGTCGATTCGTCCCAATTCCATTATCCGGCCGTCAGTGTCCATTTGATCTTTTTCCTTCTCTCTGAAATGTCCAGTACGGCTCCGCGCAGAACACTTTGCTGGTATTCGCTACCGGGGTTAATGAGCACGGTTTTTCCAAGCCTGGTCACCCCTTTGCTCTCGTGGATATGCCCATGCAGGCCCAGCATCGGCTGGTACTTCTCAATAGCCCGGCGCACGGCCGTGCTTCCCGCCGACTTCTGCTTCAGCTCTCCGCCTTCCAGCTTCGGCTTAAAATTTTCATCCAGCTCCGGTGCGGAATCCAGGCCCGTGTCAAAAGGATGGCAGTGGATGTTGAAAATGCACCGGTCCATATGCTCGACCTGCTCCGCCAGCCGATCTATTTTTTTTGCGAACTCTTCCTCCGGGATATCCCGGACGCAGTGCCATGGAGTCACATTGGCATAGCCCAGGGTCACCATCTCAAAAGACCCGACCTTCAGGACCTTCCCATCCGCAAAGTGGACGTAATCCGAGTTGCTCAGCAAATCGTCCACTTCAAAAATATCGTCGTTTCCGGGCATCATATAGCACTGGATTCCCGCGGGCTTCAGCCTTTCCTCCGCCAGGGCAAGCCATTGCCGGAGCGTTTCCATCATCGCCTTCTTAAAAGTACGGTCCACCTTTTCCCGGTCGAACGTCGAAAATTCCTCGGTATCGGTAACCACATAATAAAAGCCGATATTCCGAATGGTTTTAATCAGGGACTGCAGTTCCTCGTCATTTTTGGCCACGACCTTCTGGTCGTAGTAAGTCGCCTCGTAGCTGCCGTCCTTCTGCCGGATAATCGGCACCAGCATTTTACCGGTAATATCGCCGCCGCAGATCAGGGTATCCGCCCCGTAAAATTTTCCGGCATTGATGAATTTCCGAAAACAAACTTCCGATCCGTGAAGATCCGTCGCATAAAAAATCCGCATTATTCACCGCCACCTTACATCTCTCAGATTTTCTCCGAAACCAGCCCCCCGGCGTCAAGCCGGTATTCCTTTCCTGCACCACCCATTATTCCGGAGGGATCTCCTGGAACTGCTTCTCAAAGGAGACGCCGCTCTTCGCGTGCACCGCCTTCGATATGAAGTAAATCACCAGGGGAATCACCAGAAGGGCTGCGGTCATCACCCACACGGACGACGGCAGCGAGCCGCTGAAGTAAGGGACCATCATGTCGATCACGACAAACAGGCTGACGAGCACGGTAAGAACACCGAGAATCGAAATGACAGGAATGCCCAAAAACTTCGACTGCACCAGCGGCGGCGCGTTTTTGAACATCTCCTTCCGGCGGAAGGGGAAAATGATGCCGGCCACCCCAAGGAAAATCCACGCGGTGAACCATCCGGTGATGGTATAAGCCAGATTTGCGGTCCACACCGGCTGCCAGATATCCAGCATCAGGAAGAACCACCCGCAGGCAACGCTGATCCAGACCACCCACAAAGGCGAACGCCACCGGCGGTTGATCTCCGTAAACTTGGTCGGCAGAATCCGGTCGAAAGACCAGGCAAACAGATTCCGGGTCGGCGCGAACCCGAGCCCGGCTCCCGCGCCAAAGACGCCGACAATAAAGCACAGCGCCATCAAAATCGTCAAAACCGGATTCTGTCCCATAAAGGCAATCAGGAGCGTTGCAACCGGCTCGCTGTCGAGAGGATAAGCTTTGTTTCCGGAATTGAACAGATACATCAGCGCGTTCGTCCATTCCGACCCCCAGGCGGAATAGCACAGCTGATAGAAAGCAAACCACAGAACCATCTGGACTGCCAGGGAACCGAACAGCGCCAGAAGCTGGCTTTTCTGCACCCCGCGGACTTCGCCGGCCATATTGGCGGAATAAGTAGATCCCAATGTATTGAGCATGACATAAGTAGAACCGCCCATCAGGGTCGCCATTGCGGAAAACTTTAGGGGAAACCCGTCCTTGCTGGCCACCTTGAGCACGTCGTCATATTTCAGGCTGCTCCAGGCGTTCCAGTTGGCGATGAAATCATTTCGGCCGTATGCCGCCGCAATGCCAAACACAACGATTCCCAGCACGCAGAACGCCATGGTGACATAGGAAAGCTTCATCATCCACCGGGCGCCTTTCATAAATCCAAAACCGATCAGCAGCAGCGCAAGCGTCCCGATAACGGTCCGCACCCAGTTCTGCGTAAGGGACACGCCGATATTGGTCAGCGCGGGATTGTGATAAAGGATTCCCAGCGCCTTGAACCCATCCGACAGGCCCCATTTCATCCACATGTCCTGTAAAATTCCCAGCCACGAAAGGGACGTCACGGAAAGCACAAAGCTGACCATCAGGCCGATGGCCGGATGGATCACCCGGCTGACATAAACGTACTCGCCGCCGGAACGGGGCATGGCAACCGAGAAAAACCAGTAGAGCCCCGCAATCGGGAACATCTGGAGCACCGCCAGCACGGCGAGCGGCATGTGAACCCCGGGGAACAGGAACGGCGTCCAGACCAGCTGAACAACGCACCCCAACAGGCTCGGGCTCATCGTCGCATACACAAAAGCGTCCACCGCACTGACCTGGCGCACCAGCCCCGAAGATTTCCGAATGAAAACGTCTTGATCCGGCATATTGATTTCCTCCTTTAATGAGACTTGCAATTGACTTTATGAAAACGGGGGACGCGCCCCTCTATCCGGCTCCTACAACGGAGGTTTCCGGAAGCGTGCTGCCGCCGTCGATCACGATCTGCGCCCCCGTGAGATAGCTGGACTCCCCGCTGCCCAGAAACGCGGCAAGCTCGCCGATTTCTTCCGGTTCCGCCAAACGTCCGAGCGGGACGGTCCCGGCAATTCCGTCCAGCACGCTCTGAGGGTCCTCCGGATTGGTCTTTTGCGCCATGTCCCTCGCCATGGGCGTCAGCACATAGCCGGGGCAGACCGCGTTCACCGCAATCCGGTACGGGGCGACTTCGCGCGCCAGGGATTTTGTAAAACCGATCAGCGCCGCCTTGGTCGTGGCATATGCAACCTCGCCCGGGTCGGCTACCATGGCCCCCGTCACGGAAGACATCACGACGATTCTGCCGGACTTTTGTTGAATCATATACGGCAGGACCGCCCGCGTGGCGTTCCAGACGCCTTTCAGATTGACGTCGATATGAAAGTCAAGGTCCGCGTCGCTCAGGTTCAAAAAATTGTTCAGTCTGGAAACACCCGCGTTGTTGACTAAGACATCGATTGTTCCAAAGGCTTTGACCGCCTTCTCCACGCCCGCCCGGACACTGGCCGCATCCGTTACGTCCACGGCAACCGCCATCGCTTCCGCACCCAAAGCCCGCAGCTGCTCCGCCAGCGTCTCCGTCGCTTTTGAGCGGGCCGCCAATACCAGTTTTGCGCCGTACTTTGCGTAAACTTTCGCGATGCCTTCTCCGATTCCCCGGGACGCGCCGGTAATCAGCGCGACTTTTCCTTCCAGTTTTTCCATATAAGCTAACACTTCCTTTTTCGGGAACCACTCCGCCGCGGCACACAAAAAAGGCACATGGAAAATTCCATGCGCCCTTGCATCTGAACAGCAGTCCTAAATGATACAGTTCTATTATATCCTGCGGCTTCCATTTGCACTATGGTTATTTCACAGCAGTTGCCCGAAAAAACCACAGATCTTTACCCGGCTTCGATAACTCGTCGGCGTGAGCCCCGTCTTTTGTTTGAAAACTTTCCTGAAATACTCTTCGCCCGAAAAATTCAGATCGTCCGCAACCTCTTTTATCTTCCGCTTTTCATCCAGCAAGAGGACCTTGGCGCGATCCACTTTTGCTTCCTTGATGAAGTCGACAACGGATCGGCCCGCATGCTTTTTAAAAAGGTTGCCGACATAGTTTTTATTCATAAAAATATCTTCTGAAATTTTCTCAAGGTTCAGTTTTTCATCCACATGCGTCAAAATATAGTTCCCGATCGGTACAGCCGAAGGAGCACCCACGATCCGGTATTTGCGGATGATCTGCCGGACACCCCGGAAATCGCGATCCCACTGCTGAAGCATGGGCGCGGAATCCCAGGTGTGCAGACCCGCCGGATTCAGGAAAGAATCCGGCGGCAAAAATTCTTTCAGCCAAGGCTTTCTGCCGGCCAGTTCCTGATAAACCTGTTTTTCCGCTTCCCGGAGAAGGATCCGCGCGTTGAGGTCAAACGCTTCGGCGTACCTTTCGACGGCGCCGGCCAGGCTCCGGCACAGACAGGGGACATCCGCGTCTTCTTCGGAAAGCAGTCTCTCCGCCACAAACCCCGCTTCCGTCCGGATGCCGCAGAGCGGCCTTTCCCGAACCGCCTGGTCCCGCATCCGGCGGATCGTCCGTTCCACCGTCTCCCCGAACAGGGGATCCGTCAGGTAATCCGCCGCGCCGGACAAAAAGGCTTTCCGGACATATTCATAAGAATCGTCTTTGCCCACCAGAACCAGGCGAGGCCCGCCGTGCCGGCTCCGGATCTCCCTCATCAGGGGAATCCGATCCGCGTACCGCCCGTTGGCGGCGAGAAAAACGAGATCCGTCCCCATTCTGGAAAAAGCGGAGAGCGATTCCTGTTCCCGAAAAACCGGATCCGTCAAAACAAAGTTGCCCGCTTTTTTCCATAACGGCAGTCCTTTGATCTCTTCCGGCAGCATTCGCAGAAAATCCACCACGGTTACCCGGTACACAATCCGCTTTCACCCGCCTTTTCAGAAGGTTCAGAACAGGTATGGTTTTTCCCACAGGTTCAGCTTTGTGCCAATTTCATGCGCGGACGCATAGTCGTAAAGCTCTTTTCCCCATGCCACGTCTTCCACCGGCATGCCGCCGATCGAGTAGACAATGATCTGGTCTTTGCTTTCCCTGCCCGGCCTTTGCCCATTGAGGATGGCGCCCAGATCGTTGATCCGCGACTTTTGGAGTTTCCCTTCCCTCGCCAGATCCAGAAATCGGCAGCCGACAATGGGGATGGACTGAAAGGTCGGATAAGGATAATCCTCGCTCCAGGTTTCGTACATTTTCAGATTATCCACAACCAGCTTTGCACCGCCGGTCAGCAGGCCATCCTCAAAATTGCCGGCACCCGGCATACAGAAAAGGGCGCCTTTCTTGATCCATTCCGTTCGAACCAGCGGATAATCCTGCAGGGAAGTCGGGGAAGAAATCGCAAAGCTTAAAATATCGCTTCCGCGCACGCATTCTTCCAGCGAGTCGCAGACAATAATATGCCGAAACTGCGGGCATTTCCTTTTCACATAGGCGATGCAGCGGCCGATCGACGCTTTGCCCCGTCCTTTAATTTTCAGGGTATCCAGGGTAGGGCGCAGCGCCGCGAACGTCTCGATGGCAATGGAATTGATGACGCCGGGGCCTACAATGCCCAGAACTTTCGCGTCTTTTCTGGCCAGATGCCGGACCCCTACGCCCGGAATCGCCGCCGTGCGGTACGCGCTGATGAGATTTCCGGACATCAGGGACAGCGGCGCACCCGTTGTTTTATCATTGAGCATCACCATCAAAATCGAGCGCGGCAGCCCGATCTTCCGGTTTCCCACATTGGAGCCATACCATTTCATTCCCGCAACATCAAACTTCCCGCCCACATAGGCGGGCATCGCCATAAATCTGCGGTCGGGGCCATTCGCCGGCATGTTGGGAAAAGCCGGCTTATCCGGAAACGACACCATGCACCCGTGGGAATTGCCGTCTTTTCCCCCCATGCGGTAGTCGCCTTTCTCCAGCAGCTTCAGCAGTTCTTCCATGCAGTCCGTGCAGCGCAGCACATCGTTGACACCGGCCTTCAAAACGTCTTTTTCGTTTAGGTAAAGAATATTTACTTCGGGATATTGCATTGCTTCTACCTCCTGCTACTTCATGAATTTACGGTGAAAACGTCCTCTCTTTCGAGCGACGCCCTAGTCAGAACAACCAGACGATCCTGAAAATCTGTTTTCATCAATTCCCGCATGTATCGTTTTGGAGACATTCCCAGGATCTTTTCAAACTCTTTAATCATGTGGGACTGGTCGAAAAAGCCGGCCTTCATGGCCACATCCGTCAGGGTGGAAGGCTGACGCAGATCGGTCAGCACGTTCTGGAACCGGGTCACCTGTTTAAACTGTTCGGGGGACATCCCTTTTTCCGACCGAAAAACCCTCTGCAGGTAACGGGCGGAATATCCGGTCTCCTCGCTGAGTTCATCCAGGCGAACCGTTCCGCGCGAACCGACGATCCGCTCCGTCAGATAATCCTGCAGCCTTCTTTCCCGCGACCGTTCCTCAAAATTTTTCCGGAAATTCTTAAGATACGCCTCTAAAAAAATCCGGATCTGATTCTGAAAATTGGAGCTTTTGGAAATTTCCTCAATTGTTTTTTGATCCTGAATGATATCGTGGAGATCGACCGCCCCCTCCGTCAGTTCCGCTTCCGGCATCTTTCCAAACAGGTAAGCCTGCCCCGGAAAGAACCGGACGCCAAAGAAGCAGTCCCCCGGTTTCACATCCATGGGCCGGTACTCGGACAGAAGGTACGTTTTCAACGGCGTGCCATAGCAAAACACCTTTGGAAAGGAAGTTCCAGTCTGAAAAAGAATGTCTATGGTCCCGTCCGGTACAAGCTGCGCCATGTTCATGCACGCCGAATTTGCCTGAAACGCATAGAAATGAGAAATGCCATATCGCAGGAACTCGAATTTGTAGTACCGTGTGGCCGCCAGAACAAGAAGCGGCTGCCGCGGTACTAAAGGACGACAAACGCCTTTGCTTTCCATGTGATGTCACCTTCCTGCCTTACCGTCAAATCTTCGCGCGAAAGCGGTCATAGCGGAAGGGAACCAGATCGACCGGCGGACACCCGCCCGTCATGATTTCCGCGATGCTGTAAGCGGCGCCGGGGGAAATGCCGAAGCCGTGTCCGGTAAACCCACAGGCCAGATACATGCCAGGCACTTCTTCCACGGGACCGATAACGGGAATTTTATCTGCACATTCATCGATCCAGCCCGCCCAGGTCCGGATGATTTTCGCGTCCGACAGGGCCGGAAAATATTTCATAATACCGCGGCAGATGCAGGATGCCGCGATACTGCTGGAAACAGGCGTTCCGTTGTCGATGTTACACGGCTCCAAACCCGTGGAGCCGCCGAACACAAACGAACCGTGTTTGGTCTGGTGACCGTAAAAATCCGCTTCCGCCGTGCCCAGCATCTGCTGAAACAGATATGCTTCCGCCTCGGTCACCAGGCACTCCACTTTAACTTTCTGCATGGGGATGTCAATCCCGACGGTACCCGCGATTACGCGGCTTTCATACCCGGCCGCCACCAGAACTTTTTCTCCCGCGTAAACGTTGTTCGGCGTAATTACCGAGCCGATCTTCCCTTTTCGTTTTTGCAGCCGCGTCACAGGTTCGCCGGTCAGGAACCGGACTCCCATCTCCCTGGCCCGTTTATAAAATCCCAGCGTTGCCGTGAGCGGGTTGGCATGGCCGTCCGTCGGGCACCAGCTGGCGCCGATGACTTCCCCGGAAAGATAGGGATTGATCCGACGCACCTCATCGCCGTCGATCATCTTCACGTCCAGGCCGCAGGCCGCGGCGCCGTCCGTAAGCTTCCGCAGAATTTTCAAATGCGTTTCCGTTTTTCCGAGGCGGAGGTTTCCTTTCTGCGTGTACTCCACATCCACCCCCAGTTCCTCCGAAAGAGTCGGCCACAGGTGCCGGATCCCCCACATAACCATCGGCAGCTCCCGCGGGTCGCGGCCGGACTGACGCACGCCCCCGCCGTTCCGGGATGATCCGCCGTTTCCGATGGAGCCGTCGCTCTCCAGAACAATCACGGAGACCCCTTTTTTCGCCAGGTAGTAGGCGGACGCACATCCAATGATTCCGCCCCCGACGATCACGACATCCGCCGTATTCTGCATCAGTAACCACCGCCTTTCTCGTTGCCGAGTGTTTTCATCGGAACCGGGCGCATCGGTGCACGGCTGGTCGCCGGGCCGAGTTCCGACGGGGATATTCCCAGTTCTCCCGCCACAATTCCTTTGACCAGCCCGGCACAGGTCTGCCCCTGGCACAATCCCATTCCGCAACGCAGATATCTGCGGATTTCCGTCATGGTAAACATGCCGTCGTGAACCGCTTTGCGAATTTCGCCTTTCGTAACTTCCTCACATCGGCAGATAATGCGGTCATCGTCCGGCTGTTCTGAAAATTTTCCAATATCCCGAGACCTGTCATTCACGGAACCCATCCAGCTTCCCTCCTTAACAGGTAAAAAATCTTGCTTTCATGGCCTCTCCCCGCGGTACTTTCATGGTCAGCAGGTTGGTGTGGTCAAAGGCCGCGGTGTTGGTAACCTTTACGACCTCCGCTTCACACACCGGCTTGCCGTTCCGGCCCAGGGCGGTTCCTTTCGTACCCGCTTTCGGCAGCGGAAAAAATTCATACGGGATTGTCACCGCGGCAAAGCCTTCTTCAAACTGCTCATCCACCAGGAAAATAGCCTGGCCGGGACAGGACGCCACGCACATTCCGCAGCCGACGCAGCCTGCCGCCGGGTCCACTTCCGGCAGGGACGTGATCTTCTCCCCGACCCGAATGCAGTTTTTGGGGCAGACATCCTGGCACGGATTGCAAGGAATATTCTGCGTGCACTCCACCACCGGATGAACTCCGGACCGGCGGACAACGCCCGGGAAAGTCCCCACTTCCGTATCGGTAAGATAGCCTTTCTTTAACAGGCTCTCGGATATTTTCACCCCTTCTTCCGTCGTGCGAAAGTCCTTTCCCCGATTCTGTGGAGCGAACATTCCCTGGCGCAGGCTGTCCAGATCTTTTTCCATTGCCGCCAGCGCGGCCGTTTTTTCTTCCTCTGTGCAGAACCCCAGCGTATTCGCCGCGCAAACGCCCGCGATGCGTCCTTCGATCATGGCGGAACTCGCTTCCTCAATTCCAGACACATCCCCCACGGCGAAAACCCCCGGGACGGAAGTCCGGCCGTATTGGTCGCAGACGGGGACCTCCCCGCCTTTTTTCGGGTCGTCCCGCATTTGGCAGCCGGCCATTTTAAAGAGCTGGGACATAGGGGAAAGACCGACGGCCACACAGACGGTATCCGCGTCAAACCGCTTTTCCGTGCCGGGGACGGGCTGAAACCGCCGGTTGACCCTGCCGATGGTCACTCCGGCGACGCGGTCGCTTCCCTCCACCCGAAGGATCGTATGGGAAAGATAAAACGGAACGCCGCAGCGCGCCAGCTTTGCGGCATGCACGCCGTAGCCTCCGACCCTGGGCGCCGCATCCACAACCGCAACGACTTCGCAGCCGGCCTGCAGCAGCTGAAAGCTGACGACCAGACCGACATTGCCGCTGCCCAGCATCAGAACCCGGTTTCCCGGCTTCACGCCGTGCAGATTCATCAACGTCTGGGCCGCGCCCGCTCCCATAACGCCGGGTAAAGTCCACCCGTCGAATGGGACCATCTTTTCCGACGCGCCCGTCGCCACAATGACGGCGTCCCCTTTCCAATGCTGCATCCCGTCCCGCATCCGAACGACCACTTCTTTCTTCATATAGAGGCCCGTCACCGTCGCACCCAGATGCACTTCCACTCCGGTCTCCGATGCTTCTTTCAGCAGTTCCTCTCCGATTCGAAAGCCGCGGACTTTTGCCTTATGTTCTTTGGAGCCGAAAAATTTATGGATCTGTTTGAAAAGCTGGCCGCCCGGTTTTGCGTTCTCATCGAATACAGCCACAGACATTCCCCGCTTTGCCGCCTCAATAGCCGCGGAAAGTCCGGAAGGGCCGGCCCCCACGACGATCAAATCATATCTTTTCATCTCCCGGTCCATCCTTCCGCTTTCTTTGCCAAGACTCCGTACTGAGTCTGCACGTTCATTCCTTCCGCCAGCGGCGTCATGCAGGTGCGTACATTGGGAACCCCATCCACCACCATAACGCAGTCCGTGCAGCGGCCGATCGCGCAGAAAATTCCTCTCGGCTCATGCCGTTTCTGTGTGTACCGATGAACTATCACCCCCGCGGCTTTGAGCGCCGCGGCAATCGGCTCGCCCTCAAACCCTTCCATCGCGTTTCCGTCAAGATAGAATCTTACTTTCCGCCCCTTGCGGAACTTTCCGAGAATCGGATGGTTCTCAATCCTTGCCAAACAGGCACACCTCTTTTCCCTTCAGCCTTCAAGGGCCGCGGTGATCTCAATCTCACAAAGCTGCGCCGGGCGGTTCAGTTCCGAAACGCCCACCATCGTGCAAAGCGGGCGGACGTCCCGAAAGAACTCGCTGTAGGCGCGGCCGACCTCCGCCGCATCCGCCATGTGAACCAGAAATGCTTCCACCTTGACGACATTTCCCGCTTCGGCGCCCGCCTGCTTCAACAGGGCAATCTGCTTCTGGAAAATATATCTTGCCTGCCCATAGGGGTCGCCTTCCCCATACACGCTTCCATCCGGCTGCACGGATGTCGTACCGCCGATCAGGACAAGATTGCCGACCTTCACCATCCGGGAATATCCGACCTTATCTTCCAGCGGAGCCCCCGAAGAGAAATTTTTCCTTGCCATGCAAACATCTTCTTCCCGCGGTATTTTTAAAACGAAAAGGCGCCCAAGCGGAAGAACCGCCCGGACGCCTTTGTCTTTGTTAGGAATTATACATCAGGTCCCGATCAAAAAATTGTAAAAATCAGAACAGCTTTTTAAGTCACACTTTCATGAAAAGGTCGTATCCGATCTTTTCTAAGCTCCTGGGAAACAACAGAACCTGTTTTTCCTCCGGATCCGCTTTTTCGGCCCGCAGGACCGTACTTTTATTGCCTGACATCATAATACCATAAAATCTGATGTAATATTATTGATTATTATGATTTTTTAAAAATAGATCATAAAACGAATCCCGGCTGAAAGCCGGCGGCTCCCTCCTGTCCATCAACTTCTCAGGCGCCATTCAGAGGATCACGGAAGAGGTGGAATCGATCCGGATCCCGCCGTCCTTGGTTCTTGAAAGCTTGGCCTTATTTCCGTTGCCGTCCTCAATCGTCATCTTTTCAATCTTGTTCGCTGTAAAGAAATTCACGGTGTCGGATTCCACAAATGCCGACCACTTTTTTCCCTGCGCCTGCTCCGGCTCGTAGGCTTCTTCCATTGTTCTGGCGGTTTCATTGCTCATAAGGTAAATCCTCCTGCTGTTAAAATGAATCGGGCCGGTTTCAGTATATCACATGGGACGGGCGATGCAAAGCGAAAGTCTTGGTGGAGATTCGCCCTTCTCCCCCGTCTCAACGTGTCTGAAAAATTGATAACCGGTTTGTAATAATGATCTCAATTTGTTCATCAAGCTTGCAATTTGGTGCGAAAAGCCTTATCATGGACAAGGCGTGGAATATTTTTCCATAAAATTCCTCTGCGCTTTTTTTCTTCCCACAACACAGAATCATGGCAATCAGGCGCTTTTGTTCGGCCCCTCGGCCTAAAACGGACCGCCGCTTCCATAAAAGAAAAGGACAGGGCCGGCAAAATACGATGGAGATGAATTGGATGCAGAGATTGGAAAAGAAAAAAAGGTTGATCTATGTCCCTTTTCTTTTTGTTCTGGCCCTGCTGTTCTTCCAGTATTCGAACAGCTTCCCCCAGGGGGACGATTTTACCTTTTTTGTCAAGGGAGGCTCCCTCGGGCGAATCTTTTCCTTTTACCGGTATTATTACATGGTAGCTGGATCGCGGATGGCAAATCTTTTCGCGCAGCTTTTTCTTCTTGGCGGGCTCCGAATATGGAAGATTACGACACCCCTCGTGATCAGCGGGACGTCGCTTCTTTCATTTTATTATGTCCGGGGCTATCTCATCCCGAAAGGGCCGGAGACGCCGGAACGGTTCCGCTCAGACTTCTGCCTGGCGTCCGTCTGTGCCGTTTTTCCGGGCCTGATGCCAATAAAGCATAATCTCTACGGAGACGCCTTCGTATGGATGGACGGGTCCTGCAACTATCTCTATCCGTTTTTTCTGATGCTGATCGGCTTCCTGCCGATTTACAGCATCCTGCGCGGCCGTCCGCTTCCCAAACCGTTTCGGTATATTTCGCCGGTCTGCTTCTGCGCCGCCGGGCTTCTGCATGAGCAGATGGCTTTGCTGCTTTTCGGCATGTGTGTGGCGGCGACGCTTTACTTGATCCGGTCGAAGCAGATGACCCGATATGCCTGGAGCTTCTCCATTCTGTCTCTGCTGATCACGATTTTTACCTTGAGCTGTCCGGGAGGGTATTACCGGCTGAATTCCGCGGTGCGCCCTGCAAACAGTCACGGAATTGTGGGGGTCTTTCGGAATAATCTGCCGATTTATTTCAGCTGTATCTTCAACGACTGCCTCTTTTGGGTCATCCTTCTGGGCCTTTGCGCGCTTTTCATGACCCACGCGGCCGGAAAACGGCAGGGGTCGGGGCACCCGTTTTTTTACTTTTATCTGACAACGGGAGTTGTCCTGTTCGCGATGTCGTCCATGCTGAAACTGCCATATGTGCGCCAGAACATCGAAGAAATCAATTCCGGGTTTAAGCTGGCGGCAGAAGCTTCCGCCGTGATTTACTGGATTTCTTTTCTAATCATCTGCCTGATTGCGATGATCCGGGCGGCAAAGGCATGCGAAAAATACCGGTATGCCGTGGTGCTGTTTGTCGGCATGTGGAGCTCCCAGGCGATTCCCGCCGCTGTGGGGTCCTGGGGACGTCCTCTGCTGCCGTTGGTGCTGCTGGATTTTCTGCTGGCCGTTTCGCTGTTTCAGGAACAGCCTTTGAAGTGCGGGAATCCCGTACATCTTTCCGTGGCCGCCGTCGGCCTGTGCTCCATGGCAATCGCCGCTGTGATAACCATGCAGAATTACGGCGCGTACCAGGAGATCGTCCGCCAGGTCAGCGATGTCCACAGTGGAAAAAGCAGCACGGTCGTGATCGACAACCGTAAATTTGACCTGGAATATATGTATTCCAATGCGTTCAGCCCCGCGTACACATGGGAAATCCGAAACTACTATTCCCTGCCCAAAAATGTGGTTCTGCGGATCATCCAATAATCCGTTGCGTTCCATCTGTATATTCTTTTAATCAAACTACTATCAAAAATTTGCAGATCAGAGTATATTCTGTCACATGGATTTTTCTTATATTTGGCATAAAAGATAAAAAAGCAGGAAATTTTATACAACAGTTGGCGAAAAAGGAAAAATTGTGGAAATAACTTTAAAATTCAGTATATAGTGGTATAATTTAGGCGGAGAAAGTTCTAAATTATAATTATGGAGGCATTTCCATGTCAAATGAGGGTATTCCAGCAACCAACGTTCAAGAGTCGGCTACATACCAAGCGTCTGCGGCACCGGTCGGGCAATTGCAAACCAATCGCGGCCTTCTCAAGTTTGTACTGCTAAGTATAATTACATTAGGTATTTACAGTATTGTATTCTATTCGGGAATTTCGAATGATGTCAATGTAATTGCCAGCCGTTATGACGGCAAGAAAACAATGCATTATTGCTTAATTACTCTTTTTAATCGGACCTATTACGCTTGGAATTGCATACCTTGTCTGGTTCCATAAAATTTCGGCTCGTATTGGTAACGAACTGCAACGTCGTAATATTTCATACAGTTTTGGTGCGCAGGATTACTGGCTGTGGGGTGTACTTGGGGCTTTGATTTTGGTGGGGCCTTTCATCTATGTACACAAATTATCCACCGCAATGAATAAGATTGCAGAGCATTATAACATCAACGGGTAACCTAGTTCCTTCATGTTTCGGTTATCGCGTACCCAAATATAGGGACTACAAATACCACCGGGAACCGGGCGCCTAAGTCCGGTTTCTTATACCATGATGGAACATCTCTCGATCCGCAATTGATACGAATCGGGAGATGCTTTACATTTTCAATCTGCTTTTCACTCTATCTTTCTCCGTGCGCACGGCGGTATTTCCGGCATCCGGGACGGCCATACTAAGGTCGGGGTGATGAAAATGGGCAAAAAAGCGCGCACCGCTTCCGACGCACAAAAATTGTCGGAATCCGTGGCCAAATCCTTTGTTTCAAAAAAGGCCATGAAAGCCGACCCATCCGGAAGCTATACCGGCCATCCAAAAGACGCCGGAAAGCCCGAACAGGATGCAGACGATCTTTAGGACCAACGGTAAAACGGCATGAAATTCAATCGAAAAGGGAAAAATATTTCAACTTTTTTCTATTTACAAATCGGGTAAAATCGTATATCCTGTAATCAATCGGTGATGAAGCTCACCACAAACGCAGGTTCCTGTGCCAATGGCTTCTACTTTAAGGAATTAAGGTAGGGGCCTTATTTTTTCTGGCCGATGGCGGCAGACCCGGGCTGTTCCTGACAACAGGCGTTATAGGGGATAGACCACATTTTCGACCTTCAGCTACGAAACGATTTCTTGCTTATCGGAAGGAGAATATTTCCGGCGTTGACAGAATATCGGGCTAAACCTTATTTTGGCCTTATTCGCCTGCCGGCTCGGAAAGATGAGCGTTCAATTATTATAGGGAAAGGGAGCAGGCCGGTCTGATTTTCAAATATCCGCCCTGCATTATATGGCCGTTTCCATTACGCGATGTTTCTCCCGGCTGCCGATATTCTGAAGTGTTTTTCTCTGCGGAATCGTTATAATGTTGAGGGTGGAAGAAGGGGCGGTGATGCATATCAAGGCACAGCAGTTTGAAAATTACGTGGCACAGTATAAGGGCCTGATCATCACCATCTGTCTTGCCATGACAAAAAATTACTTCGATGCGGAAGATTTAGCGCAGGAAACTTTTCTCGCCGCCTATCGCGGCATGGAGCGGTTCGACGGAAAGGACCCAAAAGCATGGCTTACCACGATCGCCGTCAACAAATGCAGGGATTACCTCAAAAGCCCGGTACATAAAAATCTTTTCTTATCGGAAAGCGACATGGCCATCATCGCCGACACCGGCACCGCCCCCGAAGAACAGGCCGAAAAGAATTCGTCGGAAGCTCTTGTACGAAAGCTGTGCGGACGATTGCGGGAACCGTACCGAAGCGTCGCGCAAGGTTATTTCTGTGAAGGGAAAAAGCTCTCCCAGATGGCGAAAGAAACCGGTCAAAGGCTCAGGACCCTGGAAACGCGGCTTTACCGATCCAAGAAGCTGCTAAAAGTCTTATGGAAGGAGGAACAGGAAGATGCAACGGCTGATCGATCCAAACGGTCATGTGACACCAGCGGCGCTTCGTGATTTTGCGGCCGGTTCCCTGAAACCGGAAGAGCTGGATCAAGTGGCCGAACACATCGCGGGCTGCGAACAATGCGCCCTCGCGCTGGCTGAAGCGGCGGAAGCACAACAGCCGGTTGAGGCCCCCGCCGGATTTGAAGAAGAAATCCGGAACCGGATTTCCCATTCGGGAAAAGGCCGGGCCGAGCTGTTCCGTTTCTCTTTCCGCGTGGCGCTCGCGGCCGGCATCGCCCTTTTCTTCCTCTTTTCCGGCACTTTCCACGCGCTCGTGAATTCCCGGAATCCGTCCGCGGAAATCAAAGCTCCCGGCTTTTCGGCGGTTGAGAAGATCAACACCCATCTGCGGGACTTTTCCCAGCAAATACTCGAAATGGAGGCATTTAAGGATGCTAAGAAAGCAAAATAAAACTCTGACTGTTTTTTTCTCTCTTCTTCCCGGCGCGGGACATATGTTCATGGGATTCATGAAACGCGGGCTTTCGCTTATGTCCCTGTTTTTCCTGACCATTTTCCTTTCCTCCTGGCTGGGGATCGGCCCCCTCCTGTACGTGCTGCCCGTGCTGTGGTTTTACGCCTTCTTTGACAGCATCAACATCGCGTGGACCGACGATTCGGAATTTTCCAAGCTGGAAGACCGCTATCTTTTTAAATCGGAAAGTTTTGCCCGGCTCAATGAAAGATTTTCCGGACGCTGCAATCTATATTTCGGGATTCTGCTCGTGTTCTTCGGAGCCTACCTGATTCTCAGCAAGATGATTTCCAGACTTTACCCGCTGCTGCGGCCGGAAATTGCGGACCTGCTTTCCAATCTTGTTTCCGTATTCCCACAATTTTTCCTGGGCGTCATCATCATCTGGATCGGCATCCGGCTGATCGCCGGCAAGAAAAAGGAGCTGGAAAAGCATGATTAAGAATCGTCGGGTCGGGACTTTGACCGCCGGTGTTTCCATGGTCGTTTTCGGAGCGCTTTTCCTGCTCCAGCTGGTTGTCCCCACCGTGACCATCCGTTTGATTGCGTCGCTCTGGCCGCTGGTTCTGATTTTTTTAGGAATCGAGATTCTGATCGCCTATGTCCGGAACAAAGAAGGCCAGATGAAATACGACGCCGGTTCCGTCGTCATCATGCTTGCGCTCGCCCTGTTCACGGTCTGCATGGCCGCCACCCAGCTGACGATGGAAAACGGTCCGTGGTTCCGATAAAAGATTCAGGGAACGGAAAGGGTAATCTGCCTTATGGTTTTTGTTGGGATTTTTTATGAATACCTGTGCATCCTGCTGCCCTGCCTCCTTTTTGAATTCATCGTGATAAAACGGCAGAGAAGGAAAATGTTTCCGAACGGCGCAATTCATTTTGCGGAGGTCGTTACCTTTTTGCTTTCTATCGTATTGATTTTCCTGGTTACGGGAATCGGAAATATCCGGGATATCGGAAGATACCCGAACATAGCCCCGCTCCATGAAATCAACCTGATTCCTTTTCGCGCCGTTTCCTCAAAGATGTCGGCCCTTGAGGAAATGGCAAATATCGTCCTCTTTCTGCCGTTCGGCTTCTTTTTGCCGTTTTTCTGGAAGCAGTACGGAGCCGTCTGGAGAACGATCGGCGCGGGTTTCCTGTTTTCCGGATGCATTGAACTCAGCCAGCTGCTCAACCGGAGGATCACCGATATTGACGACCTCATCATGAACACCCTCGGCGTCTTTTTCGGATGGACAATCTTTACCTTCTGCCAAAAACGATTTTCCCGGAAATGGGAAAGAGAACCGATTGGTAATTCCGATCAGCCGAATACCCCGTTCCCGATGCGCCATGAAGCTTGTTTTCTGCTCATTCTGGCTTGGATAGGCGCATTTTTTCTCTACGACCCGCTTTTCATTTAGAGATTGGAAAACGAAATGCGGACCGCGTCCGGCCTTTTCGCAGGAAATGGTGGACGCCTCTCTGTCACAGATGTATCATGGGAACAGAATGGACGGCAAATTTGCGTGGATGATTGGTTTACAATCGAGAAAATCGGCCCGGATACCTATGCGATCAGCGAATACCGGCATTGGGAACAAGCACATTCCTATCTGGCCCCGGGGCGTGAAAAAGCCGCCCTGATCGACACCGGATCGGGCGTTGGAGACCTCGGAGCAGGTTATAAAGGCGCTGACCGATCTGCCGGTGAAGGTGTTGACAACGCACGTACACTGGGATCACATCGGCGGACATAAATCCTTTGAACATTTCGGCGTGCACGAGACGGAGAAGGACTGGATCTGTTACGGATTTCCCCTTCCGCTCCGTGTGGTGAAAACCAATCTTCTAAAAGAGCCCTGCCGGTTTCCGAAAGGATTTGACGCCGATCAGTACAAAATTTTTCAGGGCAGACCGAATTTGCTTCTGCACGACGGCGGCACCGTGGATTTAGGCGGCCGACGCCTTGCGGTCCTGCATACGCCGGGACATTCGTCCGGCCACATCTGTCTGTACGAAGAAGCAACCGGGTATTTGTTTTCCGGGGACCTGATTTACGGCGGCAAGCTGGACGCCTTTTATCCGAGCACCGACCCGGTCGCCTTTATGCATTCCGTAAAGAAGGTCGCGAAGCTTCCCGTCAGCCGGATCTTACCGGGCCATGATTTGCTGGACCTTCCGGTTTCGATCATTTGGGAGATCGATACGGCTTTTACCGGATTGTATGAATCCGGCAACCTGGCACAGGGAAACGGCATTTTTTCCTATGGCAGATTCAGCATCCAGATCTGACACGTTTTCAATCCAAACCCGCTCGATCAGTCATGGCACGGAATCGCTCCGGACCCTGTTTTTGCGGCAGAGCCTGCGGTATAATGAAGCAAAGAAACTCGGAAAGGGTATCAACCCAATGAAAACGGAAGAAGGAAATTGCCTGTTTCCGATTGCGATCAACGCGGTGGTGTTGGATTGCAAGGATCCTGCCGCCCTGTCGGATTTTTATATCCGCCTGCTGGGGTGGGAAAAAGAGCCTGAGAATGAGGACGAAGAATTTGTGGGGATTTTCTCTCCGAATGGGAGCCCCAGAATCCTGTTCCAGAGGAATGAGAACTATATCCGGCCGGTATGGCCGGAAGAACCGGAGAAACAGCAGCAGATGACCCATCTGGATTTCACGGTTGCCAGCAAAAATCAGATGGGGCTTGCCGTCCGGCACGCCGTTTCCTGTGGTGCTTCCAGGACAGACGTTCAATATTCCGACAAGTGGACGGTCATGATCGACCCGGCGGGGCATCCCTTCTGCCTGGTTGTCTGGATGGACGGTCTTGACTGACGTCGTCATACAAAATATAGTTCATAGATTTTCCCAAAAAGCGGATATATCCTCGAAAGATATTAAAAGCTGTCTGTCAAGATACAGTAACGGACTTTTTCCGCCATTGAAAGGAAGCGGTTGATATGATGGAATGCGGCTCCTGCCGGGACTGCCTCCACAAACTCTGCGCACATAAAA
>JALCPO010000044.1 GCA_022650455.1 Oscillospiraceae bacterium
CGATAAGCCGATCGGGTATCTTCCGACAGGGACGACCAACGATATGGCAAAAACGCTCCAGCTTCCCACCAATCTAAAGAAAGCGGCCCGGGTTGTCCTGAACGGCAAGCCGGTTTATCAGGACGTCGGCCTTTTGAACCAGACGCAATTTTTTACTTATATCGCTTCGTTCGGAGCTTTTACGAAAGTGTCTTACGCTACCCCGCAGTGGCTGAAAAACCGATTCGGACATTTCGCCTACGTTGTGGATGGAATCAAAAGCGTGGGGGAAATCCACCCATACCGGGCGAAGGTGGTTTCCGACGAATGGGAGGAAGAGGGCGATTTCCTTTTTGGCAGCGTAACCAATTCTTCTTCCGTGGGGGGCGTCCTGAATTTCCGAAGCGCGGACATCTGCCTGAATGACGGAGAATTTGAGGTGCTGCTGATTCGCAATCCGCAAAATCTGTTGGAGTTCAACCGGATGCTTCATAACCTGCGCCGCCACAAATCTGACCCGAATCTTCTCTTTTTCCATACCCGCCGGATCGTTTTTCAGTTTGAAAAGCAGACCGACTGGACGGTCGACGGAGAATATGGTGGCGGGCTGGACAAAGCAGAGATCAAGAATCTGCATAACGCCGTGCGGATTATTCGGAGAAAATGAATATGACGGAACAATTTCAATCCACATTCTCCGCGCGAAAAGTGACAGTCGATCGTGTAATGTTCGGCCCGAGGCATCTGCTCGTTGTTCGTTTCCCGTTTGCACTTTTTCAAAAATCAACGCCCGACCGGATCGGGAAAGCGTCGGAAAATCGTCCTTTTCCGGAAGCGGCCCTGAAGGCCGGGTTCCTCCCGCTTGTTTCTTTTCCGTCCGGATTTTCCGCCGGATACGCGGTATAATTGCTGCAATGAAATCAGAAGCCGGAAAATTTTCCCGGCCGATCGGATTTTCAGAATCATCGTTCCATGAAAGGTCGGAGTATTATGAAAGTCGTTGCTGTTTTTGGAAGCCCGCGCGACAAAGGGAATTCTTCCACCCTGGTCCGGGAAGTTCTGCGCGGAGCCGCCGATGCGGGCCATGCGGTCGTGGTGTACCGGATCGACCGGATGAACGTCCGGGGCTGTCAGGGGTGCGGTTTTTGCAGGGCGAACAATGCCGACTGCAAAATCGATGATGATTTAAAAGCCTACTGGAAGGACCTGCACGAATGCGGCGCGCTGGTTGTCGGCAGCCCCAATTACTATGCGCAGGTCGCGGGGCCGATGGTCACCTACATGAACCGCCATTACTGCCTGACGGATAAAAACGGAAACAACCGGCTTCGCCCGGGGATTAAGCTGATCGGCGTGTTTTCGCAGGGGAACAGCAATCCCGAAGCCTATCGGGCGCAGTACGATTGGTACCTCGGCACCTTTCAAAAGCACGGGATGATCCTGACTGACCGGATCGTCAGCGCCGGGGAAGCCCCGCTCCGTCCGGACAGCGACCTGATGCGCCGGGCTTACCGGGCAGGAAAATCTCTTTGACGCTGTTCTCAAAGGGACTTCCTTTGCCGAAAGCGGCGCCCCGCCTTTCCGGAATGGAAACCGGGGAAGCGGGGCGCCGTGCGCCGGGATTTCAGGAACCGGAGCCCTTGAAAATTCCTTCGGCGATGTCGCGGTTTCCGGTGAC
Organism: Oscillospiraceae bacterium; assembly: GCA_022650455.1. GTDB lineage: Bacteria > Bacillota > Clostridia > Oscillospirales > Acutalibacteraceae > Thermocaproicibacter. The sequence continues at coordinate 1,658 of JALCPO010000044.1, forward strand.
GAGAGCCAGAAGCATCCGGTAGACGGTTTCAGGCGATCGGTGAAAATTTTCTTTTACGATGTTTGCCTGCGCAAGGTCGGGCATGTAAAGAGAAAAATCCATCAGGTCCGTGCTTCCGCCGGAAATATGGCAGGTGACGCGGTAGCCCTTTTCAGCCGGAACGATTTCCACTTTGTTTTCCCGCTCCCGCTTTGCCCGGGCGAGCAGGTTGATGGCGGCGCACAGCGCTTTGCGCCGCACGGTGGAAGGCAGTTCCGAATCCAGTTGTTTGGAAATCATCCGGGCGGTGTCGGTGGCGGAGCAGAGCCCGGAATCTTTTCCGCCGAGAACGATGATCCCTTTTTCGGCCATCTCGGCAATGGCGTCCGTCACTTCAAAGTAATTGGCCAGCCCGTTTTCGCCGATGATGCCGATCAGGTCGTCTTTTGCGAGCGGCGTTTCAATGCTGGTGAGCAGGTAACAGATTAAAATGCGGATCTCATTTTTGGTTCTCAATCCTCCGGGGTCGATTCCGCCGGTAAAAGCGTCGAAACTCACGGGACACACCTCCCGATTCCATTTTAGCACAAAACGGGCCGGCCGGGAAGAAAAAAAGCCGCCCGGCGGACGGCCGGACGGTCAATGTACATGGCGGACATCAGTATTTTTTTCCACAGTTCTGTGGACATACGCCAGAATTTTTTCCTGCTGTTCCGCCGAACAGACACGGAAAGCCCCGACCAGTTCTTTTTCGTGCATCGAGAGCTCGTAAATATGGCTGGAGTTTTTTTTGCCGTGCACATAGTCCCGCGTATCTTTCCGCTCCGCGACACTCTGCGGAAGAAACTCGTCTTCCAGAAGTTCACTGACTGAAATATTGAAAATTTTTGCCAACGTCATAATGGTAGAGACATCCGGTCTGGTCTTACCGGTTTCGTAGTAAGCGTACGTGGAACGGTCAATATTCAGGATCTTAGCCAGTTGATTTTGCGTAAAGCCACATTTCACGCGCAGTTCGCGGAGCCTTTCGTTGATTTCAATCAAGTGAATTCCGCCTTTTTCTTGAATAATGGCGTATGGCGTATTAAGAAATATCGTGGCGTATTTATAAATAAATAATTACGATATGCTATATTATATATTATTTCATTTCCTGCATACATTTTTTGTGGTTTTTATTCACATATGCGTCGGATGAAGTTTTTCAGAAAAAAGCTTGACGGACATCGGCCGTTTTAGTATAATAGGTAAGTCAGCAGGTTTTGCTACTGTGGCTCAGTTGGTAGAGCAGCGCATTCGTAATGCGCAGGTCGTCCGTTCGAGTCGGACCAGTAGCTCCACAAAGCCGGGGAATTTTTTCCCCGGCTTTTTGCTGTCTTGGCGCTTCGGCATCCGGCTTCGGGCTTTGTGCAGCTGCACAGATATTTTCTATCAAACGTCTATATCCATTTGAAAAATGCTGTGATATAGTAAATGCAGCAAAAGAGAAAACTGGAACGCAAAGATGCAGGCAAAACAAGTCTGCATCTTTTTTTATTTTTTAATTCATTGCGTTGAAAAATGATTCGACTGAGGTGGTAATGAAGTATGCTGAAAAAACAAAAAGACCGGGTCGGAATTAAGAGGAAAGGCGCGCTGATTCTGGCGGCGGCATTGGTTTTCACCCTGTTCAGCGCGTGCTCGCAGGGTGCCGGGGACGCTTCCGGCTCCGGGACGTCGCAGCAAAGCGCGGGAGGCAGTGCTTCCGGTTCCGGTGAGATCAAGATCGGCGTCGTCGGCCCTCTGACGGGGGCGGTTTCCACATACGGGCAGTCCGCGCAGAAAGGTCTGAAGTTGCTTGCGAAGCAGGTCAACGCGAAGGGCGGCATCGATGGAAAACAGATCAGCTTTATCTTCACCGACGACGAAAACAAACCGGCCACGGCGGTCACCGCCGGCCAGAAATTGATTTTTGACGACAAAGTTTGCGCCATCGTCGGGCCGATGACGAGCACCTGCGCCAATTCCCTTGCCCCGATCTGTCAGACCAACCAGATCCCGATGATTTCCCCTTATGCGACGAATCCGAAAGTAACGCAGGCGGGCGACTATATTTTCCGCACGTGCTTTATCGATCCGTTTCAGGGCACCGTTCTCGCCAAGTTCTCCACCAGCAACCTCAAGGCCAAGTCGGCCGCGGTCCTGTTCGATAACGGCAACGACTACTCGAAAGGCCTGGCCGAATTCTTCATCGACGGCTTCAAGAAGCTGGGCGGGAACGTCGTTGACACCGAGACCTACAACACGGGAGACAAGGACTTCAACACGCAGCTGACCAAAATTGCCCAGAAAAACCCGGATGTGCTGGTGCTCCCGGACTTCTACTCCACCGTTGCGGTCGTGATGAAGGAAGCCCGCACCGCGGGCATCAAGGCAACCTTCCTGGGCGGCGACGGCTGGGATTCCGCCGACTTGTTCACCATCGCGGGCAGCAACGTGGAAGGGGCGTATTTTTCCAACCATTATTCCCCGGACGACACTTCGCAGAGCGTCGTCCAGTTCATCAAGGATTTCAAAGCGGAATATTCCGGAGATACGCCGGACGCAATCGCGGCTCTCAGTTACGATTCCGGCCAGATCGTCGTAAAGGCAATCCAGTCCGCCGGAAAGACGGATTCCCAGAGCATCCGCGATGCCATCAAGAAGACGAACGGCTCCTTCGTAACCGGCAGCATCCAATTCGACGAGAACCGCAACCCGACCAAAGCCGCGGTTATCCTCAAATGCACCGGCGGCAAGAGCAAGTTTTTCACCAAGGTAAACCCGTAACGGCTTGAGACTTCCCCGGGTTCGTTTCGGAACGGCCGCTTTGGTCGGCGGCCGTTTCCTTTCGGCACCGGTTTGTGCAGCTGCACAAAAAGATTCCATCAAACCCCTATGGGCGGCCGTCCGCGGCCGTGCTACCATAAAAGCAATCGGAGCGGCGCCCGGCATCCGGCCGCCGTTTCCGCAAATTTTACAGGAAGGCGGTAATTTTTATGACCGATCATCGTTTATCCGGCGAAGAAATCCGTGCCATGTCGAAGCGGTACAATCTGCATTCGTGGAGCGTCCAGAAAGCGATTCATCCCACGGTCGTGACCAGGGCGGAGGGCATTTATTTCTGGGACAGCGACGGGAAAAAATATTACGATATGTCCAGCCAGCTGGTCAACCTAAACATCGGCCACCACAATGAGAAGGTCATCGCGGCCATTCAGGAGCAGGCGGCGAAGATTCCCTACATCAGTCCCGCGTTTGCCATCGACGTGCGCTCCAAGCTCGCGAAGGAGGTCATCGCCGTTGCTCCGGATAATATGAAGAAGGTGTTCTTCACCCTCGGCGGGGCGGACGCGAACGAGAACGCCATCAAGATTGCCAAGCTGTACACCGGCCGCTGGAAGATCTTTTCCCGCTACCGTTCCTACCACGGCGCCACATACGGCGCGGCAAACCTGACCGGCGAGCCGAGGCGCTACACCTGCGAGCCCGGCATCCCGGGATTCGTAAAGTTCTTCGACCCGTATGTCTACCGCGCGGGAATCGATTTTGCGAGCGAGGAGGACGCGGCGGAATATTATGTCGGCAAGCTCCGCGAGCAGATCGTCTATGAAGGGCCGGAAAGCGTCGCGGCGGTCATTCTGGAAACTGTGACGGGCTCCAACGGCGTTATTATCCCGCCGAAGGGGTATCTGCAGGGCGTCCGCAGGATCTGCGACGAGTTCGGCATCGTCATGGTGTGCGACGAAGTCATGGCCGGGTGGGGGCGCACCGGGGAATGGTTCGCCTGCGACAACTTCGGCGTGAAGCCGGACATCATCTCGTTTGCGAAGGGCATCACCTGCGGCTATGTTCCGCTCGGCGGGGACATCGTCTGCGGCAAGATCGCGGATTTCTTCGACGATCACCTGCTCAGCTGCGGCCTGACCTACAGCGCGCACCCCATCAGCTGCGCGGCGGGCCTCGCAACCCTGCAGGTCTACAAGGACGAGCACCTCATCGAAAACTCGAAGAAGATGGGCATCGTCCTGGGCCGGGAGCTGGAGCGCATCAAGGCGAAACATCCGTCGGTCGGCGACGTCCGCTACATCGGCCTGTTCTCCGCGGTGGAGCTCATCAAAAACACAAAGACAAAGGAAGCGCTGGTGCCGTTCGGCCGGGACCCGGAAAAGATCATGCCGAAAATCATCGGAAAGCTGAAGGAAAAAGGTTTCGCCACCTATTCGCATGAAAACAATATCATGGTGGCGCCCCCGCTGATCATCACCGAACCGGAGCTTCTGGAAGCGATGAAGATCCTCGACGAAACGCTCGATTATGCGGATACCTTTGTGGCGGAATAAAAACAGCCGCGCGCCGGTTTCCGGCAGGAAAGGAAGATCGGAAAAAAATGGAGTCCTATCAGTTTTTGTCTCCCAGAAAGATCGTGGTGAAAACGGGGGGCCTTGCGTCCGCCGGAACCCTCGCCAAGGAGCTCGGGTCGAAAGCGCTGGTCTGTGTCGGCGGGAGCTCCAGCCGGAAGAACGGTTCGCTGGACCGCCTGATGCAGTCCCTGCGGCAGGCGGGGGTCGGCACGGTCCTCTATGAAGGAATCCGCTCCGACCCCGATGTGGAAACCGTGGAAAAAGGCCGCGCCCTCTGCGGGGAGAGCGGGTGCGACATGGTGGTCGGAATGGGCGGCGGAAGCGTTCTCGACACGGCAAAGTCGATCGGCCTGCTTGCGGCGAATGGAGGAAAGCTGACCGACTATGAAACGGCCCGACCCGGAAAGCCGATGCTCCCGATGCTTGCCGTCCCGACGACGGCGGGCACGGGGAGTGAGGTGACGAAAATGGCGGTCGTCACCGACCCGGCGCGGAAAAAGAAAATGCTGATCAGCTGCGAGGAGATTCTTCCGGACATCGCGTTGCTGGACGCGGAGCTGACGTATTCCATGCCCGCGCGGGTGGCCGCCGCCACCGGGATGGACGCCCTGACCCACGCGATGGAAGCGTATCTTTCCGACAACGCCGGCCCCGTAACCGATCTGTTTGCCCGGAAAGCGGTCGGGATGATCGCCGCGAATCTCCACGCCGCGGTTTACAATCCCAAAAACGCGGAAGCCAAAAAGAACATGATGGCCGCGCAGATGTACGCGGGGCTTGCGTTCGGCAACACCATGACGTGCCTGGTTCATTCCATGTCCCGCCCGCTCGGGGTTTATTACGGGATTCCGCACGGGGAGGCGAACGCCGTCCTGCTCGCCGCCGTGATGGAGTTCAACCTTCCGTCCTGCGTTTCCCGCATGGCGGATATGGCGGAAGCCATGGGGCTTTCCGGCGAGGGGGAGTGGGGCCTTGCCGAAGCGCTGACCGCGCATCTGCACAAGATGCACGCGCTTCTTCCCCTTCGCCACAGTCTGGCGGAGATGCACGTGCGGCGCGAGGATCTGCGCCCGATGGCGGAAAGCGCGTTCGCCGCGGGAACCACAAAGGTCAACCCGCGCAAGCCCACCGTGGAAGATATCGTTTCGCTTTACGAAAAGCTGCTGTGAACGGAGCCCGGGCTCGGCCGGTCGGCTGAACCCGGGCCTTTTCCGCCCCGCTTAAAAATAGTCGCGCAGGATCATGGCCGTCATCAGTTCCGTTTTTGTCTGCAGCGGGGAAAGGCTCCGGCCGAGAATTTTTTCGATCTTGCCCAGCCGGTACAGCGCCGTGTTCCGGTGGATGAACAGCTCCCGGCTCGTCTTTGCGATGTTGGCGTCGTTTTTCAGGTAAATGCGCAGGAAATCCATGTAGTGGGTGAGATTGATCGCGTCGTAGTCTTCGAGCGGCTGGAGCGTTTCCCGGAAAAATCCGGAAAGCTCGGGGTTGCCGCTCAGGTAGAGCAGCACCCGGTACATTCCGAGGTCCCGGAATTCCTGAAAGCGGTATTTTGAATCGGCGGGCAGCGGGACTTTCACGGCGGTGACGGCCTGCTGGCAGCTCAGCACCAGTTTGGATGGCGTTTCGTAGAATCCGCCGATCCCGATTTTTGCGTCGGCCGCTTCCAGCGCGCCGTTCAGCTCCTTTAAAACGCCGTACATGCCGGTGAATTTCGCGGACCCGCCGTGGATGCTCTGCTTCATCACCACAAAAATATCCCGGCCGCCGAGGGGAAAGGTTTCGTACCGGAAATAGGAGTAAATCAGCCGGCTGCCGATTTCATGCAGCAGGGAAGAGGCGCCTTCGCCCTTTACGTCCACGGCGAGCACGCCGCAGAGGACGCGGTGCAGGCCGTGCAGGTCCAGCTGGCGCAGGACTTCTTCCCTGCCGCCTTCTCCGGAGAGCAGGCGGAAAAGCAGGTCCTTGGTTTCGCCGTCTTTGCCCCGGCTGCTGATCAGGCAGTCGCAGATCGCCTGGGTCAGGTCGGCCATCCGCACGTCCCAGGGGACGGTGATCAGCGGGAAGCCGCGCCCGTCCGCAAAGGAAACGGCTTCCTCCGGAAGGCTCGGGATGTACGGCCCCAGATTGACGACGCATCCCGCCGCGCCGGCTTCGCTGGCCCCCCGGATCAGGCGGAGCAGAGCCTCGGCGCTTCCCTTGATTTCGACCCCGGTGGAGATGACGAGCTCCGACCGGTGGATAAACCGTACGAGGTCCGGGCTTTCGATGATGTTTACCCAGACGACTTCGCGGCCCAGCCCGTTTTTCCCGGCAACCACCTGAAGGCGTTCCAGAGATTTCAGTTTCAGCAGACGGTCCAGCCTGACAGGCATGCGGGCTTGCACCCCTTCCCGGCGGAATTCCGCGCCCGAAAATATGCGAAAACAAAAGCGCGCCCACAAAAACTGTGGGCGCGCTTGCCTTTTGGAGCTGCTAACGCGATTCGAACGCGTGACCTCGTCCTTACCAAGGACGTGCTCTGCCAACTGAGCCATAGCAGCTTGTTTGGCGACTCGGATCGGGATCGAACCGACGACCTCTAGCGTGACAGGCTAGCGTTCTAACCAGCTGAACTACCGAGCCGTATTTTTCCGTCATGGCGACAACGATATTTATTATACCGATTCCCGAGGGAATTGTCAACGGTCTGTTTTTCTCCCAATGTAACAAGATATAGAAAATATGCATTGATTTTTTTAAAATCATACAAGATACAGCAATATGGTTCTCAAATAGAAGCTTGGATGAAATTATTTTGTCCCCGATCCGCCGTCTTCTTACAGAATCCTGCGGAAAAAAAGGAAAAGCCTCGGGATTCCTTCCTTTCTTTATGCTTTTCCGGAACAGTATGCGACAGAAACGGCGGACGGGCAGCGCTATAATAAAATTCAGTTCGGCGGGGAGCGGATGACGGTGAAGCAGACCATTTATGTTGATGTTCTTGTCGCCGTGAACTTCTTCATCAATTATTTTCTGCTGCTGGCCACCGCCCGGTTCCTCGCGGTGCCCGTCAAACGCGGAAGGCTGGCGGCGGCTTCGGGGCTGGGCGCGTTTTTTTCCCTTTTCATCCTTCTGCCCGCGCTTCCGGAAGCCCTGTCGGCCGCGGTCAAGCTGCTGATGTCCGGGGCCATCGTTCTTTCCGCGTTCGGTTTTGGCGGCGTTCGGCGTTTTCTGCGGAACACGGCGGTCTTTTATATGATCAATTTTGGTTTTGCGGGCCTGATGCTGGCGCTCTGGTATTTTCTGGCCCCGCAGGGCCTTCTGGTGCGCAATTCCGTCGTTTATTTCGACATTTCCCCGGTCCTTCTGATTTTGCTCTCCGTCGTCTGCTATCTTGTGGTCACGCTGATCAACCGGATCGCGGGCCGGCAGATGCCGAAGGAGCTTTTCTGCCGCATCGTGGTCTCCTGCGGCGGCGCCTCGTGCGACTGCACGGCGAAGGTCGACACCGGCAACGCGCTGCGTGAGCCGTTCTCGAACGACCCCGTCGTGGTGGTGAGCGAACAGGCGATCCGCCGGGTGATTCCTCCGGACGGCAGCCTGAACCTGCGGCTGGTTCCGTTCGACGCGGTTTCCGGCCGCGGGATGCTGAAGGCGTTCCGGCCGGACCGGCTGACGATTTATTACGGAAAACAGACCATACGGCCCGAAAGGGTTTACATAGCGGTTTCCAAAACACGGCTGGGCGAGTGCGACGCCCTGATGAATCCGGATCTCCTGCAAAAAACGCCCGGCTAAATCCGGCCGCGGCCGGGCGCGATCATAAAGCCGGGGGCGGCACGGCGCAAAGGGAATGAGGAATATGGAAAAGACAGGGCGAATATGGGAATGGTTCGCAAAGCTTTTCAAGGGATTCCGCAGGCTGATGCCCGGGCGCGGGATCTACTACATCAACGGGCCGGAAACACTTCCTCCGCCGCTGACCAAACAGGAGGAGGAAAAGGTGATGAACAACATCGTCAACCATGTTCCGAACGCCCGCGAGCCGCTGATTACCCACAACCTGCGTCTGGTCGTCTACATCGCAAAGAAATTCGAGTCGTCCAGCGCCAATGTGGAAGACCTGATTTCCATTGGAACCATCGGGCTGATCAAGGCTGTCAATACGTTCTGCCCGGAGCGCAACATCAAGCTGGCAACCTACGCGTCCCGGTGCATTGAGAACGAGATCCTGATGTACCTGCGCAAAACGTCGCAGCTCAAAAACGAGATTTCCATCGACGACCCGCTCAATGTGGACTGGGACGGCAACGAACTGCTGCTCTCCGACATTCTGGGGAGCGACCAGAACGCCGTCAACCTGAACCTTGAGGACGAGGTGGAGCAGGACCTTCTCCGCAGCGCCGTGTCGCGCCTTGCCCCGCGCGAGCGGGAGATCATGCAGCTGCGCTTCGGCCTGAACTGCGGCCGCGAGCATACCCAGAAGGAAGTTGCCGACACGCTCGGCATTTCCCAGTCTTACATATCGCGCCTGGAAAAGCGTATTATCGAGCGCCTTAAAAAAGAACTGGAACGCGTAAGCTGAACCGGTTCCGCGCCCCGGCCCCGGCCGGGGCCGTTTTTTATGTATAGTCCCGTAAGATGCGGTAGGCATCCAGCAGCTTTTCGTAGGGATAGCGGCGGCAGTTCGCCGGGCTGGTCGAGGGAAGGGGGACGGCGTCCACGCCGGTCGTTTCCCGGCAGAGCCTGCGGTACAGCGCCGCGGCTTTCGTCCCCGTCGTAAACACGGTACGGATTCCGGTTTTCGCCAGAAGGCCCGCAATATCGTTCGGGACGGGGTCGCGGATGCTTGCGTCGTCCGCGCCCCGGATGCGGCAGCTCTTCAGCACGTCCCAGAGGGCGATGCGGTTTTTCAGGAGAAACGCCGTTTTCTCCTCGTTTGTCCGGGGCAGGGGCGAGCCGTAAAGCTCCGAAACGACGCGCCAGAACCGGTTCTGCGGGTGGGAATAATAAAACCCGTATGCGCGGGATTTCGGCGACGGCATGGTGCCGAGGACCAGAATCCGGGAATTTTCGTCAAACACGGGCCGGAGCGGATGCACCACCAGTTCGCTCATGGGCCGGTCACGCCCTTTCGCGCGTACGCCAGCAGCGCTTCTTTTGAATTCGGGCATTTCCCGTCCATCACCGCGTCCAGAAGCGCCCGCAGGGTACGCCCTACTTCGGTTCCTTCCGGCACCCCGATTTTCAGGAGATCGCCGCCGTTTACCGCAAGGCCGCCGAGGGAAAAACAGGCGTTCCGCGCCAGAAGCGTTTCCAGAACCGCTTCCGCTTTCCGCAGGGACGCGAGCCTTGCGCGGTCGGCGGGGCTTTTGCCTTTTGTGTCCGCCGCCGCGACCCGGAACAGCAGGCGCAGGTTCTTTTCGCCCAGCTTGTTCAGCCTTCGGCGGAGCAGCCGCTCGTCCGGCGGGAGCGGCTGGTCGTGGCATTTTACAAGCGTCAGGACGGTGCCCGCCGTTTTTTTGTCGTACCGCAGGCGGGCCAGAATTTTCCGCGCCAGTTCGCCGCCGGCCGCGGCATGTCCATAAAAATGCCCGACGCCGTCCGCGTCGCGGGAGTAGCACGACGGCTTGCCGAGGTCGTGCAGAAACACGGCCAGCCGGAGCGCCGGCTCCGGCTCGACGGCGTCCACGCAGCGGAGCGTATGTTCCCACACGTCGAAGCTGTGGTGGGGGTTGTGCTGCTCGAAGCCGAAGGCGGGGCGGATTTCCGGGATGAACCGGGCGATGATCTCCCGGTATTCGCGCAGAATTTTCGCCGCGCCCTTTCCGCAGAGCAGCTTTGTGAATTCCGCCTGGATCCGCTCCTTCGCGATGCGGTCGAGCAGCTCCCGGTTCCGCAGCGCGGCGGCGGCCGTTTCCTGTTCGATGGAGAACCCGAGGACCGAGGCGAACCGCAGCGCGCGCAGGATCCGCAGGCCGTCCTCCCGAAAACGCCGGTCCGCCTCGCCGACGCACCGGATCCTCCGCCCGGCCAGGTCATCCCGTCCGCCGAAGAGGTCCACAAGACCGCTGCCGGGGCGGTAGGCGAGCGCATTGATCGTAAAGTCGCGCCTTGCCAGGTCCTCTTTCAGGCTGCCCGTGAAGGCGACCGCGTCCGGGTGCCGCCCGTCGGAGTACGCGCCGTCCACCCGGTAGGTGGTCACCTCGACCGGCATCCCGCCGGAAAGCACCGTTACCGTCCCGTGTTTCAGCCCGGTTTCAATCGTCGGCGTCCCCGCGAAAATGCGTTTCGTTTCTTCCGGGCGGGAAGAAGTGGCCACGTCCCAGTCGTTCGGTTTCCGGCCGAGCAGGCTGTCGCGCACGCAGCCGCCAACCACGCAGGCTTCCTGCCCGTTTCCCGTCAATTTTCTCAGAATGTCGTCAACTTGCGGCGGAATCGAAATATCCATGCCGGATCCCCGCTTTCAACTGAATTTTGTCGAAAAGATAAAACCTTATTTCCGCCCGTCCCTGCATGATCATTCCCCCACTTGGTAATAATGGCATTAGTACCATGACGGGGGGATATGCGAAGTGCAGTACAATAAAGTGGAAATCTGCGGCGTGAACACGTCAAAACTGAAGGTGCTGACGGAAAAAGAAAAGATGGAGCTGCTGCGCAGGGTCCGAAAGGGCGACATGAAAGCGCGGGACGAGTTGATCAGCGGAAACCTGCGTCTGGTGCTGAGCGTGATCCAGCGCTTTACGAACCGCGGGGAGAACCTCGACGACCTGTTCCAGGTCGGGTGCATCGGCCTGATCAAAGCCATCGATCATTTCGACATCAACCAGGGCGTGCGTTTTTCCACTTATGGTGTTCCCATGATCATCGGCGAAATACGCCGCTACCTGCGCGACAACAACAGCATCCGCGTGAGCCGTTCCCTCCGCGACACCGCCTACAAAGCAATGCAGGTCAAGGAAAAGATGATTGCGAAAAACAACCGCGAGCCAACCGTGGAAGAGATTGCGAAGGAGTTGGACATCCCCCGCGAGGAGGTCGTCGTCGCTCTGGAATCCATCGTGGAACCCGTCTCCCTCTACGAACCGGTGTTTTCCGACGGCGGCGACACGATTTATGTGATGGACCAGGTGGGCGACAACAACGACGACAACAACTGGCTGGACGAGATCGCGCTCAAGGAAGCCATCCGGAACCTGAACGGCAGGGAAAAGAACATCCTCTCCATGCGGTACTTTCAGGGGAAAACGCAGATGGAAGTCGCATCCGAGATCGGAATCAGCCAGGCGCAGGTGTCCCGCCTGGAAAAAGCGGCCCTCGACAAAATCAAAAAAGACATTTAATTCTCATTCGGCCCGGTCCCGCGCGTTTCGGCGCGCGGGCCTTTTTTGTCCCTGCCTTTTATTATAAACCATTTTTCCAATCCGCACGGGTTCCGTGCGGAATTTTCTTTTTGCAGGGAATCAAATCGGCCGGACCCGCGGCATACACATAGGAAAGGAGGTGGGAGCGTTGAATTGCAGAATTGAAGATATGCGCCACAAAGAGGTCATCAACGTCAAGGACGGCATGCGGCTGGGCGCCGTCTGCGACCTGGAGATCGACACGGTGACCGCGCGCGTCGCGGCGATCGTGATATACGGCAGGCTCCGCTGGTTCGGGCTTCTGGGCAGGGAGGACGACATCGTCATCCGCTGGCAGGATATCCAGGTCATCGGCGACGACACGATTTTGGTGAACTACAACAGCCTTTGCCGCACAAAAGGTCCTCCGCGCGGCCTGGGAGCGATTTTTGGCTACCGGTGACCCGGAAATCCGCCCGGCGTTACGCGCCCAGCTTTTCCGCCCACGACCGGACGAAGCGGAGGAAGGCCCTTTCCGCAGGCAAAGGGGCTTTCCCGGCAGGGACGGCGAGGTAAATCGTGCGGAAGCATTCCGGTTCCAGACTCCGCCTTTCGATTCCCTCGCACGAGTAACAGTCCAGAACCAGTTCCGGCAGGATGCTGACCCCGCATCCCCGGCGCACCATGGCGATCGCCGCCCGATCGCTCAGCCTTCCGGTGTCGGGCACGCGGCCTTTTGCCTGCCGCAGAATTCTTCCCACGGAGTGGTGGACCCCTTCGCTGGGGACGAGGAAGGTTTCCCCGGCGAGAAGAGCGGGCTTGATTTTTTCGCAGCGGCACAGCGGATGGCCCGCGGGAAAGATGACGCGGAACGGGTCCCTGCAGAGTTGCTGTGTTTTCATGTCGTCCGCCGCCGCGTCCGCGGCGAACGCGCAGTCGATCCGCCCCTGGCCGAACCAGTCCCGGATCGCTTCATAGTTTGCCGCGTCGTTCAGCTCCAGCTCGATTCCCGGATATTTCCGCCGGAAACGGAGCATAATTTCAGGGAGCCAGCGGACCGCCACGCTGGTGATGGCCCCAATGCGGACAAGCCCTTTTTGCCGCCCGCCGGGAGCGGTCAGCTGCCGGATCCGCCGGTCGTTTTCCACGATTTTCCGCGCGTAGGGAAGGACCGCTTCGCCCGCCGGGGTCGGCGCGACGCCCCGGTGGCTCCGGGTCAGGAGCCGCACGCCCAGCTCCGTTTCCAGGGAAGCCAGCATATGGCTCGCGGCGGTCTGCGTGTAGTGCATCTGCGCGGCGGCGCGGGTCAGGCAGCCGGTTTCCGCCGAGAGAACAAAAATAGCGTATTTGTTGATATCCACGCGGCATTGCTCCTCGATCTCATTAATTCATGAATTTTTTTCATGGCGGTCAGCATTACCTGTCATTTTACAGGAACGGCGGCCGGGAGTAAAGTGGAAACGAAAAAAATACAGCCGAATGGGAGAAATCGTTTTATGAAGATTGCAGTGATCGGGGCGGGCGCGATGGGGAGCCTGTACGGCATGTATCTGGCATCCGGGCATGAGGTCACGCTGCTGGACAGCTACCGCCCGCAGGTGGACGCCATCAACGAGCACGGCCTGACGAAAGTGGAAAAGGACGGCGGCGAGACGAACGCCCGGGTCTGGGCGCTTCCGAGCGGAAGCGCGGCCGGCGTTCAGGATCTGGTCGTCGTTTTCGTGAAAAGTATCCACACCTATGACGCGATGCAGGAAAACAAAGGGCTGATCGGACCGGATACCGTCGTAATGACTCTGCAGAACGGCGCCGGGAACAACCGGGACATCGCCCGGTTCGTGCAGCGGGAGCACATCGTCGTCGGCACGAGCAGCCACAACAGCGTAGGCCTCGGGCCGGGAAGGTTTTTCCACTCCGGCTCCGGCCCGACCAACATCGGCCCGGAAAAGCCGTGCGAGGAAGGGAACCGGGCGGTCGAAACAGCCGCGGAGGCCCTGCGGTCCAGCGGTCTGGAAGTCAACGTCATCGAAAACATCCAGAAGATCCTGTGGAGCAAGCTGTTTATCAACTGCGGCGTGAACGCCCTTTCCGCGCTGATGCAGTGCAGAATCGGCGCGGTGGAAAGCACGCCCGCGCTTTGGAAAATCTGCACCCGCATCGTGTATGAGTGCGTGATGGTCGCCGAGGCGGACGGCACCTATTTTGACCGCAGGGAGGCGCTCGAAGGGGTCCGAAAGGTGATCCGGGCGGACGCCGGGGGATACGCCAGCATGTATCAGGACCGGCAGCATAAGCGCCGTACGGAGATCGACAAGATCAACGGAACCGTGGTCGGGCTGGCGCAGGAGCATGGGCTTGACGCGCCCTACAACCGGATGATCGTCGACCTGATCCACGGCGTGGAGCAGAGCTTCTGAAAGCTTTTTTCGGAATAAAAAGGGAGCCGCCCGCTGCAGAATTCTGCAGCGGGCGGCTCCCCTCCTGCCGGCGGGATGCGGACCGCCGGATCTTACACGATGTGCAGGGTGATGCCTATCCCGCGGATGATTTCCCGCCATTCTTCCGAGATGCCGGAGTCCGTCACGATTTCGTCCACTTCGTCGAGCTGCGCGAAATAGGCCGTTTTTACCTTCCCAAATTTGCTGGAATCGGCGATGAGAATCTTGGTTTGTGCGGACTGCAGGGCGGTGCGCTTGATGGGGACCTCGTAAGCCTGCGCGCAGGTGATCCCGAGCTTTTCATGGATGCCGTGGGCGGAAAGGAACAGCTTCGTTGCCCGGATGTTTTTGATCAGGTCGATCCCCTGCGGGCATTCGAACAGCTGAGACTGGCTGTGGTAATATCCGCCGGAAAAGATCAGACGGACGTTTTTTTTGCCGATCACCTGGGAAAGAATATTGTAGGTGTAGCACAGGACGGTAATGTCCATGCCGTCCGGCAGATATTTTGCCAGCTTGTCGGTTGTCGACCCCGTGTCGATAATCAGCACGTCCCCCGGCTCGATCATGCCGGCGGCAAATTTCCCGATCCGGTCTTTTTCTTCGTTCATCTTTATTTTCTCAAAATTCAGCTCATAGTTGTCCATCAGGGGGAACCGGTCGCCGGAGCGGCGGATGGTCGCTTTCCCGTAGCTCCGGTCGATAAAATGATGCGCCTTCAGGGTGTCGAGGTCCCGCCGTATGGTCATTTCGGAAACGGAACATTGTTCGGCAAGTTCCCGCACGGTCAGGCTTTCGTTCTCTCTCAGCAAGGTAAGCAGGCGGCTTTGGCGCTCGTTTTTGTTTCCCATATCAATTTCCTCGATGCTGTTTTTGAAATGCAAACATTTCAATAATATCAATATTATAGTACACTCTAACGGTAAAACACAATTCTTTTTTTGGAAAATTTGAAAAATCGGGAACTCCGGCCGGGCGGATCCTGTTTTATTATAGGATGAATCCGAACAAAATGATGTTATATTGTGTACATTCATCGAAAAAATTTGCATGGATTCCCGCCATAATTACAAAA
Source organism: Oscillospiraceae bacterium (assembly GCA_022650455.1). Taxonomy (GTDB): domain Bacteria; phylum Bacillota; class Clostridia; order Oscillospirales; family Acutalibacteraceae; genus Thermocaproicibacter. Next base: position 16,857 of record JALCPO010000044.1, read on the forward strand.
ATATGTTGAAATGAACATCATGATGCGGTATTATACAAGGGAACAGAACAGCGAAAGAACAAATCTGAGAAAAGAGGTTTTTGCTATGAGCAATAAAACGTATGTGATCGGCTGCGACAATGCCGCCGTAGCCCTGAAAAACCTGATCCGCGATTATCTGAAGCAGAAGGGCCTCACCGTGGAAGATCTTGGCTGCGACAGCCCCGACGATCCGACGAACTACCCCAGCGTCGCAAAGCGCGTCTGCGGAAAAATCATCGAAAGCGGCTACGAGAAGCGCGGCGTCCTCATCTGCGGCACCGGCATCGGCATGTCCATCACCGCCAATAAATTCAAGGGCATCCGTGCGGCGGTCTGCCACGACGCCTACTCGGCGGAACGCTCGGTCCTGAGCAACAACTGCAACGTCCTGTGCATGGGCGCGCGCGTCATCGGCCCCGAACTGGCGAAGAAGATCGTGGACGAATGGATCGGGCTGGAGTTCAAGGACGGAAGATCCACCCCGAAGATTGCCGAGATCAAGGCCATCGAGAACGAAAACTTCCAGTGCTGATCGGGCGGGCGAAAATTTTTACCGGCAGCCGGGCGAAGGCTTCGGACTGCCGTAGAAAGGATTTGGCATGAGCGGCAGTCGGAAAATTTATTTGGGCACCAACACCAAAATGTATAAGAACATCCGCCAGACGGTGGATTTTGTCACCAGGCTCGAGACCCTCACCAAAGATATTCCGAGGGATCGGCTCGAGCTGTTCGTAATCCCTTCGTACACCACCCTTGCCGCCGCGAGGAAATCCGTTCCGGAAACGGACATCCTTATCGGCGCCCAGAACATGTGCTGGGAGGACCAGGGGCAGTTTACGGGGGAGATTTCCCCGCTGATGCTGGAGGAAGTCGGCGTGAACCTCGTTATGATCGGTCACTCCGAGCGCCGGCATGTCTTCCGTGAAAACGACGCGGAAGAAAACAGGAAAATCCTCGCGGCGCTGAAACACGGCTTTGTTCCGCTTCTGTGCGTCGGGGAGACCGGCGAGGAAAAGGAATACGGTATCGCGGAAGAAGTGATCAGGACCCAGCTGAAGGTCGGTTTCCGCGGCGTTCCGGCGGAACAGGCCGGGAAGGTCATGGTTGCCTACGAGCCGGTCTGGGCGATCGGCGTCAACGGAAAACCCGCTTCGGAAGACTATGCGGAGAAAATCCACGCCCTGATCCACCGCACCCTTGCGGAACAGTTCGGCAGGGAGCAGGGGGAGAAGATTCCGGTCCTGTACGGCGGAAGCGTGAACGACGGGAATGCGGAAAAGCTGATCGTCATGCCGCACATCGACGGTCTGTTCATCGGCCGCAGCGCGTGGGACGCCGACCATTTCAATTCCATTATCCGGAAAGTGATGCCCTTGTTCTTCCAAAAAAGCGGGACGGAGGGAGATTGACTGATGAAGCAGGAATATATGTTTGCGCTGAATGAAACGGCACGGCAGAAGGGCTATGTCATCGCCACCTATTACCTTGAGCTGCCGAAGGACGTCAGCGTTATGAAAAAGGCTTCCGCCATGGTAGTCGGCCAGACGGTGGGGACGTGGGTTCCCGTCCCCGGCATTACGGACGAGATGCGCGAAAAGCACATGGGCCGGGTCGTCAATGTGATCGACGTGCCGCCAAGCGACCTTACGGGCCAGGTTGAAACGGACCCGAAGGCGTATCTGCTGCAGATCGCCTACCCGCCCGTCAACTTCGGCGCCCAGTTTCCCATGATGCTGACGACGCTTTTGGGAAACGACGCGTCCACGTCGGTGCAGGTGAAGCTGGTTGACCTGCAGTTCCCGGAAAGCTTTGTGGCGGGGTTCCAGGGGCCGAAATTCGGCATGGAAGGGCTCCGGAAGCTGACGGGTGTGGAAAAACGCCCGCTGGTCCTGAACATGATCAAGCCCTGCACCGGCTTTTCGCCGGAAGTAGGCGCCAAGATCTTTTACGAGACCGCTCTGGGCGGCGTCGATTTTATCAAGGACGACGAGCTCCTCGGCAATCCGGATTTCTGCCGGAATGTCGACCGTGTGAAAGCATACAACCGCGCGGCGGAAGCCGCTTACGAAAAGACGGGCCACCGGACCATTTACGTGGTCAATATCACCGACCGCGCGGATAAGGTTCTGGACAATGCGAAGCGCGTTGTCGAGGCGGGCGCGAAGGCGGTCATGGTGAACTATGCCACCGTGGGCTACGGCATCCTCCAGAGCGTCGCGGAATCCGTAGACGTCCCGGTGCTGGGCCATTACGCCGGTTCCGGCATGTTTTTCGAAGGCGTGAAAAGCGGCATGAGCTTCCCGCTCGCGTCGGGCCGGTTCCCGCGGCTTGCGGGTGCCGACATTGTCATGATGAACACGCCGTACGGCGGCTATCCGCTGAAGTACCAGAAATATATCCAGGCGGTTCACGAGCTTTCGCTGCCGTATTACCACCTGAAGCCGACCATGCCTTCGGTGGGCGGCGGCGTGCATCCGGGCATTGCGGAGCGCTATATGAAGGACCTGGGGACGGATATTATCCTCGCCCCCGGCGGTTCCGTGCAGGGGCACCCGAAAGGGGCCGCGGCAGGCGTGCGCGCCATGCTCCAGGCGATCGACGCGGTGATGGCGGGCATTCCGCTCGACGAGGCTGCGAAGAGCCACGAGGAACTGAAGATCGCGCTGGACCTCTGGGGATATATTAAATAACATCCCCGGCGGGAAGTCATTCCATGATTACAAGAGTAGTTTTCAAATAAAAATTCCTTCAAAAGCGAAGAGGGCGGAACCATTCGGTTCCGCCCTCTTCGTCTTCTAGCTTTAGCGAAAAACAACCACCAGCTCTGCTGGTGAGAATAGAAATCTTTAGATACAAGAAAATCTCCTTTTGTTAAAATAGATGCAGGTCT
>JALCPO010000045.1 GCA_022650455.1 Oscillospiraceae bacterium
TTAACATTTACGATGTGTGTTATGCAAAGGGCGAGCGGGAACAGCGCGATTATATTGCGTACATTGACGAGCAGTATAATTCCGAGCGCCTGACGCATATTTTGTGCCGTGTCACGGAGATGATCGGCGCGCAGGTCCTGAACATCAGCAGGCAGGACTACGACCCGCAGGGCGCGAGCGTCGCCTGCCTCATCGCGGAGCAGAACCTTCCGCCCGACCGCATCGACGCTTCGTGCAACCGCGGGAAGCTGGCCGGGCCGGGGCAGTACGGCAATGAGATCGTCGGCCACCTGGACAAAAGCCATGTGACGGTCCACACTTACCCGGAGTATCACCCGGACAACGCCATCGCCACGTTCCGCGTGGACATCGACATCGCCACCTGCGGCGAGATCTCGCCGCTGAACACGCTCAATTTTCTGATCGGGAGCTTTGATTCCGACATCATCACCGCCGACTACCGTGTGCGGGGGTTTACGCGGAGCGTCAGCGGCAAAAAGCTGTTTATCGACCACAAGATCACGTCCATCCAGGATTACATCGACCGGAAGACGCTCCAGAAATACGACGCGATCGACATCAATGTCTACCAGGCCAACCTGTTCCACACCAAGCTGCTCATCAAGGAGATCGACCTGCAGAATTACCTGTTCAATACGGACGTCTACGAGCTGCCGCCGAAGCGCAGGCTCGCCATTACGGAGAGCCTGCGGCGGGAAATGATCGAGATTTTCAGCGGAGCCAACGTTTACGATGCCGACGACGGGGGAACGGAACATTGAGACTGACGCAGGAAAAGGCCCCGGTGCTGGAAGCGCTGACCCGGTTCCGGGCGGCCCGCATCGTGCCGTTTGACGTCCCCGGCCACAAGCGGGGCAGGGGGAACCCGGAGCTGACCGCTTTCCTGGGCGAGCGCTGCCTTTCCGTGGACGTCAATTCCATGAAGCCGCTGGACAACCTCTGCCACCCGGTTTCGGTGATTCTGGAAGCGGAAGAGCTTGCGGCCGAAGCGTTCGGCGCGGGGCACGCCTTTTTTATGGTGAACGGCACGACGTCGGCCGTGCAGAGCATGGTGATGAGCGTCTGCAAGCGCGGCGACAAGATCATCATGCCGCGGAACGTCCACCGCAGCGCCATCAGCGCGCTGATCCTGTGCGGGGCCGTCCCGGCCTACGTGAACCCGGGCATCCAGAAAAGCCTCGGCATTTCGCTGGGCATGTCGCTCGGCGACGCGGAGCGGGCGATGGATGAAAATCCGGACGCAAAAGCCGTTTTTGTCAACAACCCCACCTATTACGGGGTCTGCTCCGACCTGCGCGGGATCGTCCGCCTTGCCCACCGGCGGGGGATGAAGGTGCTGGTCGACGAGGCGCACGGGACGCATTTCTATTTCGGGGAAGGCCTCCCCGTTTCCGCCATGGCCGCCGGCGCCGATATGGCGGCCGTCAGCATGCACAAGTCCGGCGGCTCGCTGACCCAGAGCTCCCTGCTTCTTGCCGCGCCCTCAATGGACGAGGGCCAGGTGCGCCAGGTGATCGACCTGACGCAGACGACGAGCGGCTCCTACCTGCTGATTTCCTCGCTGGACATTTCCCGCAGGAACCTCGCGCTCCGCGGAAAGGAGATTTTCCGCGGCGTCGTCCGCATGGCGCGCTATCTGCGGGAGGAGATCAACCGGATCGGCGGGTATTACGCCTTTTCGGGGGAACTGGCGGACGGCGGCGCGTTTTTTGATTTCGACGTGACGAAGCTTTCGGTTCACACGCTGGAGCTCGGCCTTGCCGGCATCGAGGTCTATGACATTCTGCGCGACGAGTACGATATTCAGATCGAATTCGGCGATATCGGCAACATCCTCGCCTATGTTTCCATGGGCGACCGCGAGCGCGACGCGGAGCGTCTGGTCGCGGCGCTTTCCGAGATCAAGCGCCGGTATGCGAAGGACAAGACCGGCCTGCTGACGCAGGAGTACATCCCGCCTTCCGTGGCGGTTGCCCCGCAGGAAGCGTTTTACGCGCCGAAGGAATCCCTTCCGGTCGCGGAAGCGGTGGGGCGCGTCAGCGGCGAGTCGGTCATGAGCTATCCCCCCGGCATCCCCATCGTCGCGCCGGGCGAAGTCATTACGAAAGACATTGTGGAGTACATCCGCTACGCGAAAGAGAAGGGCTGCTTCCTGACCGGCGCGCAGGACGGCGCCATGCGGAACATCCGGGTGCTCCGGTAAATCTCCCCGTTTCCGGAAGGGGCGGGGTTCGGAGGAGAGAGACGAATGGAACTTTGGTTTACGGAAAAGGATACGGAGAACGTGCGCTTTTCCATCAAAGTGGATAAACAGTTGTATTGCGGGCAAAGTGATTTTCAGAGGATCGACATTTTCGAGTCGCCGGAATTCGGGCGTTTCCTGACGCTGGACGGCTACATGATGCTGACGGAAAAGGACGAATGCATCTACCACGAGATGATCGTCCATGTGCCCATGGCGGTGAATCCGCAGGCGAAGCGCGTCCTTGTCATCGGCGGCGGCGACGGCGGCGCCGTGCGCGAGCTGACGCGGTACCGGTCCGTGGAAAAGATCGACCTGGTGGAGATCGACCGCGAGGTCGTGCGGGCCTGCCGCAGGTATCTGCCGCAGACCGCCTGCAGGCTGGACGACCCCCGCGTCACGATCCGCTATGAGGACGGGCTGAAATTCGTCCGCGGCAGAAAGGGCGAGTACGACCTGATCATCGTGGATTCCACCGACCCGTTCGGCCCCGGCGAAGGCCTGTTTACCAAAGAATTTTACGGAAACTGCTGCAACGCCCTCAACGATGCCGGGATCCTGGTCAATCAGCAGGAAAGCCCGTTCTACCACGCCGACGCGGTCGCCATGCAGCGCGCGCATAAGCGGATTGTGGAGTCCTTTCCCATCAGCCGCGTGTACCAGGCCCATATCCCGACGTATTCCTCCGGCCACTGGCTGTTCGGCTTCGCGTCCAAAAAATATCATCCCACGGAAGACCTGAAAGCGGAGGAGTGGAACCGCCTGGGGCTGAAAACGAGGTACTACAATACGAAGCTGCATCTCGGGGCGTTCGCGCTTCCGGAATATGTAAAGGAACTGCTGGAAGATGTTGAATAAAAACGTTGAAACTTTTTTGGGCTGCGACAGCAATTACGGGGATGCGAAAATCGTCGTGTTCGGCGCCCCGTACGACTCCACCACGTCGTTCCGTCCGGGGACGCGCTTTGCGAGCGGCACCATGCGCGGCGAATCGTACGGGCTGGAGACCTACAGCCCGTACCAGGACAGGGATCTGCGGGATATTTCCGTTTTTGACGGCGGCGACCTGGAGCTTTGTCCGGGCAACTCGGAAAAGACGCTGGCGCGGATCGAAGCTTTTGCGGACGGGATTTTTTCGGACGGAAAAATCCCCTGCCTCGTCGGCGGCGAGCATCTCGTTTCACTCGGCTCCGTCCGCGCGGCGGTAAAAAAGTACCCGGAGCTCTGCGTGATTCATTTCGACGCTCATGCCGACCTTCGGGACGAGTACCTCGGCGAGCCGCTTTCCCACGCGTCGGTCCTGCGCCGCGTGTGGGAGCTGGTGGGAAACGGAAGAATCTACCAGTTCGGCGTGCGCTCCGGGGACCGCAGCGAATTTCTCTGGGGAAAAGACCATGTGGAAACCCATAAATTCGGTTTTGACGGCCTCAAGGAGACCGTGGAGAAGCTGCGGGGGAAGCCGGTCTATTTCACGATCGACCTCGACGTGCTCGACCCGTCGGCTTTTCCGGGAACCGGTACGCCGGAGGCGGGCGGAGTCACCTTCGCGGAGCTGCTGAACGCGGTTCTGACGGCGGCCCCCCTGCACCCGGTCGGTTGCGACCTGGTGGAGCTCTGCCCGGTTTACGACCAGAGCGGCGTCTCGACCGCGGTGGCCTGTAAGGTCCTGCGGGAACTTCTTCTTGCGATTTATCCATAAAGGAGGCTTTCGGAATGGGAAAAGCGTTGATTGTCGGCGCGGGGGCCGTGGCGAGCGTTGTGATCCACAAATGCTGCCAGAACCCCGACGTTTTTAAGGAAATCTGCATCGCGAGCCGCACGCTTGCAAAGTGCGACGCGATCAGGAAAAAGCTGGACGGCGGCAGGACAAAGATCCGGACGGCGCAGGTCGATGCGGACCACCCGGCGGAGCTGGCGGAGCTCATCCGGAACTTCCGGCCGGACATCGTCATTAATGTGGCCCTGCCGTACCAGGACCTGAGCATCATGGACGCCTGCCTTGCAACAAAGGTGGATTATCTCGACACGGCAAACTACGAGCCGCCCGAGACCGCGCATTTTGAGTATAAATGGCAGTGGGCGTACCGCGACCGCTACCGCGATGCGGGCATCACCGCCGTCCTGGGCAGCGGGTTCGACCCGGGCGTGACGGGCGTGTTCTCCGCTTACGCGCAGAAGCATTGTTTCGACGAGATCCATTCGATCGACATCGTGGACGCCAATGCGGGCGACCACGGTTATCCGTTCGCGACGAACTTCAACCCGGAGATCAATATCCGCGAAGTCAGCGCGAAGGGCAGCTACTTTGAAAACGGGAAATGGATCGAGACCGAGCCGATGGAAATCAAGCGCGTTTACGACCTGCCGGAAATCGGCCCGAAGGATATTTATCTGCTGCACCACGAGGAGCTGGAATCCCTCGCCCGCAATATCCGGGGAATCCGGAAAATCCGCTTCTGGATGACGTTCTCCCAGAGTTACCTCACGCATCTCCGCTGCCTCGAGGACGTGGGCATGACGTCCATCAAGCCGATCGATTTTGAAGGCCGCAAAATCGTTCCGCTCCAGTTTCTGAAAGCGGTCCTGCCCGACCCCGCAACACTCGGCCCGCGCACGAAAGGCAAAACCAACATCGGCTGTATCTTTCAGGGCGTGAAGGACGGCAGGCCGCGGACCTATTATCTCTATAACGTCTGCGATCATCAGAAATGCTACCGGGAGGTCGGCTCGCAGGCGGTCGCCTACACCGCTGGGGTCCCGGCGATGATCGGTGCCATGATGGTGCTCACCGGGAAATGGAAGCAACCGGGCGTGTTCAATGTGGAAGAGTTCGACCCGGACCCGTTCATGGACGCGATGAACCGCTGCGGCCTTCCCTGGCACGAGAGCTTCCGCCCGGGCCTGATCGACTGAGGGGCCGCGGATGAGCCTTGATTTCAGCATCCTTCCGACCCCGTGCTACGTGGTGGACGAGGATCTCCTGACCCGCAACCTGAAGATTCTGGATTCCGTGCAGCGGCGGGCGGGCTGCAAAATTCTGCTTGCCCAAAAAGCGTTTTCCATGTTTTCGGTCTATCCGCTGATCCGGCAATACTTATGCGGCGCCGCGTCCAGTTCGCTGTTCGAGGCGCGCCTGGCCCGGGAAAAAATGGGCGGCGAAGTCCATATCTATGCGCCGGCCTACCGGGACGACGAGTTCGCCGGGATTATGAAGTACAGCGACCATATCGTTTTCAATTCGTTTTCCCAGTGGGACCGGTTCAAAGGGCAAGTGCGGGCGTACCCGGAAAAGATCAGCTGCGGGATCCGGGTCAACCCGGAGTATTCCGAGATCGGCACGGAGCTTTACAACCCCTGCGCCCCCGGTTCCCGGCTCGGCGTGACGCGGGAGAACTTCCGCCCGGACGACCTGGAAGGCATCGAGGGCCTGCATTTTCACACACTGTGCGAGCAGAATTCCGACGCGCTGGAACATACCCTTCCCCATGTGGAGGAAAAATTCGGCCCGTTCCTCAAGCGGATGAAGTGGGTCAATTTCGGCGGCGGGCACCATATCACCCGCCCGGGCTACGACTTGGATACGCTCGTCCGCTGCGTCCGGTCGGTCCGGGAGAAATACGGAGTGGAGGTTTATCTGGAGCCGGGCGAGGCGGTTGCGCTCAACGCCGGCTACCTCGTTTCCACCGTGCTGGATGTTGTGGAAAACGGCGTGAAGGTCGCCGTCCTTGACACCTCCGCCGCGTGCCACATGCCGGACGTTCTGGAAATGCCTTACCGCCCGGAAATCGTTGGGGCGGGAAAGCCGGGGGAAAACCTTTGCCTTTACCGCCTTGCCGGGCCGACCTGCCTCGCCGGGGACGTCATCGGCGACTATTCCTTTCCGCGGCCGCTTTCCCCGGGCGACCGGGTCGTTTTCCGCGACATGGCGCACTATACCATGGTGAAAAACAACACGTTCAACGGCGTCGGCCTGCCGGCCATCATCCTCTGCCGGGAAGCGGAGGGGTTCCGCGTCGTCCGTCGGTTCGGCTACCGCGACTTTGCGGCGCGCCTTTCCTGAAAAGCAGCCCTTTTATGAAAAAAATTTACAGAACGGCCGGCTTCGGGGCGGCCCTTGCAAAAACCGCCCCGGAGCGTGTATAATAAATTTGTAAGCCGTTTTACAATATTGTGCATCGGATAGGAAGTGTCGCTATGTTCCAAATTTTACAGAAGCGGAAGCTCAACGACTCCATGACGCTTATGGTCGTGGACGCGCCGCTGATCGCAAAAAAGGCCAAAGCGGGCGAATTCATCATTCTCCGGGTCAATGAGCAGGGAGAAAGGATTCCCCTCACGATCGCCGATTACGACCGGGAAAAGGGAACCGTTACCATCATATATCAGATCGTCGGCAAGACGACCATGCTGCTGGACCAGCTGAACAAGGGCGACGCGATCCGCGACTTTATCGGACCTCTCGGGAAAGCCAGCGAGCTGGAAGGCCACAAAAAAGCCGCGGTGATCGGCGGCGGAGCGGGCTGCGCCATCGCCTGGCCGCAGGCCAAGGCCCTGCACGCGCAGGGGACGAAGGTCGACATGATCGCCGGGTTCCGCAACAGGGACATCGTCATTCTGGAAGATGAGATGCGCGCCGCGAGCGACCGCCTGACCATCATGACGGACGACGGTTCCAACGGCAACAAGGGCTTTGTCACCGACGCGCTGCAGAAAAACATTGAAAACGGTGCGGATTACGACCTGGTCGTCGCCATCGGCCCGCTGGTCATGATGCGCGCCGTGTGCAGCCTGACGAAGAAATACGGCATCAAGACCATCATCAGCATGAACCCGATCATGATCGACGGGACCGGCATGTGCGGCGGGTGCCGCCTGACCGTCGGCGGCAAGACGAAATTCGCCTGCGTGGACGGCCCGGATTTTGACGGGCACGAGGTGGATTTCGACGAGGCGATCCAGCGCTCCAGGACGTATTCCGAAATGGAGCGCGCGGCCGCGCGTGATTTTAAATGTCATTTGATGGAGGGTGTCGAACATGCCTGACAGGAATCCGAAAAAGACTCCCATGCCCGAACAGGAGCCGGATGTCCGCAACAAGAATTTCAAGGAGGTTGCCCTCGGCTACACGGAAGAGATGGCGCGGGGCGAAGCCGCGCGCTGCCTGCACTGCAAGAATCAGCCCTGCGTCAGGGGCTGCCCGGTCGGCGTGCATATCCCGGATTTCATCCGGTCGATCGCCGAAGGCGATTACGAAGGCGCCTACCGCACCCTGAAACTGACCAATTCCCTTCCCGCCGTGTGCGGCCGCGTCTGCCCGCAGGAAAACCAGTGCGAGCACAACTGCGTGCGCGGCATCAAAGGCGAGCCGGTCGGCATCGGCCGCCTGGAGCGCTTTGCCGCGGACTGGCACATGAAGCACGGGAAGGAAGAAGAATCCCATGGGAAGCCGAACGGCCATAAGGTCGCCGTCGTCGGAGCCGGTCCCGCCGGCCTGACCTGCGCGGGCGACCTCGCGGCGATGGGGTATTCCGTCACGGTTTTCGAGGCGCTTCACACCGCGGGCGGCGTGCTGATGTACGGCATCCCGCAGTTCCGCCTTCCGAAGGAAATCGTCCAGAAGGAAATCGACACCCTCAGGAAAAAGGGCGTGAAGATCGAGACCGACATGGTCATCGGGAAGGTCCTTACCGTGGACGAGCTGTTCCAAAAGGGCTTTGAAGCTGTTTTCATCGGAACCGGCGCCGGTCTGCCGAACTTTATGAATATTCCGGGCGAGGGGCTCGTGGGGGTCTATTCCGCCAATGAGTTCCTGACCCGCGTCAACCTGATGAAGGCCTACCGGCCGGAGTACGACACCCCGATCATCCGGCCGAAGAACGTCGCGGTCGTCGGCGGCGGCAACGTGGCGATGGACGCGGCGCGCACGGCGCTGCGTCTGGGGGCGGAGAAGGTCCATATCGTTTACCGCCGCTCCGAGGAGCAGATGCCGGCCCGGCGCGAGGAAGTCCACCATGCGAAGGAAGAGGGGGTCGTTTTCAATCTCCTCTGCAATCCGGTCGAAATCCGCGGGGATGAGAACGGAAAGGTCGCGTCCATCGAATGCATCCACATGGAGCTGGGCGAGCCGGACGCTTCCGGCCGGAGAAGGCCGGTCCCGATCGACGGCTCCAACTTCCGCATCCCGGTGGACTGCGTCGTCATGGCGATCGGCAATTCCCCGAACCCGCTGGTCCGCTCCACGACGGAAGGCCTGGAAGCGAACAAGCGCGGCTGCATCGTCGTGAAGGACGAGTCCATGGCGACGACGCGCGAAGGCGTGTACGCCGCGGGCGACGCCGTCAGCGGCGCGGCCACCGTCATCCTCGCCATGGGCGGGGGCAAGGACGCCGCCCGGTCCATCGACCGGTATATTCAAGCGAAAGCATAAACCGGCTTTTTCCGTTCCCCGGCCGGGAAACGGAAAATCGCTTGCCGCGGGAATCGCAAATCCCGCGGCCTTTTTTTGTCTTGTCCTGTTATGTTGCGCCTGGCTCGTTCATATGAATATGGTACGGGTCCGGATTCAAAAGCAAACTGCGGGGGGCGCATCATGAAAGACGAAGATCAAGATTGGAAAGAACGCGGAGAACCGTCGGACGCCGACGGGGAAGAGGAATTTCATGAGGAAGACGAGGAAATGGAAGAGCCGGAAATCCATGGGGCGAAGCGCCGCGGAGGGGCCCGGCTTCTTACCTGTATCCAGGTTTTCGGCAGCCTGGCCGTCCTTGCGGCCGCCCTCGCCCTGCGCGTCTTCAGCACGGATTGGTACCAGACGGTGCGGGCGTGGTATCTGACGGCGGTGAACGATTCCATCGTCGCGGAGGAACAGATGGATCAGGCGAAGCGTACCGTGGTCGGTTTGTGGAACAACATTTCGAGCGCCGGGCCGCAGCCCGTGTCCGGCTCCTCTTCCGCGCCGGGCTCACAGGCGGCGGCCGGGCAGAGTTCGCAGGCCGCATCCGGTTCCGGGGCGCAAAGCTCCGGGCCGGCATCGTCCACGGCCGGAAAGGCTCCGGACGGCGGCCAGCAGTCGGCTCCGTGACCTTTACCGTCGGCGGCTGCCGCGTCACCGTCGGGTTCCTTTTTCTCGCGGTCCTCGCGCTCTTCTTCGCGGTCGACCGCAGCGGGATCGCGCCGGTCGGCACCGTGTGCGCCGCGCTGCATGAAGGCGCGCATCTCGCCGTCATGGCCGCCGCGGGGGAGCCGCTGCGGGAAATCCGCTTTACTCCGTTCGGGATCGACATCGTCAAGGCGGGCGGGGCAAACCGCAGTTACCGCAAAGACGCTTTGGTGTCGCTGGCAGGGCCGTTTGCCAATCTTGCGGCGGCCGCGCTTTGCTTTTTGTCGTTCCGGCTGCGGTTTCCCCTGTTTCTGGGGGCGAATCTGCTGCTGTTTGCGTTCAATCTTCTGCCCGTCGTGCCGCTTGACGGCGGGCAGGCGCTGGCGGCCCTGCTCTGCCTGCGCGTGGAGCCGGAAAGGGCCGTGCGGATCGTTTCCACCGTTTCATTTTTTGTCCTTCTCCCTCTCGCGGCCGCCGGCTTTTTTGTCCTTCTGCGTTCCCGCTGGAATTTCTCCCTGCTTTTCGCTTCCTGCTATTTAATGGCGCTTCTTCTCATGAAAAGGGAACGGTAAGCGGAAACCGAAAAATCCGCCGAAAAAAAGCGCCCCGCGTTTTTGCGGGGCGCCGGCAGGCTGACGATTTTTTTGCGGTGCCGGATCAGAGGGCACATTTTTCCGAGCCGCTGTAAACGATGCCGCGCGTTGCGTCCACGGTCACCGTTGTGCCGCTCTTTAAAATCCCCGTGGCGTTCTCCGCGCCGATGACGACCGGCTTGTTCAGCGCCATGCCGGTGATGGCCGCGTGGGAATTCATGCCCTTGCGCTCCGTGACGATGGCGGAAGCGTCCTTCAGATAAGGGAGCAGATCGCTGGAAGTTTCCGGAATGACGAGCACATCCCCCTTGTTGAACAGCTTCTTAACGTCCTCTTTCGATTTACAGACGCAGATGTTCCCGCATACGGCGCCCTTGGTCACCCCGGTGCCGGAAACCAGGATGTTGCCCACCAGCTGCACTTTCAGCAGATTGGTGGTTCCGGACATTCCCAGCGGGACGCCGGCCGTAATCACGACGAGGTCGCCGTCTTTCACGAACCCGTTTGCTTTGGCGACGTTTACCACATGGTCGAAAAGCTCGTCCGTGTTGTCCTTTTCTTCCACCAGAATCGGCGTGACGCCCCACGAGAGGTTCATCTGCCGCAGGACGGTCGGGTCCGTGGTGCCGCTGATGATCGGGCAGCTCGGGCGGTATTTCGAGATCATCCGGGCCGTGCGGCCGGACTGGGTCACCGTCAAGATTGCCGTCGCGCCGAGGTCGTGCGCCGTGGTGCAGGTTGCGTGGGAGATCGCGGTGGTCACGTCCGGCCGGCCGCTGATTACGCGCTGGCGGAAGCGCTGAATGTAATCAATGTCTTCCTCGGTGCGTTCCGCAATTTTCGCCATCGTCCTGACGGCGAGCACCGGGTAGGCGCCGGCGGCCGTTTCGCCGGAGAGCATGATGGCGCTTGTCCCGTCGTAGATCGCGTTGGCCACGTCCGTCGTTTCCGCGCGGGTCGGGCGCGGGTTCTTGATCATGGAGTCCAGCATCTGCGTGGCGGTGATGACCTGCCTGCCCGCGTTGGACGTTTTTGCGATCAGTTCTTTCTGGATGTGGGGGATCTCTTCAAACGGGATCTCGACGCCCATGTCGCCCCGCGCGACCATGATGCCGTCGGAGACGCGGATGATGTCGTCGATGTTGTTCACGCCGTCGGCGTTTTCGATTTTTGCGACGATTTTGATTTTATGGCAGTCGAGTTTTTCCAGCTCGCTGCGCAGGTCAATAATATCCTGCGCGCTGCGCGTGAAGGAAGCCGCGATGAAGTCGAAGTCCTCGCGGACGGCGAACGCGATGTCGCCGCGGTCCTTTTCACTGATAAAGGGGAGGGAAAGGTGCATGCCCGGAATGTTGATGCTTTTATGGGACGAAATCTCGCCGCCGTTCATCACCGTGCAGAAAATCTCGGTGTCCGTCGTCCGGTTGACTTCCAGTTCGATCAGCCCGTCGTCCAAAAGAATGCGGGAGCCGGGTTTCACTTCCTGCGGGAGCCGCTGGAACGACACGGAGCAGATCGATTCCGTGCCCGGCACGGTGCGGGATGTGACGGTAAACGCATTGCCCTCTTTCAGGGTTACGGGATGTTCAAATTCTCCGGTCCGGATTTCCGGGCCCTTTGTGTCGAGCATAAGCGCGACCGGAAGGTTCAGTTCTTTGCGGAGCTTTTTGACCGAATCCGCATATCCTTTCTGCTGTTCGTGGGTCCCGTGGGAAAAGTTCAGCCGGGCGACATTCATTCCGCAGAGCATCATTTGCTTCAGAATGTCTTCACTTTTCGTAGCCGGTCCGAGCGTGCAGACAATTTTTGTCTTTCTCATGTCAAAGCCTCGATTCATTTTATTAGAGCATATGTTGATGTTATTAAAACTTACCCCAGTTTAATAATACCCCGGGTTGTGCCAGAAAGCAAACCAAAAACCGTTTTCTGTATAAAAAACTGAAAAATATTGGCCTGTTGCAATCAATTCGGATACGTTATACAATAAAAAAACAAAAAGAAAAAACAAAAACCGGTTTCCGGTAATTTTTTATGAGGGTTGAGAAGCCATGCGCCGTCGAAGCGAAAAAATTGTAAAGGGCCGTGTGGAGTGGCGGAAACAGAATCAGGTCAAAAAAATCCGCATCCTCATGACAGCCGTCGCCGTGACCCTGTGTATTTCCATCGCCGCAGGGGCGGTTCTCGCGTGGCTGCAGGTGAAAAGCGCCGCCGCGAAAGCCCGGGAAACGCTGGCCGCGGTCGCCGCGCCCGCTTCCAGCGGATCGGACAGCCTTCCGGTTTACGACGATTCCTTCAATCTGACTCTGGTCAACGCGAGCCATCCGCTCCCTTCCGGCTATTCGGTGGAACTGGGAACCTGCGGGGGGGTTCCCGTGGACGCGCGGATCGTCCCAGCCCTGACCCGGATGATGGACGCCGCCCGGTCCGCCGGCGCCCCGCTGAAGCTGGCGGCCGGCTACGTCCCCGTGGCGAAGCAGGACGAAGCCTACCAGGCGGCCGTCAGACAGCTGATGAAGACCCGCGGAATGTCGCAGGTTCTGGCGGAAAACCAGGCGCAGGCAACCGTCGGCCGCGGGAGGTACAGTGAAAACCAGACCGGGCTTGCGGTGACCTTTTCCGCGGAGGGGGGGAAGAGCGGGGAAAATTTCGGCGCGACCGCCCAGTACCGGTGGCTGGCGCAGAACTGTGTGCAGTACGGCTTCATCCTGCGCTACCCGGCGGACGAGTCCAACCCGGCCGGCGTCAACCCGAAAACCGGAAACAGCTTTAATCCGTCCCATTTCCGCTACGTCGGCTGCGACAATGCGGTCAAAATGCGCGAGCTTTCCATGTGCCTGGAAGAGTACATCGATTATCTTTCCAGCCGCGGCGGTTAGGATTCCCGGACGGGCCATATCTGAAACAAAGATTAAAATATTGTTAAAAAATATTATACAAATATTATTTTTAAGTCTTATACGCAATAATAATTAGGAAATTTCCATCACAATAGAACGTATCGAATCTCAGCTTTCTACATTTCTACATAGAAAAGGGATGCCTTACGCACTCGGCACAAATTCAGAACCCATTGTTTTCCCGGCGGGCGCTCGTCCGTCTGATCCTTCCCCTGGTCGTGGAGCAGTTCCTGGCGGTTACCATCGGCCTTTCGGACACCATCATGGTCGCCAATGTCGGCGAAGCCGCGGTTTCCGGGATTTCCATTGTGGATGCGATCAATATTCTGCTGATCCAGGTCTTTTCCGCCCTGGCGACGGGCGGCGCGGTGGTCGCGGCGCAGTATATCGGGAGCGGGAACCGCGAAAGCGCGTGCGGCGCGGCAAAACAGCTCCTCTATGCCATTACGTTCCTGTCGCTGGTTATTATGGGGCTGTGCCTGGTTTTCCGTACGCCGATCCTCTTTTTGGTCTACGGCGACCTCGACCCGGAAATTCTGTCGAATGCTCTTATTTATTTTGAGTTTACGGCAATTTCCTACCCTTTTTTGGCAATTTACAACGCCGGCGCGGCCCTGTTCCGCGCCATGGGGAACAGCAAAATCTCCATGATGGTGTCTTTGATCGACAACGTCGTTCATATCGGCGGCGATGCCGTTCTGATTTACGGCTGCGGATGGGGCACGGCGGGGGCCGGCCTCGCCACTTTGCTGGCGCGCATGCTGGCCGCTCTCGCCATGTTCTGGCTCATCTGCCGGAGCAGCAACCTGATTTATATCGACCACCCGTTCCATGTGGTGCTTGAATTCGGCATGATCCGGCGCATCCTGAATATCGGCGTCCCGAACGGTCTGGAAAACGGGATGTTCCAGATCGGGAAGCTGATCGTGCAGAGGCTGGTCACAACATTCGGAACGTCCGCCATTGCCGCGAACGCCGTGGCCGGGAGCATCTCCACCATCACGAGCATTCCGGGCAACGCCATCAGCCTTGCGCTCATTACCGTGGTTGGGCAGTGCATCGGCGCGAAGAATTACGCCCAGTCCACCTATTACACCAAGCGGTTGGTCGGCGTCGCCTATCTTTCCATGGGCACGCTGAATCTCGCGCTTTTTCTTCTGGCGGCCCCCGTGGTGGGGGTTTACCACCTCGACCCTGCGGCAACCGGGAGCGCCGTCCGGATTCTGGAGGCTTTCGCCGTCTGCAGCGCGACGATCTGGGTGCCGGCGTTTGTTCTGCCGAATTCGCTCCGCGCCGCGGGTGACGTGAAGTTCACCATGCTGACTTCGGTTTTTTCCATGTGGGTGTTCCGCATCGGATTCTGCTATATCCTGACGGTGTCTCTCGGCATGGGGGTCCTCGGCGTCTGGTACGCGATGTACATTGACTGGGCCGTCCGGTCGGCGGTCTTCCTCCAGCGCTACCGCGGCGGAAAATGGAAAACGAAAAAGGTTATCTGAGCCGGGCCGCCCGGCGGGAAAAAGCACTTGCAATCCCGGAAAATGTATGGTATAATTCTCATGTTACGGTTGCGAAAGTTCGTTGAAAGAGGTGACAGGAATGAAAGAGAAAATCCATCCCGAGTATAAAGAAACAACCATTACGTGCGCTTGCGGCAATGTGATTCATACAAGGTCTACCAAGCAGAATATCCATGTTGAAATCTGCTCGAAATGCCACCCGTTTTTTACGGGCAAACAGAAGCTGGTTGATACGAGCGGCCGTGTCGATCAGTTCAGAAAGCGTTACGGTCTGGACAAGTGAGTTTGGTTTGTGGATCAGCACGGGAGCGGCGCTCGCAGAGGCGCCGCTCCGTTTTTTCCGGGGGCTGAAATGGAACGGTACCGCACGGTTTCAAAAGAAGCGAGCGCCGGGTTCGCCGAACGGCGCTCCCGGTTCATCGGCTGTGCAAAGCCGGCGCGGACGGAACGGGAGGCCGCGGAGTTTATCCGCTCCGTCCGGGCCGCCAACCGCGAAGCCAGGCATAACGTCTACGCCTATGTGCTCCGTTCCGGGCAGACAAGGCGCTGCTCCGACGACGGGGAGCCCCGGGGAACGGCTGGCGTCCCCGTGCTGGACGTGCTGCTGAAATCCGGTGTGACCGACACCGCGGTCGTCGTCACCCGGTATTTCGGCGGCATCCTGCTGGGCGCGGGCGGCCTGGCCCGGGCGTATTCCCGCGGTGCGTCCCTCGCGCTGGAAGCGGCGGGGAGCGTTACGATGCGCGCCTGTTTTCCGGCCGTGCTGGAGTGCGGCTACAGCTGCTATGGGGAAATCGCGCCGCTCGCCGAACGATACGGCGGAGCGGTGGACGGCACGGCCTTCGGCGAACGGGTCACGGTCACGTTCCATATCCCCTGCGAGGCGGCGGAAGCGTTTCGGCAGGCGTTGGCGGACTTCACCGGCGGGAAATGCACCGCTTCCTTCGGAGCGAAAAAATTCTATCCGATCGGATGAATTTTTTGCCGGAATGCAGGAAAACGGCGCCGGTTTTGCGTATAACTATTATAGAAGAAGAAATATGCAAATATGCCGTGAATTTTCTTGCGCGGGAGGTGCCCGATTGACCGTCAAAGAGCGTACGGAAGAACTGGAAGAAAAAATACTCGCGCCCGAGGCGGCCCTTGCCAAAAACACCCGCGGCCGGGATGTCCCGGAAGAAGCGTGCACCCTGCGGACCGAGTACCAGCGGGACCGCGACCGGATCATCCACTGCAAGGCGTTCCGCAGGCTGAAACATAAGACGCAGGTTTTCCTGTCCCCGGAGGGGGATCACTACCGCACGCGCCTGACCCATACTCTGGAGGTTTCGCAGATTGCGCGCACGATTGCCCGCGCGCTGAGGCTGAACGAGGACCTTACGGAAGCCGTTTCCCTGGGGCACGACCTCGGCCATACGCCGTTCGGCCATGCGGGGGAGCGGGCGCTGGACAGCCTTTCCCCCGGCGGGTTCCGGCATTACGAGCAGAGTGTCCGCGTGGTGGAAAAGCTGGAAAAGGGCGGGAAGGGCCTGAATCTCACCTGGGAAGTCCGAAACGGTATCCTGTGCCACACCACGGGACAGGAAGCGCAGACGGCGGAAGGCCGGATCGTCCGCGTGGCGGACCACATCGCCTATCTCAATCACGACATCGACGACGCCGAGAGGGCGGGCGTCATCCGGGAAGAGGAGATTCCCCAAAGCATTACGGACGTTTTAGGCTCCGGAAAATCGAAGCGGATCGACACGCTGGTCCATTCGGTTGTGGAGAACAGCGTCGGCGGGCGTCTGGCCATGGACCCCGCGGTGCGGGAAGCGTTCGAGGAGCTCGCGAAGTTTATGGACCGCCGCGTTTACTGCAACCCCTACGCGAAAGGGGAGGAAAAGAAGGTTCCGGGACTGATGGCCGCGCTTTACGACTATCTCGCAAAGCCGGAACATATTCCGCCGGACATGCGTGTCATCGCCGAGCAGGACGGCCGGGAACGCGCGGCCTGCGATTTCATAGCGGGAATGACGGACCATTACGCGGTCCAGCTTTTTGAAAAGATTTTTGTTCCGAAATCGTGGAAATTGTAATAAGGCCGGAAACGGGCCGGGCTTTTTGGCAGTCCGGTCCGTCCGGAACCGCCGCGGCGGGAAGGGGATGGGACAATGCCGTTGCCGGACGCGTTTCTGCAGGAACTGAAAGCCCGGAGCGATCTTGTGGAGATTGCTTCCAGTTATGTGAGCCTGAAGCGGAGCGGCAAAAACATGGTCGGGCTTTGTCCGTTCCACAGTGAGAAAACGCCTTCGTTCAACATTTACCCCGACAACGGGTCGTTTTACTGTTTCGGGTGCGGCGTGGGCGGCGACGTCATCACGTTCGTCCGCCGGATCGAGAACCTCGACTATATGGAGGCCATCCGGTTCCTCGCGCAGCGCGCGGGGCTTACCGTCCCGGAGAACCGGGCGGACGACGGCATGTCCAGGCTGAGGACGCGGATCCTTGCCCTCAACCGGGAAACCGCCCGCTTTTATTACGGGGTGCTGAAATCCGACGCCGGCGCCGCGGGCCGGGAGTATTTCGCCCGCCGCGCGCTGAAGCCGGAAACCATCCGGCATTTCGG
This sequence comes from Oscillospiraceae bacterium, assembly GCA_022650455.1. Lineage (GTDB taxonomy): Bacteria > Bacillota > Clostridia > Oscillospirales > Acutalibacteraceae > Thermocaproicibacter. The sequence goes on from JALCPO010000045.1 coordinate 16,981, forward strand.
GCTCGGCTTTTCCCCGCCCGGGCGCTTTTCGCTGGTGGATTACCTGGAGCGGAAGGGATTTACGCAGCAGGAGATGATCCTTGCCAACGTCGCGTTTCAGAGCCGCCGGGGAAGGGCCGTTGACCGCTTTTACGGCCGGGTGATGTTTCCCATCATCGACCTGCGCGGCAACGTGGTCGCTTTCGGCGGCAGGACGCTGGGCGACGACAAGCCGAAATATCTCAACACGTCGGAAACGCCGGTATTCAGCAAGGGGGACATGCTGTTTGCCCTCAATTTTGCAAAGAACGGGAATCAGGGCCGCCTGATCCTCTGCGAAGGGTATATGGATGTGATCTCCATGCACCAGGCGGGTTTCACCGACGCCGTCGCGACGCTCGGGACGGCCCTCACCCCGTCGCAGGCGAGGCTGATGTCCCGCTACGCCAAAGAAGTGGTTGTGTCCTACGACGCGGACGAGGCGGGCCAGAAGGCGGCGTCCCGGGCAATTCCGCTCCTGCGTTCCGCGGGCCTGCTGGTCCGCGTGCTGACCATTGAGGGCGGCAAGGACCCGGACGAGTACATAAAGGCCTACGGGCCGGTGAAGTTCCGGCAGATGCTGGATGCCTGCGGCAACGATGTGGAGTACCGGCTCCGGAAAGTCAGGGCCGGGTGCGACCTTCAGACGGCCGAAGGCCGCGTCGCTTATCTCCGGGGCGCGTCGCAGGTGCTCGCCTCGCTGGAAAACAGGGTCGAGCGCGAGGTGTATGCCGGGAAAGTGGCCGGGGAAACGGGGATCGAAACCGCGACGCTTCTGGCTCAGGTGCAGGCCGGGAGCCGGAAGCTGGAAAAGAACCGGCGCCGGAAGGAGTTCCGCGAGATCCGGCGCCAGGCCGCCGGGTACCGGGACGGCATCAATCCGGAAAAGATGGAAAATCTGCGCGCGGCCAGCGCGGAAGAGGCGCTGATCGCTTATCTGGTCCGCAACCCGGACGACGGGAAGCGAATCTTTCAAGCCCTGCCCCCTGAAAAATTCGTCACCGGATTCAACCGCCGTGTATATGAAAGAATTATGGGCAGAATTATGGAAGGAAAACCCGTAAGCCTTACCGATTTTTCGGAAGGTTTCACGGAAGATGAGCTCTCCGCCGTTGCGGGAATCCTCGCCAGACACGACGGGCTTCCCGACGGCCGGAAGGACGCCGAAGAATATATTCGTGTGATTCTGCAGGAAAAGGACAGCCGCGGATTGGGCGATGCCGCCGCGGCCGGGCCGGGGGAAATAGAAGATTATCTGGAAAAACTGAGGCAGCAGAAAAAATAGGGGGACGTACTATGCCGATGCCGGACAAGAAAACGGTCATCAGGGATCTGATCGAGCAGGGAAAAAGCAAGGGACAGCTTTCCACGCAGGAAATTCTGGACGCTCTGGGGGAGCTTGACTTCGACCCGGACCAGATCGAGAAGTTTTACGATACGCTGGAAGCCCAGGGCGTTGAGATCGTGGAAGACCTGGGCGACGATTCGCTGGAAAACATCAACACGCAGTCGGGCA
>JALCPO010000046.1 GCA_022650455.1 Oscillospiraceae bacterium
CTCTGAAATGCGCTCCGGAAAAACCGGAGCGCATTTCTATAATACCGTGATTATGCCGTAATTTTGTCCGTTTGCAGAAGGCTGGCGACGGCGCCGCTGATTTTTGCCGCCACGTAGGAATTGTTCATCGTGTACAGATGGATGCCGTCGACGCCCCGCGCGATCAGGTCGACGATCTGGTCGATGGCGTAGGCGATTCCCGCGTCGCGCATGGCGGTCGGGTCGTTTTCGTATTTTTCCATCGCACGCCGGAACTTTTTCGGGAGAGCGGCCCCGCAGAGCGCCGCCATGCGCTCGATCTGCTTTTTGTTTGTCACCGGCATGATCCCGGCCTGAACCGGGACGTGAATCCCCGCGGCCCGGGCGCGTTCCAGAAAAGCGTAAAAGAAATCGTTGTCGAAGAAGAGCTGGGAGATCAGCTGGTCGGTGCCCGCGTCCACCTTCGTTTTCAGATTCCGGATATCCTCGGCGATCCCGCCCGCTTCCGGGTGTCCTTCCGGATAGCAGGCCCCGATGATGTTGAAGCTTCCGTGCTCCCGGATAAAGGCCACCAGGTCGCTGGCATGCCGGAAATCCGTTTTCGGGGCCGCGTCGGGACTGACGTCGCCCCGAAGGGCGAGGATGTTTTCAATTCCGTTTTTCTTCAGGTCCCGGAGCGTTTCGAGAACCTCCGCTTTGGTGAGGTACAGGCACGGCAGATGGGCGACGCTTTCGATGCCGTACCGGCTTTTCACGTCGGAGGCGATTTTTACGGTCAAGTTGCTCCCGCGGCCCGCCGCGCCGTAAGTAACGCTGATAAAGTCGGGGGAAAGGCCGCGCAGTTCGGATAAGGTATGATAAACCGTTGCAACCGAAGCGGTCTTTTTCGGCGGGAAGATTTCAAAGGAGAATACGGTTTTCCGGTGGAAGAGTTCGCTGGTCCGCATTACAGTCCGCTCCTGACTTCCCGCGCCGCCTGCACAAGGTGCTCGAGGCTCGGCACGGTTTCCGCGTATCCTCTGGTTTTCAGGCCGCAGTCCGGGTTGACCCACAGTTTCTCTTTCGGTATTTTTTGGAGCATTTTTTGGAGCGCTGCGCGGATTTCCGCGGCCGGGGGCACGCGGGGCGAATGGATGTCGTAAACGCCGGGGCCCACTTCGGTGCGGAAACCGGCCTTGTTCAGCGCGGAGAGGATGGAAAGGTCGGAGCGCGAAGCTTCAAACGTGATCACGTCCGCGTCCATGTTGTCAATGTCCTGAATGATGTCGCCGAATTCGCTGTAACACATATGCGTATGAATCTGCGTTTCCGGCTTCACGCCGCTGTGGACGAGCCGAAAGGCGGGGATGGCCCAGTCGAGGTATTCGCTGTGCCAGTCGGCTTTCCGCAGCGGCAACTTTTCCCGCAGGGCCGCTTCGTCGATCTGGATGATCCGGATCCCGTTCGCTTCCAGGTCGAGGACTTCCTCGCGGATGGCGAGCGCAATCTGGAACGCGCTTTCCTTCAACGGGATGTCCTCGCGCGGGAATGACCAGTTGAGGATGGTCACCGGCCCGGTCAGCATGCCTTTCACATATTTTTTCGTCAGGCTTTGGGCATATTTTGCGTATCCGACGGTAATCGGGCTCCTGCGCGAGATATCTCCCCAGATAATGGGCGGTTTCACACAGCGCGTTCCGTAGGACTGCACCCACGCCTTTTCCGTGAAGAGGAATCCGTTGAGATGCTCTCCGAAATATTCCACCATGTCGTTCCGCTCAAATTCGCCGTGAACCAGCACATCCAAGCCGATCTTTTCCTGCAGCTCGATGCATTCCTTGATTTTCCGTTTGTTGAACTCCACGTACTGTTCTTCCGGGATCCGTCCTTTGCGGTAAGCGGAGCGGTTTGCCCGGACATCGGAGGTCTGCGGGAAGGAACCGATCGTGGTGGTCGGGAGCAGCGGCAGGCGGAAGGAAGCTTTCTGGATTTTTTCGCGTTCCGCAAACGCGGGGCGGCGCGTGAAGTCCCGTTCCGTCAGGGCGTCGATCTTTGCTTTGAGGGCCTTGTTTTCCTCGTGCCGCACGCTGCGGAATAATGCTTCGTTGGCGCGGTATTCGTCCGTCCCTTCCGGTGCCTTGCAGGAAGCGAGCTTTTTCAGGTCGGTGAGTTCCCGCAGTTTTTCCGCCGCAAACGCAAAATGCTTTTTGCAGGCGGGGGCGAGCTTGGTCTCGCTTTCGACGGTGAACGGAACGTGGAGCAGGGAGCAGGAGGTCCCGATGACAACCTGCTTGGCACCGCCTTGCAGCTCGCGGAGAACGGGCAGCGTTTTGGCATAATGGTTCCGCCAGATGTTTTTTCCGTTCAGCAGGCCGGCAAACAGGACTTTCCCATCCGGAAAGCCGTTTTTCCGGACCAGCGAAAGACTTTCCTTTCCTTCGACGAAGTCGAGCCCGATCCCGTCGAAGTCCAGCGCGGCCGCGTCTTTGTAGCAGTCGCGGATATCGCCGAAATAGGTTTGCAGGAGAACTTTGACCGGCCCTTTCGCCTTCAGAATTCCGGTGTGCAGCTTCCGGAAAAGCGCGAGGTCCGCCGCATCCAGGTCCCTTACCAGGATCGGCTCGTCGATCTGCACCCATTCCGCGCCGAGCGCGCCCAGTTTTTCCAGCAGCAGGGAATAGGCCCGGATGAGATCGGGAACAAAATCGGCCGCCCTTTTTGCCCCCGTGAAACGGGACAGCTTCAGGAAGGTGAGAGGCCCGATTACGACGGGCTTCGTCACGGCCCCGAGGGACTTTGCCTCCGAAAACTCGCCGAGCGCTTTGGAGCCGTTCAGCCGGATCTCGGTTTCGTCCCCGATTTCGGGCACCAGGTAGTGGTAGTTTGTGTTGAACCACTTTTTCATCGCCAGCGCTTTTACGTCGCCGTTCGGGCCCTGGTAGCCCCTTGCCATGGCAAAGTATTCGTGCAGGCCGTCGAGCTTCAGCTCCCGGTATCGCTTCGGCACGGCGTTGAGCATGACGGCGGTGTCCAGCATCCCGTCGTAAAAGGAAAAATCGTTCGACGGGATGAAGTCGATCCCGTCGCTTTCTTGCAGTGCCCAGTGCTGTTTCCGAAGTTCCTTTCCCGCCGACAGCAGTTCTTCCGGCGTTTTTTCTCCTTTGAAAAAGCTCTCCGATGCAAATTTCAGTTCCCGGAAGCGGCCGATCCGCGGAAACCCGATGACGGAAGTTTTCATTTGTCCTATCTCCTGACGCTCATATTATTAAATCAACGATAGCACAAATCATTCCACCATAGGTAACTCGAATATTTTATGGTTATCCATAGAAAAACACTATGAATATTTGCAAAAAAAAATTCCCTGTTTTTTTCTGTTCTTCCGGAGAGGACGATGCGCTTTCACGCCGATTTTGCGGCGCGGAAGCACATTTCAGCTGCTTTCCTTTTCGACCAGAACCCAGGGGACGGACTCGGACTGAGCTTTTTTGCCCTGAAGCATGTCGGCCAGCCGTTCCGCCGCGATGCGGCCGATGTGCTTGGAGCCGTGCGCCAGCGACGTGATTTTCACGCTGCAGAATTCGCTGTAGGAGCTGTTGTCGAAACTGACGACGGCCACATCGTCCGGCACGCGGATTCCGGACGAAAGCAGGACGTTGATTAAGGAAAAAGCGATTTCGTCGTTATAGCAGACCACGGCGGAGCAGCCCCGCATCGTATTTTTTACAAAATCCTCAAGCAGCGTCCGGTCGTTGTGTTTTAAAAGCTGGTTCTTCTGTTCCGTGGTGTACCAGAGAATGTTGGCGTCCGGAAGCGGGAGCCCGGCGTCCCGGAATGCGGAAAGGAATCCGAAATAACGGTCGTGGCCCTGAATGTCGTCGCTTTTGAAAATGCCGGCGATTTTGGCGTGCCCTTTTTTGAGCAGAAACTGGGTCAGCAGATAGCCGCCGTGGAAATTATCGTCCGATATGCACACCGCGTCGGAGAGCGCGGAATAGGAGCCGTGAAGAAACACCACGGGGATGTGCGACTTGCCCAGCTGATTGTATAGATCCAGGTTCGGGTTCGGAAGCGCGGACTTGGTCCCTTCCACCAGCAGCCCGCACACGGGGCTGCCCAGAATGTTTTTTAAGATCTCGCGTTCCATGTTCACCTGGTTGTGCGTGCAGAACACCAGCGTGGAATATCCGCTGCGGGCGAAAATCGTCTGCGCGTCCTGCAGGATCGCCGGAAAAATATAATCGTTGATGTAGGTGGCCAGAATAGCGATGTTCTTCCCGTGGATGGGCGCGGGGTTCCGGATGTAAGAACCGCTGCCCTGGTGGCGCTCGATCAGTCCCTCCTGCGTCAGCATGGCGAGCGCGCGCCGGACGGTCTGGCGGTTTACCTGGTAGGTTTCCGAAAGCTCCATTTCGGTGGGAAGGCGCAGGGTGCTTTGGTAGGCGCCTTCCAGAATCTTTGAGCGCAGTAAAGCTGCAATTTGTACATATTTTGACGGCATAAACGATACCTCGGTGTAATTTGTCTACTCAACATCTTGAAGAGATGGTGGCGGGATGCTGAAACTCCTTCTGGAAAGAATTTATTTCCTTATGTAAGTCTATCACAAAAAAATGTAACATGGAAGGAGTTTTCCGGGATATGAACCGCATTGGATCCAGAAAATATGCCAAAATATTCGTGCACTTTGACGAATATTTATCAAAGTCATGGAAAGCAGTTTAAAAATCCATCCGCTCCGGAAAAAAATTGTGAAAAATGCAGTCGGCAAAATATGCGCTGTGCGGCTCCCGGCCTGGGAAATTGCCCGAAAATGGCGGGATGCGGCCGAGAAATATAGGGCAAAAATTTTCCTGATTTGAAATATATGTATGAGAATTGTATGATCATGTCAAAAAAATTGTTGACTTTTTGTATAAAGGCTGGTAAAGTAGGACACGAGGAGTTCATTCCTGAAATTTCATATGAAAAGGATGGTAAAAAAATGAAAAAATTCCTTGCTGTGCTCCTGGCTTTTGCGATGGTCTTCTCGTTAGGCGCTTGCAGCAACGCCGGCGGGGGCAGTGCCGCACCGGCGGGTTCCGGCACCGGGGGCAACACCGGAAAGATCAAAATCGGCGTGTCCATCTGGAGTTCCACGGACGTCCTGGGCAGCCAGTGCAAGAAGGTCCTTGACGAAGCAGCCAAAGCGCTTGACGTTCAGCTGATGTATGTGGACCAGGGCCATGTTTCCGAAAAGGTCACGGCCAGTGTCGAGACGCTCTGCGCGGCCGGGTGCAAAGGCATTGTCATCTGCAATTCCGCGGATTCCGAGATGACGGCCGCCATTAACACCGCCAACGAATCCCAGGTCTATCTGGCCCAGTTCTTCCGCATTATCAGCAAAGAAAAGAGCCCCCAGATCTGGCAGATGGCGCAGTCTGCTCCCTATTATCTCGGCGCCGTTCATGAGGATGAAGAGGTAAACGGCTACAACTTGGCGAACATCCTTATTAATAAGGGCAAGCGCTTCATCTGCCTCGAAGGCTGGACGGTCGGCGACGCCACGTTCCTGCAGCGGTGGGCCGGCTACAAGAAGGCCGTTTCCGAATGGAACCAGAAACATCCGGACGACAAAGTCACGATGACAGACCCGGTTTACGCCAATACTTCTTCTGAAGAGGGCGCTTCCGTTACGAAGTCCTTCCTGAACTCTTACCCGAAGATGGACAGTCTGATCGTTGCCGGCGGCGGCGGTGATCCGTTGGTCGGTTCCATCGGCGCGCTCAAGAATGCAGGGAAGACGGGCAAGATCGCCGTCGTTTCCACCGACTTCCTGCCCGACCTCGGCCAGCAGCTTTCTACCGGCGGCATGACGGCAGAGTCCGGCGGCCATTACTGCGACCCGCTGTACGCGTTCCTGATGGTTTACAACGCGGTGCAGGGCAAATACAAGAAACCCAACAACGGCATTCTGGAAATCAAGTACCCTTATCTCTATGTTTCTTCCAAGAACGACTACGATCTCTATAAGAAATACTTTGTAGACAGCCTGCCTTATACGGATAAGGAAATCAAGGCTCTGGCGAATGAACCTTTCGACCAGCTGAATAAATCCGCGACGTCCATGTCCATTAAAGATGTTCAGAGCCGTCACGGCGGCTGACGCGGTACCCCAAATAAGGCGAATGGATCAAACCGGACAGAATTCCGGAAATCCGAAAGTTTGAACAACATAACCGGGCCGGCGGCGTTATCGCCGCTGGCTCTATTAAAAATCAGGTGGGTGATCAAATGAATTTGAAAGAGTTTCAGCAAAAGCTGAAAACGAACAAGTTCCTCAGCAATTATCTGGGAATTATCCTGCTGCTGCTGCTTGTTCTGGTTTTCTGGGCTGTTTTTAAAATCATCACACCGGGCAATTTCGGCTCGCCGGATAAGCTGCTGTCCTACCTCCAGTCCAGCCTTATCTATGCGGTCGGCGGCTGCGGTCTGTACTTCATCTGCGTCATGGGCCTGTGGGACTTCAGTGTCGGCGCCAACATCGTCCTTTCCTCCGTGCTGGCCTGCTACTTCAGCCAGCAGCTTGGTTTTGGCGGGCTGATCCTTGCGCCGATTCTCTGCGGCACGCTGCTCGGCTTGCTGAACGGCATCGTCTATATTAAGCTGAACATCCCTTCCATGATTGTAACGGTCGGTCTTTCCCTCATTTATGAAAGCCTGAGCGTTTTTGCGACGCAGGGCCAGGAGCAGATCCTGAGCCCGGCCTACCGCGCTTTCGGCTCTTACCCTGCAAACCTGATCCTGGCTCTGTGCGCGTTTTTCCTCGCCGGCCTGCTGATCAAATATACCAAAGTCGGCACTTATACCTATGCGATCGGAAGCAACGAGTTTGTCGCCAAGAACATGGGAGTCAACGTAAACAAGTATAAAGTCGTCGCGTTCGTGCTGTGCGGCTTTTTCGCGGGAGTCATGAGCATCCTGACCATCAGCTACGGCACGTCCATGACCTCGGCGTCGAGCATGGCGTCCATGAGCCGCAACTTCACCCCGCTGATGGGGACGTTCTTTGGCCTGGCGTTCCGGAGATACGGGAAGCCCATTACGGCCATTGTGATCGGCGAGTTTATCATTTCCCTGATCTTTAACGGGTTTGTCGCGTTCGGCGCGCCGACGACCATTCAGAACGTGGTAACCGGAGCGGCGCTTCTTCTCATTGTAACAAGCACGACGAAGCCTGTTAAAGGCGCCGTCGTGAAGTGAGGTGGATGAGCAAAATGGGAGAAGAAATTTTAAAAACAGTCAAGATCAATAAATCGTTCGGGATCACCCACGCGGTCAAGGACGTCACGGTTTCTTTTTATAAAGGCGAAATTCATGGGCTCATCGGTGAGAACGGTTCCGGCAAATCGACCCTGATGTCGATGCTGACGGGCATTTATTCCATCGGCAGCGGCGAGTTCATCCTGGAAGGCAAAAAGCTGAACGTAAAGAACCAGGTGGAAGCGAACCGGAACGGAGTTTCCATCATTGTCCAGGAAATGGGGACGCTCTCCGGCCTTACCGTCGCGGAGAACATCTTTCTGGGGAATGAGGATCAGTTCGTGAAGTTCGGGATCAAAAACGCGGCGGCCATGAACCGGAAGGCCCAGGCGCTTCTGGACCAGTACGGGTTTCATCATATCCATGCGTCGACTATGATCGACAACTATGACTTTGAGGACCGCAAGCTGATTGAGATCGTGAAAGCGACTTATTTCAATCCGAAGATTCTGGTTGTCGACGAAACCACCACGACGCTCAGTCAGGCCGGGCGCGACGAGCTTTACAAGCACATGAAGCGCCTGAAGAAGCTGGGCAGCACGGTCATCTTTATTTCCCATGACCTGGAAGAGGTCATCCGCATGACGGACCGCATTACCATCCTGCGCGACGGCGAGCTGATCGACACCGTCCAAAGCAGCGACGTGACGGAAGACGACCTGAAGCGGCTGATGGTCGGCCGGGAGCTGTCCGGCCGGTATTACCGCACGGATTACGGCGAGCCGGTGTCCAAGGAAGTCGTCCTTTCCGCCAAAAACGTATCGGTGCCCGGGCAGCTCCGGAATATCAGCTTTGATCTACATAAAGGAGAAATCCTCGGGATCGGCGGACTCAGCGAGTGCGGCATGCATGAAGTCGGCAAGGCCGTTTTCGGAGCGTCCTACGACCGGACGGGCGAGGTTGCCCTCGCGGACGGAACCCACATCGATTCGATTCCCACCGCGATCAAGCACAACATCGCCTACGTTTCCAAAGACCGCGACAACGAGTCCCTCGTTATCAACGACTCGATCCGCGACAATATCTGCCTGACCTCGATGGACAGACTTAGTAAGCATCATATTATCTTGAACAAAAAGCTTGACCAGTTCGCCAACCGGTACGCGAAGATTGTGAGCGTCAAGATGGTGGGCGTGGGCCAGTTCGTTTCGGATCTTTCCGGCGGCAACAAGCAGAAGGTGGCCCTTGCCAGGTGGATCGGCAAGGACTCGGATATCCTTGTGCTCGACAGCCCGACCCGCGGTATCGACGTTAAGGTGAAGGCCGACATTTACGCTCTGATGAGCGACATGAAAAAGCAGGGAAAATCCACCATCGTTATTTCGGAAGAGATTCTGGAGCTGCTCGGAATGTGCGACCGCATCCTCGTCATGAAAGAGGGAGCTTTCAGCGGCGAGTTTAAGAGAGACCCGGCACTTACCGAAGAAGACTTCATCGCGAAGATGGTTTAAGGGGTGAGTAGTATGACAGAACAGAATCAAAAGAAAAGCCTTGGCGCCAGATACTCGGAATTTATGGATAAACCGATCGCCCGCGATGTGCTTCCGATCATTGGGTTTCTGATTATCCTCGTCCTGTTCGCAATTTTGACGCATGGCAAGATCATTCAGCCGTTCAACGTCCGGCTGTTGCTCAGCCAGACCTATGTCCTGATGATTGCGGCGACCGGTGTGTTCCTCATCATGACCATGGGCTGCCTGGATTTTTCCCAGGGCTCCATGCTCGGCATCGCGTCCATTGTAATCTGCTACCTGTCGGCCTATAACATTTTTCTGGCCATTCTGGGCGGCATCGTCACGGGCGGTGCCATCGGCGCCATCAACGGCTTTTTCCATGTAAAGCGCAAGATTCCTTCTTTTATTGTTACAATCTGCACCATGTACCTGTTCCGCGGCCTTTGCGCTTACCTGACCACCAACTCGCCGGTTTACGCGGTGGGGAACGTCTACCAGTACAATACGGAAACCGTCAAGCTGTGCCTGACCATCGGTCTGCTGCTGATCATCTTCCTGGTTTACCATTTTACCAAACTGGGGTACAGCCTCAAGGCGATCGGCGCCGGCGAGACGGCGTCCCGGTTTGCCGGGATCAAGGTCCAGAAAGTCAAGTGGCTCATTTATATCGTCGCCGGCATGATCACCGGGTTTGCCGCGTTCATCAACGTCATCAAAGTCGGTTCGGTCACGTCCACGGGCGGCAATATGCTGGAGACGGAAATCCTGATTGCCCTTGTCCTCGGCGGCATGCCGATCTCCGGCGGCGCGATGGTGCGGTACATCAACATTATCGCCGGTGTCCTGACCTATAAGGTGCTGTCGGCCGGCCTGAACATGATGGGCCTCGCCACGGAAATGCAGCAGCTGATCGAGGGCGTTGTGTTCCTGATCGTTGTGGCGCTCTTCAGCGACAGAAAGTCTCTCAAGGTCATTAAATAACGTTGCGTTACCCCGCTCTCCCGGTCGGTCGGATCAATTTGATCCCGAGGCCGGTATCGGCTTGGAATTTGATGAAGGAATTTTTCATAGAAATGAGAGATGCGGAGGACGGCGCCGCCCGGCAGGGACGCGCCGATCCGCCGGAAGCGGCCAAAAGCGGACACGGCAACGTCTGAAATCAATTTTGGGAGGGAAAAAACGTGTCAAAATATGTAATAGGTGTCGACTATGGGACCCTGTCCGGGCGCGCGCTGCTGGCGGACGCCCGCACCGGAGAAGAAATCGCCTCGGCGGTGTATGAGTACCCGCATGCGGTGATGGACCGGGAGCTGCCCGACGGAACGCCGCTCGGCCCGGACTGGGCGCTGCAGGATCCGCAGGATTATCTTGACGTGCTCGGGCACGCGGTTCCGCAGGTGATTCGGGAATCCGGCGTTTCCCCGTCGGATATTATCGGGGTCGGCACGGACTTCACCGCCTGCACCGTCCTGCCGGTAAAAGCGGACGGAACGCCGCTCTGCTTTCTGCCGAAGTTCCGGAACCGCCCCCACGCTTATGTCAAGCTGTGGAAGCACCACGCGGCGCAGGACCAGGCGAACCGGCTGAATCAGCTCGCCGCGCAGCGGGGCGAAAAGTGGCTGGCCAACTACGGAGGGAAAATTTCTTCCGAGTGGGAAGTCCCGAAGCTCCTGCAGATCGTCGAGGAGGACCCGGAAATTTACGACGCCATGGACCGCTTTATCGAGGCTGCCGACTGGATTATCTGGCAGCTCTGCGGGAAGGAGACCCATAATTCCTGCACGGCGGGCTATAAAGAAATTTGGAACAAGAGGACCGGTTTCCCGTCGGACGATTTCTTCCGCGCGCTGAACCCGAAGATGGAGCATGTCGTGGACGAGAAGTTCTCCCGCACGATCACCCCGCTCGGCAAGAAGGCGGGCGAGGTCACGCCGGAAGCGGCGAAGCTGACCGGCCTGCTCCCGGGAACGGCCGTCGCCATCGGCAACGTGGACGCGCATGTCTGCGTGCCCGCCGTGGGCATCGACGGCCCGGGCAAGATGCTTGCCATTATGGGGACGTCCACCTGCCACATCATGATGGGCGCGGAAGAACGTCAGGTCCCCGGCATGTGCGGCGTCGTGGAAGACGGCGTGATGCCCGGGTATTTCGGCTACGAGGCCGGGCAGTCCTGCGTAGGGGACCATTTTGCATGGTTTGTCGACAACTGCCTGCCCGCTTCCTACTGCGAGGAAGCGAAGAAACAGGGCAAAAACATCCATAAATTTCTGCGGGAAAAAGCGGAAAGGCAGAAGCCGGGCCAGAGCGGCCTGCTTGCCCTCGACTGGTGGAACGGGAACCGTTCCATCCTGGTCGACGTCGACCTGAGCGGCATGATGCTCGGCATGACGCTGCTCACGAAGCCGGAGGAGATTTACCGCGCGCTGATCGAGGCCACGGCCTACGGCACCCGCATGATTATTGAGAACTACCGCGGACACGGCGTTCCGGTCAACGAGTTCTATGCTTCCGGCGGCATTTCCCAGAAAGACCCCATGACGATGCAGATTTATGCCGACGTGATCAACATGCCGGTGAAGATCGCGGGTTCCGCGCAGGGGCCGGCACTCGGCTCGGCCATCTTTGCGTCCGTCGCCGCGGGGAAGAAGGCGGGCGGCTACGACTCCATTTTTGACGCCGCGAGGGCCATGGGCCGGATCAAGGATACGATTTACAGGCCGATCCCGGAGAACGCCGCCGTGTACGACAAACTGTTCGCCGAGTACCGCACCCTGCACGATTATTTCGGCCGCGGCGAAAACGACGTGATGAAGCGCCTGAAAAAGCTGAAGAAGAGCGTCCTGAAAGGAGAATCCGTATGACATCCTTAAAAAAATACAAATTTCTTTTCATTGTCGGCAGCCAGGACCTGTATGGGGAGGAAGTTCTCAGAACGGTTGACGAGCATGCAAAGGCCATGGTGGACGAGTGGAACGCCGACGCGAACATCCCCTGTACGGTGGTGTTCCATCCGGTCGTGCGAAATTCCGAGGAAATCTATCGGGCCATGATGGCTGCGAACAACGACGAGGACTGCGCCGGCATCATCACCTGGATGCATACGTTCTCCCCGTCGAAAATGTGGATTCGCGGGTTTCAGGCGCTCCAGAAGCCTCTGCTGCATGTGAATACCCAGTTTAACCGCGACATCCCGTGGGACAGCATCGACATGGACTTCATGAACCTGAACCAGTCCGCCCACGGCGACCGCGAGCACGGGTTCATCATCGCGCGGATGCGCCTGCAGCAGAAAGTGATTTCCGGCTGGTGGAAGGAAGAAAAGTTCCGCAAACGCGTGGCGGGGTGGATGCGCGCCGCGGTCGGCGCTTTTGAGAGCCGCAGGCTGCGCGTGCTGCGCGTCAGCGACAATATGCGCGACGTTGCCGTCACGGAAGGCGACAAGGTGGAAGCCCAGATCAAATTCGGCTGGCGCGTGGATCATTACGGCGTCGAGGACATCATCCGCCTGGTCGACGCGGTGACGGACCGGGAAATCGATGCGCAGATGGAAGAATATAAGCAGCATTACGACATGGCGACGGACAACATCGCCGCCGTCCGGTATCAGGCGCGTGAAGAAGTGGCCCTCAAGAAATTTATGGAAAAAGAAAAATTCGGCGCGTTCCATACCAACTTCCAGGACCTGCAGCAGCTCCGCCAGCTTCCCGGCCTTGCCGCTCAGGACCTGATGCGCCAGGGCTACGGCTTCGGCGCGGAAGGCGACTGGAAGACCGCGGCCCTCTGCCGGGTCATGAAATCCATGACCGCCGACCTCGACTGCGGCACCGCCTTTATGGAAGACTATACCTATAACTTCGACCCGGCCTGCGGCATGAACATGGGCTCCCACATGCTGGAAGTCTGCCCGAGCGTCGCGTGCGACCGGCCGAAGATCCAGGTGTTCCCGCTCGGCATCGGCGACCGCGAGGACCCGGCCCGCCTGACCTTTAAGGCAAAAGCCGGCCCCGCCGTCCTCGCCACGGTCATCGACATGGGCGACCGCTTCCGCATGATCGTCAACGACGTGGAATGTCAGAAGCAGGAGCACGACATGCCGAAGCTGCCGGTCGCGGCCGTCCTCTGGAAGCCGCTGCCCGATCTCCAGACCTCCGCGGAAGCGTGGATTTACGCGGGCGGCGCACACCACTCCATCCTCAGCTACGGCCTGACGGACGAGGAGCTGCGCGACTTTGCGGAAATTATGGACATTGAGTATGTCCACATCGGCAGGGACACCGACATTCACGAGCTGCGCAAGGAACTGACCTGGAACGACCTGGTCTGGAAACTGAAAAAGTAAATTTGAAGCGGGTTTTCCGGGGAGCGTATGATTCTCCGGAAAACCTGTTTTACAATCTGTTTGGCAGAACATCCATTCAAAGGAGGACGTTACCATGCTGGAAGAATTGAAGAAGCAGGTTTGCGAAGCGAACCGGCAGCTCCCGAAGCTCGGGCTTGTCGTTTTCACCTGGGGCAACGTTTCGGGGATCGACCGTGAAAAGGGTCTGTTTGTCATCAAGCCGTCCGGCGTGCCGTACGAGGAACTGAAGCCGGAAGACATGGTCGTCGTGAACCTGAAGGGCGAAAAGGTGGAAGGCGCGCTGAACCCGTCTTCGGACACGCCGACCCACTGCGAGCTCTACAACCATTTTCCGGCTGCCGGCGGCGTGGTGCACACCCATTCCCGCTGGGCGACCATCTGGGCGCAGGCGGGGCGCTCCATTCCGGCTTACGGGACGACCCATGCCGATTACTTTTACGGCGGCGTTCCCTGCACGCGGGCTCTGACCGCGAAGGAAATCGCCGGGGAGTATGAAAAGGAAACCGGCAAGGTGATCGTGGAGACGTTCCGGAACATTAAACCGGAGGACATTCCGGCGGTGCTGGTCAAGTCCCACGGCCCGTTTACCTGGGGCAGGGACTGCCACGAAGCCGTTTACCACGCGGCCGTTCTGGAAGAAATCGCCATGATGGCATGGCACACCGAGGCCATTTCCAAAGAGCCGGTGACGAGCATGCAGCAGGAGCTCCTCGACAAGCATTTCCTGCGCAAACACGGCGCGAACGCCTATTATGGGCAGAAGGCGCGGTAAAATCGCGCTGCGTTTCAAAAAGAATCCGGCATTCCGACAAAAAGATCCCCGCACGGGAAGCTCAGGACTTCCCGCGCGGGGATCTGCTTGTTCCGCCGCTTCGTTTATGGAATCTTGTTGCCGGCCGCGCGGTAAATGTCGTACCATTCCTCGCGCGTCAGGCGGATGTCCGCCGCCCTGCAGCAGTCTTTCAGCCGCTTGGGGTTCATGGTGCCGACCACGATCTGCATGTGCGCCGGGTGCCTCAGAATCCACGCGGCCGCGATGGTCGTGTTGGAAACACCGTATTTTTCGGCAATTTCATCGATCTTCCGGTTCAACTCGGGAAATTTGTCGCTGCCCAGAAAGACGCCTTCAAAGAAGCCGTACTGGAACGGCGACCAGGTCTGAATGGTAATGTCGTTCAGGCGGCAGTAATCGAGGACGCTGCCGTCCCGGTCCACGGCGGGCGCGTTTTCCATGTTGACGTTGATCCCGTTCGAAATCATGGTTGCGTTGGTGATGCTCAGCTGGAGCTGATTAGCCACGACGGGCTGTTTGAGGTATTTTTTCAGCAGCCCGATCTGCATCGGCTTTTCGTTGGATACGCCGAAGTAGCGGACTTTGCCGGAGCTTTTCAGGATGTCGAACGCCTCGGCGACTTCTTCCGGTTCAACCAGCGCGTCCGGCCGGTGCAGAAGGAGCACGTCCAGATAATCCGTTTTCAGCCGCTTCAGGCTTCCGTCCACGGCGTCCAGAATATGCCGCTTGGAAAAATCGTATTCCACGATGCCGCGGCCCGCAGAACCGTCCGTTCCCTTCCGGATCCCGCATTTGGACTGGATGATGATCTTCTCGCGGATGTCGTCGTTCATGTGGATGGCGTCCGCAAAAATTTCCTCGCAGGCTCCGTCCCCGTAGACGTCCGCATTGTCGAAGAAATTGGCGCCCTGTTCCAGCGCCGTGCGGATCAGCTGCTCCGCGGCGGCTTTCCCGAGGGAGTTGATCCGCATACAGCCGACCGCAAGGACCGGCACCTCCAGCGGGGAGCTTCCCAGCTTCATGGTTTTCATGACAATCCTCTCCTTTATTGATATTTTGGCAGTTTGGCGGCAAAGTTTTCATAAAGCGCGATGACCTCATCGCACCAGGCGTCGAAACCGGGGTCCTCTTTCTGCCATTCCTCATGGGAATAAATGTAGTCCAGCGACCGGCGGACGCCCTGGTCGAACCGGACGGCGGCCGTGAATTCCGGGACGGCCCTTTTAATTTTGGCGTTGTCGAAGATCACGGAATTCGCCTTGTCGCCGATCAGGTTGCCGCGGAACTCCGGGTTCAGGGACACCAGCGCGTCCGACGGGATATGGACGAGCCTCGGTTTTACGCCGAGGGCGGAGCCGATGATTTCATAGATCTGGTTCCACGTCAGGCTTTCGTCCGAGGTGATCTGGTACGTTTCCCCCAGAGCGTGGGCGTTGCCCATCAGACCGACAAAGGCCCTGGCGAAATCCGTGTTGTGCGTCACGGTCCAGAGGGAGGTCCCGTCGCCGGGGACGATTACTTTTCGACCGTTCCGGATCCGTTCGAGGACGGAAAAGCACCCGTTTTTCCCGTGAAGGGCCACGGGTACGGAAGTGTCCCCATAGGTATGGCTCGGCCGGACGATGGTCACGGGAAAGCCTTCGGAACGGTATTTTCCCATCAGGAATTCCTCGCAGGCGATTTTTCCGCGCGAGTATTCCCAGTAGGGATTGGAAAGCGGCGTGCTCTCCGTAAGGAACGGGCTGGACGGCGGCTTCTGGTAGGCGGAAGCGGAGCTGATGAACAGATACTGCCTTGTCTTTTTCTGGAAAAGGCGGTAGTCCCTCTCCACGTCGTCCGCTTCAAAGGCGACGAAGTCGGCGACGGCGTCGAAGGACAGCTCCTTGAGTGCTTCCCGGACATCCGCTTCCCGGTGGATGTCCGCCGGGATCACTTTTGCGCCTTCGGGCACGAAAGAAGATTTTTTTCCGCGGTTCAGCAGATACAGGTCGAATCCCTTTTCAACGGCCAAAGCGGAGATGGCGGAGCTGATGGTTCCCGTTCCGCCGATCAGCAAAATCTTGATAACAATCTCCTCCTTTTGGAACGCCGGTCTTTTGAATGGCAGTCCGGCTTTTTCCAGTATAAACCTTAAAGTAAGCTATAAGTCAAGTCGGAAAATAAAAAAAGCCGGAGTGCCCGCGTAGCACTCCGGCCGTGTCTGTTTTCCCGGTTTCGCTTATCCCGCCGACCGCTGCCGGCCCGCGGACAGACCGTCCATCCAGCCCAGCAGAAACTTTGCCAGCTCCGGCCGGGTTCCGCTCAGGCAATGCCCGTCGTCCAGCAGCTTTTCCATGACCGGTTCTCCCGCCGCCCGGCGAAGCGCCGCGGCAAGCGGGGAAAGGTGATGTTTGGGAGGGGAAATCGCGTCCCTCTCTCCGCCGATCAGGCAGACCGGTTTCTTCGACAGCCGCTCCGCCAGCGCGGGAAAGCTCCATGCGGAGGCGTTTTCGTCGATTTCGCCCATCAGTTCGTCCAGGCCGATCCGCCGGATGGGCAGGCAGTCGGCAAATTCTTTCCGAACCGCCTCGCGCAGGGCCGGCCGCCGTGCGGTCAGGGAGAAGTCGAAGGCGCAGACCGCCGCGACGCCCAGAACCCCGGAATCCACGGCCGCCGTCTGCAGCGCCGCGAAGCCGCCCATGCTGTGGCCGACGAGAATCAGCTTTTCCGAATCGAACAGATAAGGCTCTTCGCCGGAATGCCGGCGGATAAAGGCAACGGCGGACGCCGCGTCCTCCAGCACATGGCGCAGGCTGAAGCGGCCTTCACTTCCCCAGGTGCCGCGGTAATGGAAGATCACCACCGTGTAGCCCGCGCGCTGGAAAGCGTGCGCCAGGTCGTAGTTGTTTTCATCGCCGGGGTATCCGTGCAGCAGCAGAACCGTGGGCCGGGGGCCGCTTCCCTTTGGCCGGAACAGGCAGGCATACATGCGTTCCCCGGTTTTTGCAGGAATGAGAAAGCCCTTTAAATCGGCGGGCGGGTCGCTTTTTTGGTTGAAAATATTGTCTGGATTCATCCTACGCACCCCCTGAGACGGTTCCATCAAATACATATAATTAATATATGTATTATAATAGATAAAATTGCAGGGTTTGTCAAGCAATTTCTTCTTGACAAACGCCCGGGAAAGAGGTAACATATACTCGAGAAATACATATATATATAGTATGAATTAGAAAGGGGACGGATTTCATGGCAGACCGCTTTTTCGCATGGAACCTCGGCGCTGCGGCG
>JALCPO010000047.1 GCA_022650455.1 Oscillospiraceae bacterium
GCAGCTTTGTCGGCATATAATCCAACTCCTTTCTCGGGTTTGGATAAAAAAAGAACAGCCCGAAGGCTGCCCTAAATGTTGAAGTTTGTCATCTTATCCGATTTTATTGAAAAGCACGGTCTGTCCTTTCAGAGAGATTTTTCCGACCTGATACCCATACTGAGTCAATTCTTTTTTGTATCTCAGAAAAGAATGGTCTATCTCAATCCCGCAATATCATGAATTTCAGGATTCCTTTCTAAAGTAAACGAACAATGCGCTTACGTTGAGAATCATTGTCACTACAAGAAGCAGGGCGGAAACCAGGGCTACTGCATGGGAAGTGTCCAGAAGCGCCGACCAATCTTCTATTTTTACCAGGTGATCATTGTAGAAAAGCTGGAAACACAGGGAAACAGCGCAGGCACTGAGGCTTGTTACGGTAAAGGCGGCGTATCTTTTGCAACTGATTTTATTGTGCCGGGCAAGATTGACAGCAGGCAGGATCCATGCAATCAGTCCAAGAATCAGGCTTCCTACGTTTAACCATCCTTCCATCAAACAGCCTCCTTCATCATTCGAGATTCGTTTTTCGTTGCCATCATTATACCGCCCTTTCAGGGAAATGTCACCATCGGAAGAATGCTGTTAGCCGGTTTCGTCCTCGAAATCCGGGAAAAGGTCCAGCTTGGCATATTCTTCGTCGTTCATGCTCCGGAGCTTCTCCAGCGCGGAATCCGTCAGGGAAAGAAGCTCCGTTTCGTCCGCGCCGAGAAAGCCGCGCATTTTCGTCAGCTCGACAATCAGGCCCTCCCGCGTCCCGGTATCGTAAATGCACATCAGGTTGATTTCGTCGTTGGTAAACATTTCACCGCTCCATTTCCGCGCCCCGGTCGGGCGCTGCTTTTTTGTGTTCCCGGCTGACCGGCTGGTTCCTGAGCTGCTCCACAACGGACTTTTTCTTTTCGTCGTGTTCCCGCCGCGACGCCTCGGCAAGTTCTATCAGAGAAACCGGCTGGCCGTATTTGGCCTGCTGCTCCAGCTCCGCGACGGTGGGATTTTTCCCGTTGTCGATGATGCCGTCGATCATGTCATAATCGTCCTCCATCGCCATTTCCGCGTTTTTCAGGTGATTTTCCGGCGGCAGGAAGGACGGTAGCTCCTTGAAACCGAAGCTGTCCGCATAGTGACAGGATACAACGCCGTTCTGCTTCAAGGCAACGATGTCGCTAACCGACAGGCTCGGCCTGCGGTAGTCGGGAGGGAGGTCGTTATTAAACCGCTGCCACAGGGATTCCAACCTTTCTTCGGTGCTGCCCTGGCCGGTGAGCGGCGCGGTGTAGGCGAGGTCGTAGTTGCCGTGATCCACGGAAATGCCTCTGGATTCCAGCTCGCTCATCGGCTCAAAGCGAATATCCCGCAGTTTGTCACCATCCTTGACCTGATAGATAGCGAAAGCGTCCTGAGAGGTTTTCAGAAAGGCGGCTTCCCGCTGCTCCTGATGCTTCATCCGGTCCTCTAAGGCTGCTGCAAAGTCCCGGCTGTCCTCCCATTCCTCCCGGCTCACGGCGAACATTCCATTGTGCGTCTGAATTTCGTCCGTGTCGAGCACCATGCCCGCGTTTCCGCCGTCCTCAATTCTGTAAACGGTGAGGTCCTGTTCAAAAAGTTCTCTTGCCCGGTCTTTGGAAAGGGGAAGTAGGTCGCCGTCCAGATATCCGCAGGCTTCCAGGTCTGCCACGGTCAACTTGGAATCCGGCATGGGATATTTGTCAAGAGCCTGTTCCGGCGCGTCCGGCAGCATGTCGGCCGCTTTCGGCGGGGCGGCTTGCTCTGCGGCCTGTTCCGGCCGACTGAGGTCGATGCCGCGTTCTTTGGCAATCTCGACAAAATTGCGGTCGATGTCGGAAATCAGGCCGGATGCCGTCCTGTTGATGGTTTCGAGGCTTGCCTTTAGTTCCGGCAGCTCCTTATTCCTGCTCCACGAAGCAATATAACCGAAGCTGTTTTCGCCGGTCTGGATGCCGTAATACTGGCAAACGGCATAGGAAACGCTCTCGGCCTCCACTTCCTCGGTGTGCCGGTTCTCCGATTTGGGCGGCTCGGCGGTTTCGTCGCCCCGGGCGGCGGCAAGCCGGGCCTGCTCGTAATTATGCAGCTTGGCGTGGGTTATCTCGTGGACGGCGGCGGAAACGGTCTGCACTTCGCTCATGCCCTCCCGGATGGCGATGCGCTGATCTTTTTGGCTGAAATAGCCGTCCGTGTTCGGATTCATCGCCTCGAAATTGAGCGGGACGGGGGAGGAACGCCGCAGCGCCTCCAGAAAAATCCCGTACTGTTTTACGTCGCCGGTGAGATTTTTGGCAAGCTGGGGCAGCGGCTTCCCCTCGGTCTGCGATACGTCGAACACGGACACCACCTTGTACCGCGGGATTCTGATTTCCTTTACTTCCATGACGACCTTGCCGTCCGCGTCCAGCACGGGGGTCTTGGTTTCCGGGTCGAGTTTTTCTTCCTCGATTTTCTTTTTATAAGGCGTGGGCGCGATGATTTTGATGCCCTTTTCGCCCCGCATGACGTTCCGGCTGAACTGGCCGCGCCACTTGTTGAACCCGGCGACGAGGGTGGCGTCGGGCTTCTGCATGTAGATGAGGACGGTGTTGTTGACGGAGTATCGGTGGAACCGGGACATGGTGCGTAAATATTGGATGTACTGATCGCTCTGGAACAGGTCCTTGATGCCCTGTTCGATGCTGTCGGTGATTTCTTTCAGCCGTTCCTTATTTTTCTCGGCCATATTTTGCTCCTTTCTCAGCGCATAGGATCGGAAATAGCGCGCCCCCGCGCAGGTAGATAAACCTATGTGGGGACGTGTACGCTATTCGTTTTCGGAGCGTGTGCTCCTGTCGGGAGGGCGTATTTGCGTTGCTTTTGCCCGGATACTGTCCGCCTTGCGCCGCGCGTCGCTGTACGGCTCCCGGACGGAGACGCAGCTTTTTGGGACAAGGTAGCTGACGGCCCTGCGATGCTCGGGGCGGTCCGGCCTCACCTGATTCGGGTATTTTTCGGACAGCCGTTTGAGCTTTTGGATGAGCTTTCTGCTGTGCGTATAAACGCTGGCCGTCGCTTCTTCCTCGTTGTAGCAGATGATCGTCTCCCGCTCATATTTTGTGAGTTTCATATATGTCACCGTTCCGGCTCCCGATGTCGGGAACGTACTGGAATATTTCTCACTTCCCGAAATGCGCGGATCTCCCCGGATTCGTTTTTCACCGGCGTAAAACGATGCGGCGTCCTCAGATACATGCCGTCCAGCCCGGCCCCGCCGACGTAATTGCCGGACGAATCGCGCTCGCTCTCCAGCAGCACGATTCCGTTTGCCAGCACAAAGCCGTTTACCGTCCGCCGGTTCACACCCGGCGGGCCCATCGGTATAGTCCTCGCCTTGATGGGGATTTCCGGCCCCAGCCGCTCTGCCATGACGAGTTCTCTTTTACCCATGCTGCTTTGCCCCCTTGTCAAATTCAAGCCTGAAATGGACGTGTTCTCCGTTGTCCTCCAGAATCGCTGTTGCGTCGTAGGTCCTGCCGGTTTTTGCGGAATAGCAGCCGGTGAGCCTTGCCCGTCCGTCCTTCAGAAGCGAGGCGGCGATTTTTTTCGTCAGCGCCACCTTTTTGGCGGCGAAGAACCGGTTATCCTTCCAAAGCCCGAAGCGGCAGTCGGGGTTCTCGCAGAAAAAGCCTTTTTTGCTCTCGGTCACGCTGCCGCCGCAGCGGGGGCACTTGCCGACCACTTCGCGCCCGGAAGGAAACAGCACCTCCGTTCCTTTGACCGGCGTGTATGTTTTCACCAGCTCCCGGAGCATGGAAGAAATCCCGTTGAGAAAGGCGTCCGGTTCCAGCTCGCCGCGCTCCACCTGTTTGAGCCGGTTTTCCCATTCGGCGGTGAGCAGTGGGGATTGAAGCTGCTCCGGCAGGACGGTGATGAGCGACACACCCACCTGTGTCGGAATGAGGCTGACGGTTTTCTTTGCCTTTTTCCGCTCGACGAAACCGGTGGAGACGAGCTTTTCCAGAATGGCCGCTCGGGTGGCGGGTGTACCCAGCCCCTTCCTTTCGGCATCATCGGACGTATCTTTCGCGCCCGCCGTTTCCATCGCGGAAAGGAGCGTGTCCTCCGTAAAATGCTTGGGCGGCGAGGTTTTGCCCTCCTTGACGGAAACGGAGGAAACCGGGGCGTTCTGCCCCTCTTTCAAGTCTGGAAGGGGTTTGTCGGCCTGTTCCTGTAGGCAGGCTTTCCAGCCGGGGGCGAGGACCGTCTTGCCCTTTGCGGTGAAATCATGCCCGCCGCAGTCCAGCGTAACGGCGGTTTCGGCGTACTGATGCGGCCCGCCGACCGCGCAGAGAAGCTGCCGGGACACAAGCCGCAGGATTTCGCGCTCGCCTGCGGGCAGCGCGGAAACATCGGCTTTGCCTGCGCCGGAAGTGGGAACGACGGCGTGATGGTCGCTGACCTTCGCGCTGTCGCATACCTGTCCGGCGTTGATATTTCCGGGAGCGTCCGCGCCGCAGACAGAGGCGGCGACGGCGGCCAGAGCCGGAACCGAGGCTTCCATGTCGCCAGTCAGGAACCGGCTGTCGGTGCGCGGATAAGTGCAGAGCTTCTTTTCGTAAAGGGATTGCAGATAGTCAAGCGTCTGCTGGGCCGTGTAGCCGAGCAGACGGTTGGCGTCCCTCTGAAGCGTGGTTAAATCGTAGAGCGCGGGCGGCTTTTCGGACTTTTCCCTACGCTCCACGGCCTTGACGGTTGCCGCCTTTCCCTTGCAGGCGGCGGCGACCGCATCGGCCTCCGGTTTCTGTTTGAGCTTGTCGCCGGTGGCGGTGAAACCGCCGCAGTCGAGACTGACCGTATAGAACGGCTCCGCCTGAAAAGCGGAAATCTCCGCTTCCCGCTGCACGATGAGCGCCAGCGTCGGGGACATGACGCGCCCGACGTTCAGGGTGCGGTGGTAAAGGACACTGAACAGGCGCGTCGCGTTGATGCCGACAAGCCAGTCTGCTTTGGATCGGCAGAGCGCGGACTGATACAGGCCGTCGTAGTCGCGCCCCGGTTTCAGATCGGCAAAGCCCCGGCGGATGGCCTCGTCCTCCATTGAGGAAATCCAAAGCCGCTTCATCGGCTTGGAACAGCCCGCCATTTCGTACACGGAGCGGAAGATCAGCTCGCCCTCGCGCCCGGCATCGCAGGCGTCGATGACTTCCTCCACATCGTCGCGGCGCATCAGGGAGCGGAGAATATCGAACTGCTTCTGTTTATCCCTGCTCAGGACGGACTTCCAGTTTTCCGGCAGGATGGGAAGATCCTCCCGCCGCCATTTCGCGTATTTTTCATCATAGGCGTCGGCGGAAGCAAGTTCCGCAAGGTGCCCCAGGCACCAGGAAACCAGATAACCGTTGCCCTCTAAATATCCGTCGCCCCGCTGTTTCGCGCCGAGTACGGCGGCGATACTTTGCGCGACCGAGGGCTTTTCACTGATGACTAACCGCATCTTTCATTCCCCTTCCGTTTCGGTATGCTGATGAGGTCGCGGTAACAGGGGCGGGAGCAATCCTGGCGGGAACGGCTCTTCGGCGGAGCGGGAGGCCGTTCCTCCCGCCTGTGCCGCGGCTTCTGCACCATCATCCGCTCAAAAGAGCTGTCGGTGAAAAAGGTCATTCGTCCTCACGCTCCGATTCACCTTTTTGCTCAGTTTCTTCGTCAGGAACTTCCGGCTCGGATTCTTCGTCCCCATCATCGGTGTAATCGTAATCGTCCGGGTCGGGCCTGTTCTTGTCCTTTTTTCCCGGTTTGCGGAATTTGAAGAACCAGATTGCCCCGCCGACCAGAACGGCCGCAAGCACGGCAACCGCCGCGATTGCCGAACTTCCGCCGTTGCTCTGCTTTTTCGGCTGGGAAACGGCGGAGGATGCGGGCGTCGATGCGGTCGGCGCGGAGGAAGCCTCCGGGTTGGAAACGGCCCCGGACGACGGGGAATCGTCGATGTCTTTGTTGTCGCTCTTTGCCAAAGCGAGCAGGTCCTTTTCCGTCACGGAGTCGAGGAAATAGACGTTTTCGGAATCCTTCTGCCGGTCGATCACCAGATAAAAGACGTGTTTGCTCGGCGTGGTGACGGTGAAAAACTCCTTGCCGTCCTCGTTTGTCACGTTGTCGATCACGGTTCCGGCCCCGTCCGGCGTCAGTGGCTTTGAGGACGTTCCCGACGACGCTTCCGAGGAAGCCGGACTGCCTGGCGCGGGGCTGGAGCTGCTTTGAGGCATCATCGAGCTTGTTTTCCCTTCGCTGTAGGCGAGGGCACTGACGGAAAAGGCCGCCGTGCAGAACACGGCGGCCGTCAGGCAGACCAGGATGCGTATTCTAATTTTCTTCATCAGTGTTTTCCTCCTTGTTGTTCTGAGCGGATTCGGGCGCGGGAAGGGCTTCGCGGGAGGCCCGCATGAGCGCGGCCAGTTCCTCCGCCGTCATGCCCATGCCCCGCACAAGGCCAACAATATCGAGGTTTTCCAGTTCCCGGCGCTGCTTTTCCAGCTCTTTCTGCCGGGCTTGCAGCGCCGAGATTTTCGCCGCGTTCTTTTCGTGTTCGGCGTCGATCTTCTTAAATTTCGGATTCACGGTTCATTCCTCCAATCTGTTCATGGGGCGGGTAAACGCCCGAATGTGTAAAAATGGCTCTGCCAGTAGCTTGTGTTGAGGTTTGAGTAGCCGATGGGGTCCCCGGCCGCGAGCATCATGCCGTTTCCGACGTAGATGCCCACATGGGACACGCCGTCGGTGTCGTAGGTCCCGGTGAAAAATACCAGGTCGCCGGGCTTGGCATCGGCGGGGGAAACCGGCGTGCAGATGTCGCAGAGGCCCTGCGCCCCCAACCGCCCCACGTTCCATCCGCTGTGATTGAGCACCCACGACACATAGCCGGAGCAGTCGAACGAGGTTTTGGGGCTGCTGCCGCCCCAAACGTAGGGATAGCCGATGTACTTTTGTGCCTCCGTCATCATGGCGGCGAACCGCGCGTCCTCCATCGCCTCCGGGGGAATGTCGTACTCGGTCGGCGTCTTGAAAGTGGATGCGTTCGGATAGGCCGACGCGGGGAACAGGTCGGGCCGGTTACCGAGGGTCGCCATATACATCGAGTACACGCCGAGCTGATCCTCGTTCATGATGGATACGGGAAGATGGGACAGGTCCTCGTTGTGCAGCTTCACGTTGCAGATGGTGTAGGTGTAGGGGACCTGCCGGGTTTCGGTGCGGGTTGTTCCGTCCGGGTTTGTCACCGTATGTGTCTCCGAGCGGGTTCGGGTTTCCGTCTCCACGGTCTGTGTCAGTTGGTATTCTCTGGAGAACAGCGTGGAAAGCGTATCCTGAACCTCATCCAGCGTCCATTCGCCGCCGCGCAAGGCGGTCAGAAGGGAGATCAGCACATAGGGGTCGTGGCCGATTTGGTCGAGCGTATAGTGGTATTCGTCGTACCCGCCATGCCGCTGCTCGTAATGGTCGATTTCGTCCTGAAGGTCCGCTTCCTTTTGCGCGTAAGCGGCTTCTGCGCCGAGCATGGCGTCGTCTTTGGAAGGATAGGTGGACGCAGTAACGCCGGACAGCGCGCCTTCCAGCAGAACCGAGCTGGAGGACAGGACGTTCAAAAACAGGACCAGCACCAAAAAAACGCCTGCGGCGATCAGAAAGCCGTTCCGGTGCCGCCCGACGAAAGCCGCCGCCCGCCTGCTTTTGCTCACAGCCGCCTTTGCCGACTTCGCGGTGGTTCCAGCGGTTCTCCCGGCGGCCCCCGCGAACTGCCCGGCCCGTTTTGCGGCGGCGTACTGCTTTTTGACGGCCCGCTTCTGCCGCCAGTGGGAAAGCGGATTGCCGGAGAACTGCGGATGGTCCCGCGCGGCCTTTTTCTGAAAATAACCGAGATTGGCACGGTCGAGCCGCTTTTCCGCCTGAGCCGATTTCCGGTAGGGTTTCAGCTTGCGGGAGCGGCGGGCATTCCGCAGCAGGCGTCCGCCCGTTTCGGCGGCTTCCTCGCTTTGATGTGCGGCCTTTACGCCTACGTTTTCATCCTCGGACTGCCGGATTTCCCGGTGGAACCGCATCAAAACAGCGTTTCCGGGTGCGTCCCGGACGGCATGTGTGAGCTTGGACGGCTTTTTCTTGTCCGCTTCCTCAAATTTCAGGCGCGTCGTGACCTTGCCGGTGGCCGGGTCAACGGCGCGCTGCCGCTTGAGAACGGTTTTTTTCGGGATTTTCGCCTGTGCGCGGTCAGCTTTTACCGCCGCTTTCTGTTCTCTGCGGACAGATTTTTTTAATACAGGGTCGGTTTGTTCCTCCTTCGTGAATTGTAGGCGGGGCGCTCGTTTTTCCATCACAGTCACCTCCTGTCCCGCCGAGCGCGGACGTTCATGTCGCCGCCACTTCCTGCGGCTTGGTAGTCATGATACGGTACAGCTCCGTGTCCTTCGGAAAATGATCCACGAACGGCAGGATGACGTTACCGTAGAACAGCAGCCCTTCGCCCTCGCCGGAATGGGTGACGTAGGAGAGCTGATGCGGCGAAATTCCAAGCTGTTTGGCGAGAATCTGCCGGTCGCCGGATGCCTGGTTGAGCATATAGATGTAATCCGAGTTTTCAAAGATGTTTTCGATCTCGCGGGAGGAAAGCAGGTCCTTGATGTTTTGGGTGATCCCGGTCGGGATGCCGCCCCACTTCCTGAACCGCTTCCAGATTTCCACGGAATAGGCGGCGGTCTGTTCCTCTTTCAGGAGCAGATGGAACTCGTCGATGTAATACCGGGTGGCCTTGCGCTCCGCGCGGTTGACGGTGACGCGGTTCCAGACCTGATCCTGCACGATGAGCATCCCGATCTTTTTGAGCTGCTTCCCCAATTCCCGGATGTTGTAGCTGACGACGCGGTTCTTTACGTTCACGGTCGTGCGGTGGTTGAACACGTTGAGGGAGCCGGTGACGTAGATTTCCAGCGCCGTCGCGACGTACTGCGCTTCCTTTTCATCCTGCCGCCGCAGCTCGTTATACAAATCCTCCAGGATCGGCATGTTCTCCGGGCGCGGGTCGTTCAGATACTTTCGGTACACCAGCCTGACGCACCGGTCGATGACCGTCTTTTCAACCGGCTGCAAGCCCTCCTTGCCGCCGACGATCAGCTCGCAGAGCGACAAAATGAAGTCCGATTTGAGCGACAGCGGGTTTTCTTCCTCGGAATAGTTGAGGTTGATGTCCATCGGGTTGATATAATCGGTGGACGCGGGCGATATTTTGATGATCTGCCCGTGCAGGCGCTCCACCAGCGGGCCGTATTCGGCCTCCGGGTCGCAGACGATGATGTCGTCGTCCGTGACGAGGAACACGTTGAAGATTTCGCGTTTCGCCGCGAAGGATTTGCCCGCGCCCGGTGTGCCGAGAATCAGGCCGTTCGGGTTTTTCAGCAGCTTCCGGTCCACCATGATGAGGTTGCTGGAAAGCGCGTTCAGCCCGCAGTACAGCGCCTCGCGCCCGGTCTGGAACAGTTCCTGCGTGGTAAACGGAATAAAGATGGCAGTGCTCGACGTGGTCAAGCCCCGCTGAATTTCCACCTGATTCAAGCCGAGCGGAAGTGAGGACATCAGCCCTTCCTCCTGACGGAAATCAAGCCGAGTCAGCGCGCAGTTGTATTTCTGCACGAGGGAACTTGTCTGAAACACGTTGTTGTCGAGCCTTTGTTTGTTATCGGCCACGTTGAGGACGAGGAAGGTCACGAGGAACATGCGCTCGTTGCGGGACTGTAAATCCTGCAACAGCTTTTTGGCTTCCTCGCCGTAGGTAGCGAGGTCCGAGGGGATGATATCCATGTCGTAACCGGAGCGGATGGCCTTTTTCTGCTCCTGAATCTTCATGGAATCGAGGTCGGTGATTTTCCGCTTCACCGTCTTGATGGCGCTCACTTGGTCGATGGACCGGATGTGCATGGTGACGATAAGGCTGGAATCCATGTCGAGAAAATCGGCCAGCATCCGGTCGTTCAGCTCCGGCGCGAGGATTTGCAGGAAGCTGACCGCCCCCACCTGATGCCCGATGCCGAACATGCTGCCGCTTTTGAACTCAAACGAGCTGGGGGCGATGAAATCCTTGACGGACAGGCCGGAGGGGACCAGCCAGTCCCATGAAAAGCGGAACGGCTCCGGGGCGTCCATGTGGAAGATGTCGTGCAGCAGCCGCAGGCGGCCCGCGCCGTCCAGCGGGGCGGCCGCGACGCCGAGGCGCTTGAAGTTGTTGAGAAGGTCGATCTCGATGCGCTCCAGCCGGGGCTTTGCCGCTTTCAGGCCGTCCGCCTCGATGCCAAAGGTCAGGTATTTGGTCTTGATGAGGCCGTTATTGCCTTTGGCAAGCTGCCTTTGGAGCATTTGGGTGTACTCCGCGCGCAGACCGTCGAAATCGTCGCCCTGCGGGGAAATCGCAACCCGTTTCGAGAAGCTGTCCTTTGTCGCCGTAAGGTTCAGAAAAGAGAGCTGGAACTTGATGGAGCTGTCGAAGTAGTTGAGAAAATCACACCAGCCCTCAAAAATGGCGGTTTTGTCCTCGTTCTGGTTGAGCTGATAGTTGATGTCCTGAAACTGAATAGTTTTCGTGTAATAGCGGCCGGTCACGCGGCAGATGCCGTCGGGGAACATGCGCTGAAACGGGATGCTGTCCTGCGCCGACTGCTTTTTCTTATCTTTTTGCCTCGCTCTTGCGACGGCGGCTTCGATCTGTCGGCGCTCGGCGCGGGTGAGCTTTCTTTTGGCGGACAATCCGATACACCTCCCTGTCCAACTGGGCTTGCCGCGCGAGCACGGCGTAATAATTGTCGGTCTGATAGGGCCTCCGCTTTGGCCGGAGAAACAGCACCCGGACGATGTTGCGGACGATCTTTTCCAGCGGCAGGCCGTTTTTCTCATAGACGGCCATCAGGAAAAACGGCAGCATGACGAGGACCATGCAGAGGGAAGCGCCTCCGGCGCTCAGGCCCGCGGGCCCTTTGAGCAAAAAGAAAAGCGGTACGCCGACGAGCGCGCCGCCGCTGAAACAGACAAGCTGCCGTTTTGTCAGATTGAACAGGACCTTCGTTTTCACGGCGGTCAGGTCTTTGGGTACGGGAACATAGGCCATTCGTTTTCACCTCCGTCAATGCGCGTTAAAGATGGATTTAGCCAGCGAGCTGGTTTTGAACAGGGTGAAGCACAGCAGCACCGTGTAACCCATGCACGTCCAGATGGCCTTGCTGACATCCGTGTCTACGGCGATTCCCCGTACCAGAACGGCGTAAATCGCCACGCAGACGATAATGAGGAATCCCTGAAAGCCGAGGGCAAACAGGGAGCGCAGGTAATTCTGCCCCGCGCCGCCCCATTCGCGGTTCAGCATCGTCGCCATCGGAACCGGCGCGATGGAGGTGACCAGATAAATTTCAATCATGCGCCCGTACACGATGATGAAAATGCAGATCGTGAGCGCCCACATGGTAAAGCCCACGAAAATGCTCTGGAACCACAGCCCGAACAGGGGGCCGAGGTCCATTTCCATGAGCCGCGTCTGAAGGTTCGCCGTGACGGAACTGATGTCGATAGACGTGTCCGAAGAAACAAGCCCGGCCGCGCTGCCGACCACGCTCTGCGCCACGTCGAAGATGCCCATGACGATATTCCAGGTGTTGGTGACGATGATGATGGCAAAGGCCGTCTTGAAAATCCAGCGGAAGAATACCGCAATCTCGATGTCATGAAGATTGTTTCTGTCGGTGATGATCTGGATCAGCTCCAGCGTCATGACGAACGCGAGAATCAGGCCCGCGACGGGCATCATGACGTTTTCGGAGAGGGTCCGGATCATGTTGTAAATGCCGGGGTTCCACGCCTGTGGCGTCCTCCCGACCTGCGAGGCGATCTGCCCGACCTGGCCGTTCACGTTGTCGAACATGCCGGACAGGTTGTTCAGAATGCCCCCGACAAGGATTTCCTTCAGCCACTGAGTGATCTGCTGTTTGATGAAATCCAATCAATCGCCCTCCTTTCCCACGCTCCACGGGGCATCAGCCGAACAGACCGGAGAGCAGCGGGACAAGCGTGAGGCCGATCAGGGCCACGCCGCCGCCCGCCATGAGCTGCTTAATCCCTTGCGATTTCGCGCCCGGATTGTCGTTGCCGTACCCTTCCAGAAGGTTGATTGCGCCCCAGATGGCGAGGCCCGCGCCGAGGGCGATCACGAGAGTCTGAAGAACGTCGATTGCGCTGTTGAAAAAGCTCATAACGATAAAACCTCCAATTCTGATTTTGAGTATGAAGCCGCTACCGTGCGGCTTTCGGTTTCCCGGAGAGATCGACGGAGTATGTGCTGAACACGTCGTCCGGTCTGGGCTTTAATTTGGTGGACAGAAACTTTTCAATATTGAAAGCGTTGCGTGAATTATAGTCGGACAGGTACTTGTAATTCGGATGCTTTGTGATGTCGTACTTGTCCGAAAGAAAGGGCCGGACGCCGCGAAGTTGGAGAATGCACTTGCCGCCGTCGAGGACGGAAAGCTCATCGACCGAAGCGAGGTCCTTCCCCAGTTTCTGATAATTGAGGCTGTGGGAAACCTCGCGCCCACGGCTTTCGCCGGTGTTGTAGGTGTCTATCGTCTCCTTCCCCAAAGATTCCGTCAGCTCCTTCAGGGTCGTGCGTTCCTTGCCGCCGAGGAAAATGGCGCTGTCGCAGTTGCCGACGATGGTGTCGGCGTTGTCCTTATACAGGGCTTTGAGCTGACTCTGCGCCTGCAAGACGATACAGGCGGAAATTTCACGGCTGCGGATGGTGGCGATCAGTTTTTCAAACCGGGGAATCTGCCCGATGTTTGCGAACTCATCCAGCAGACACCGGACGTGGACGGGCAAACGCCCGCCGTACACGTCGTCGGCCTTTTCGCACAGCAGGTTGAAAAGCTGGGTGTAGGCCATCGCCACTAAAAAATTAAACGTGTCGTCGGTATCGGACATGATGATGAACAGGGCGGTTTTCCGGTCGCCCACGGTGTCCAGCTCCAGCTCGTCGCAGGCCGTCAGGTCCCGAAGCTCCTGGATGTCGAACGGGGCCAGCCTCGCACCGCAGGAAATTAAAATCGATTTTGCGGTCTTGCCCGCCGCCAGTTTGTATTTCTTATACTGCCGCACAGCGAAGTGATTCGGATTTTCTTTTTCCAGAGCCTCGAACATGAGATCCACGGGATTCTTAAATTCCTCGTCGTCCTCTCTTACTTCCGATGAGTTGATAAACTCGATCAGCGTCGCAAAATTCTGTTCCTCGACCGGGGCCTCATAATGGATGTAGCCGATGAGCGCCGTGTAGAGCAGCGTTTCAGCCTTGATCCAAAAGTCGTCCCCTTCTTTGCCTTCGCCCTTGGTGTTGGAAATCAGCGCCGTGACCAGTTTCAAAATGTCCTTCTCGCTGTGAATGTACGCGAAAGGGTTGTAATGCATCGACTTTTTGAAATTGATGGTGTTGAGGATTTTGATGCGGTAGCCCCTGCGCCGCAGGAGATTTCCGCATTCAACAATGAGGCTGCCTTTCGGGTCGGTGATAACAAAGCTCGTCGGGTAGTCTTTGGAATCACACTGCATCAGGTTCGGCTTGATAAAGAACCGCGTCTTGCCGGAGCCGGAACCGCCGACGACCAGCACGTTCTTGTTCCGGGACGTTTTGGGGTCCTTCGGTCTGCTGTTCATCGTGAGCCGTTCCGTCTGCGTGAGAATGACGTTGTTTGCAAAGACGGGGTCGATGTAGGGTTTGATGTCCTCGGTCCTGCCCCAGCGGGCGGAGCCGTACTCGACGTTTTTGCGGAACTTCTTGGCGTTCCGGCCTTTGATATAAACCGCCAGCCGGAGCGCGGCGGCGAGCAGAATCCCCACCCCGAGGTCGGCCGGATGGAAGCTCGGCAGCGGGGTGGAAAACGCGGCGGTGAGGCCGTCCATCAGATGCAGGAGCTTCCCGGAAGCGTCCGCGCCCGCGGCCAGCCGCCATGCCTGCCCGAGCTTGGTGGCGAACAATGCCACGAACAGGTAGGGGAGATTCATCAGGAGCAGCTTTTTCGCTTTTGTGTTCATCGCGCCCGCTCCTGTTCCTTATGCCTCACGCGGTCAACGGTATTCGCCTTGACCAGGTCCTTGAACGTCCGGAGCCGCGAAAGAACGGACGGCCTTTTCGCCCGGTCCATCGTTTTCGCCGTGAACTCCTTGAAGGCGGCCGTGAGCGCGTCGGCGTCCCGCGCCTTGAAAAAGACGAGATATTTGGGCGGCGACACGCTGCGGTCCTTCTTCACGGCGTAGTCCACGCCGTATTTCCGTGCCACGCGGTCAAAGGAACGGATGTTGCTGTCGGTGATTTCCATGTTGGAAACGCCCGCGTTCTGCCCGACGAGCTGTTTGACCGTCTGCTTTCCGTGCGGAACCACGGGACCGGCGCGGGCCTTCGCGTACTTTTTATCTTTTCGGTGGGCCAGATACTTGGCAATCGCCGCTTTAAGCATCCGGCCCGTGAGCTTCACGCCGCTGATGATGAGCGTCACGGAGCGGTTTTCAATTTCTTCCTGCAAATTCGTCACCTCTTTCTACGGTTCAACGCGTTACCTGAGTCCCTTGCCCTTGTTTTCCTCCCGGCCCTGCCCCTTGACGGTCAGGATGCCGTCCAGCGTGGTGGCCGTGATATGCAGCCGCTCCGCGACGGCAATATCGCTTTTTACCGTCTCGTCCGCGCCGTGCCCGCAGACGACCAGCACATGGGAACGGCGGAGATAATCGCGGGCCATGTCGATGCCGTCCTTGTGCTCCTGCGGTATCGCGTCGTTCAGGAACAGCGGCAGAAGCAGCAGCGGGCAGATCGGGGAAAAGCCCGCGTCGTAGACCTTGCGGCAGTAACCGGCCGCGTCCTCGGTGTTTTCGATTTCATTTCCGCCCCATGGGGCGGTGATGTACGCAAGAGGCCGCTTCATACGAAAATTCTCCTTTCCGGTTTCGTGAGATACAAAAGCGGCTCGCGCGGGACGTTTACCGCCCGGGCGGGCCGCCGCCGTAGAGGTCATGGTTGACCTGCGCGGCGTAATAGCTGTTGATGGTGGTCGGTGCCTGATAGAGCGCCGTCAGTATGTAGCTGCGGATATTGCGGATGTCGGTGGTGTTTTTGTCCAGGCAATCCAGCACATACTCGATGTGGCTGTCGTCCAGTTTCAAAAGCCTGCTTTTCACCGTTTCGGCGGGCATATCCTCACCGGCGATCCGGATTTCCTTTTTCCGGCTGCATACGGTGTCGAGCAGAATGCCGACAATTTCGTCCAGACGCTCCGGGTCGCATCGCTGCCGCAGAACGTCGTAGGAAATATTCTCTTTGATGATTTCGCGGTATGCTTCCATCGCATCCATCGAATCAGCCGGGGCACCGGCTTCCATCGCTCGGTTTGCCGGATTGGATGGATACGGATTTACTCCATGCGTATTTGATTCTTTAGGAATATTAGTTCTCTTAGTATTTAATTGCGCGGGCTTTTCCGTATCCGGTTTTCCCATATCCGGGTTATCCAGATACGGCTTTTCCGTATCTGGTGAAGCCGTATCCGGCAAAGGCGTACCCGGTGGCTTGCGAGGCTGCTCGTAAATGGTGTATTCGGTATCCGTGATGCGCCCGTCTTTGCCGCGAAGCTGGCGGCGCTCCATATAGCCCGCGCTTTCCAGCTCCTTGAGCGTCTTCCCGATGGCGTCCACTCCCTCGCGGCAGATGGAGGCAAGGCCCCGCGTGGTGTAATCCCAATCGTCCGGAAGGGAGAGCATCATGGACAGCAGCCCTTTCGCCTTCAAGGTCAGCGTCCGGTCTTTCAGGTGATGGTTGCTCATAACTGTGTAATCCCGCGTCCGTTCCACACGAAAAACCGCCATTTTGTATCACTCCTTCCCGTACGGACGATTCAGTCCGCAATCGTAAAATTCAGCGTCAGCTCATGGGACACATTCATTGCCTTTACCCATGCCAGACCGAATTTGGCGGTAAGCGCCAGATTTCCCGACGCTCCGTTCGCACCGAGCGTTCCCAGCGGGACTTCCGACGCGAGGTCGCCCGTGTAAACGGGAGTTTCCCGCTCAACCGCCGTCCAGCCAGAACCGGCTGTTTTGCCAATCCCCACGCCGAGCGCGATTCCGCTTCCGGTCTGTGCCGCCGTCAGCCTGTTCCAGTCCGAATAGGACGTGGGGGCAGCGTCACCGATGCCGGAGGTCGCTTTCAGCCCCGCGACGGAAACCCGGACGGGACAGGTGGAATTGTTGGTGATCGGAATGTCCGGCGCGGTGAATGGCATATTGCTGTTCGGGTCGATGAAATAGCCGATACTGACCGGATGTGTGACGGATACCAGTTCATCCGTATGGTAGTGCGAGACAGCCGAAATATTTCCGGCGTTATCCACGGCGGCGATATGGATGTAAAAGCCGCTGCCGGACGGGCGGGGAAAGGTGTAGCTGCTTGATGTCGTGGTAATACTCCCGCCAGGGACGGTATCGGGATTGTCATCCACCACGACGGAATAACTCTTCATCCCGGTTTTCAAGAAAGTGGAAATAACAGGGGAATCGTATTTTGTGCCGTCGTTCTGCCCGGTGGCCTCCACATAGTATTGATAGCCGGTCGCGTTGTCCTGCGAGGAATACTGGACGGTGTACTGCGTCCGGTCGGAATTGTGCGTAACGCTTGAAATAGCCGGTTTATCCGGCGCGTCCAGATCCTGCCCCTTGTGGTCGTTCCAGCTTGTGTCGGTCGTGATCTGAGCAAGGTAAAACAGGGTGT
>JALCPO010000048.1 GCA_022650455.1 Oscillospiraceae bacterium
TGACCTCGATGTCTTTGATTGTCTGCCGCATGCTGCGGATTCCAAATAAATACTGGATGAACACGATCTTGAACAACACTACCGGGTCTATACTGGGACGACCGGCGTCTTCGCTGTACTTGTCCTTTACCAAATCATATATGAAACTGAAATTTATTGCTTTTTCGATTTTCCTGAGAAGATGGTCTTGGGGGACTAAATCCTCCATGCAGTAAAAGCCAATCTGCTCCCGGCTGTCTTCACCTTTTTGGTTCAGCATCTTTCATCACCTGCTTCTATTTTACCATCTTCTAAGCACTAAAAAAAGACAAAGTACCTCTTTTCGATACTTTGTCTTCACTCTGAGCGCCGCCCTGCGGGCGGCGCTTTCGGAAGAGAATTATGATGAAAGATAGGGAGGAGAAGTATATGAAAAGTTTCCGTTGTATTCGGTACGGCGTCCCGGCCACTTCCTTTGGCCTGCCAGTAGTATAGAGAGAAAATATGAACCCGAAGTGTAAAACATTTAAAAAAAATAAGAAAAAAATATGAATAATTTAAGAAGACGCAGAACATTCGACATTCAGCCGGCTGGATCGCCGTCGGGGAACGTATCCTGCAGAATGGCGAGGCCCTCCGCGTCCATCGGGCCGTTCGTCCGGATGGAACGGATCAGCTCGCCATAGGCGGATTCCCCGTATCCGTAGCGAAAATAGAGCTTCCCGAGCCGGAGATGTTCGGAGCCGTCGCGGACCCTGCCGAGGAGGGCGAGGGAACTCCGGAAGGCTTCCGCCTTTCCGGCTGCCAGAAGGATTTCCAGCAGGCGATAGACGGGTTCCCGGTACTTTTGCGCTTCGTCCGTAAACGGGGCTCCCGCCTCGCCGAGAATGCAGCGAAGGCATTCCCGCGCCGTTTCGTAATACGGAAGCCCGACTTTGCCTTCCCATTTCGCATAAGGCGGAATGCGCCCCGTCCGGAACAGGATGCTCAGCAGGCGGTACCACGCGGCGTCGGCGGCGAACGGCCCGCTTTCCGCTTTTGCGAGATGGCGGGCCGCGCCCCCGTACTGGTTCAGGTAAAACTCGCAGATGCCTTCGGCGTACTCCAGGGCGGGATTTTCCCCGGGACGCAGCCGCCGGGCGCGCCGGCAGAAGGCAAGGGATTCCCGGTACATCCGGCGGTGGTAAAAGACCGCGGAAAGCGTCCGGCAGGCCTCAAAGTCGCTTCCCGCGAGCCTGGTCATCCTTCTTCGGACGGAGGCGGAGGATCGCCCTTCCGCCAGGAGCAGGCCGACCATTTTTTCCCAGGATTCCCGGAACCGCGGGGAAGATCGGACCGCGGCGGCAAAAGCGCGCAGGGCCTTGCCGGATTCGCCCAGCTGGGCGTAGGCGCCGCCGAGGGCATACTGGACGCAGAGAGCGGAAATCCCCGACGCGCGGCTGCTTCCGGGGGCCATGCGGAGACATTTCCGGTAAAGGCGGACGGCGGACTCCGGCCGTTTTCCGCGCTGGAGCGCGCAGGCCTTTAAAAACGGGAAATCCGCCTGATCCGGGCAGGAACGCATCCCTTCCCGGATCAGAAAGTCCCGGTCGCGTTCCAGGCCGAGCCGGCTGCAGCACAGGATCATGCGGACGAGGAGTGCCGGACGGTACCCCGCGTCCCTGTCGGTCAGCAGCAGGCTTCTGCGGTAGAAGGCCAGGGCCTCCGCGGCCTGTGCCGCCGCCAGAAATTCGTTTCCCATGCAGAAAAGCATATAGGCGTTTCCGGGGTTTTCGTCCAGCTCCATCCGGATGAGCCGGATGTTTCTCTTGCGCTTTTCCTTGCGCTCGATCTGCCCGTTCAAGTACCCGTAGTGGTAGAAACGGATTTCCGCGGTGCGGACGCGGGGGAGCCTGCCGTCTCCGGAAACGATCTGCTCGTGGATCCGCCCGCTGAAACGGTACCCTCTGCCGTTGCGGATGAGCCGGAGGTTCCGGTTGATGAAAAAATTTTTTTCATCCGGGCGCTCCCCGAGATAGCACAGCGTTTTGCAGCAGAAAAGCTCCTCGTCCCCGGCGTTCCGGAGCAGGCGCAGGATCTTTTCCCGCCCGCCGGGTTCCAGCTCGTCGTCGGCGTCCATCAGCAGGATCCAGTCCCCGCGGGCAAGCTCCAGCGAGCGGTTCCTCGCCTCGGCAAAGCTGCCGTTCCACGCGAAGCGGTGGACGTCGGCGCCGAAAGCCGACGCGATGCGGACCGTCCCGTCCTTTGACCCGGTGTCCACGAGGATGGTTTCGTCCGCCAGCCCCTGTACGCTTTTCAGGCACCGTTCCAGGTTTTCTTCTTCATCTCTGACAATCATGCACAGGCTGAGCAGCATGACTCCGCCTCCGTTTCGGGTTGAAGTCGCTCCCTGTTGTAGCCTATGCGGCCGGAGAAAATCTGACAAAAGCAATTCCCGCCCCCAAAGCGGTCCGGGGGCGGGAACGTCCGGCTTTACTCCTTCCGCCTCAGCAGTTCCATTTCCTGATGAAGGGCTTCCGCAGAATCGGCACCCTTTTTCAGCAGGAGCTGCTGGGTTTCTTCCGGAAGGGCCAGAAAGTCGTCTTCCTCATTGTAAGACATGGGCGGATATAAAAATACCGGTAAATTCCCCAGAAATACATCAAGCATTTTCAACACCCCCGGTTTTAGTGTGCATGGAAAAACCGTTTTTAAAAGCTGAAAATGC
The DNA here is from genome assembly GCA_022650455.1 of Oscillospiraceae bacterium. GTDB lineage: Bacteria > Bacillota > Clostridia > Oscillospirales > Acutalibacteraceae > Thermocaproicibacter. The sequence continues at coordinate 2,687 of JALCPO010000048.1, forward strand.
CGGAAGTGACAGTCCCAGTTTTTGCCCGTATTTTATCCGAAAAACAAAGCATACGAAAGGAATATGGAGAAATTTCATTGAATTTCATATATAAATCGAAAAAACATGAATTTATGAGGAAATTTTGAAAAGATAGTTGACAATCCAAACTTTTGAATCTATTATGGGATATGTTGCGTCCGCAAGGGAGAGGGCCCGGGAAAATTTCGGCCGGGCCGGAGAATTCCTCTCCGAAATGCGGCGGAAGATTCACCGCGAGGGGGGATGGACAGATTTGGAGAAACAACCGATCGTATCGCTGCGGGACATCGCCGTGTCGTTTGACGGGGAAACCGTGCTGAAGGACTTTAACCTCGGCATCGGCGACGGGGCCTTCGTCACCCTGCTCGGCCCGTCCGGGTGCGGCAAAACGACGACGCTCCGCATCATCGGCGGGTTTGTCCGGCCCGACGCCGGCGACGTCTTTTTCAACGGAAAAAAAATCACCGGCCTGCCCCCGCACAAGCGGGAGGTCAACACCATTTTCCAAAAATACGCGCTGTTCCCGCACCTGAACGTGTATGACAACGTGGCGTTCGGTATGCGCGTCCACGGGAAGAGCGAGCGGGAGGTAAAGGCCAAGGTCGGCGAAATGCTGGGCATGGTCAACCTGAAGGGCTTTGAGCACCGCAACGTGAACCTGCTTTCCGGCGGGCAGCAGCAGCGCGTCGCCATCGCCCGCGCGCTTGCGAACGAGCCGAAGGTCCTTCTGCTGGACGAGCCCCTCGGCGCGCTGGACCTGAAGCTGCGCAAGGACATGCAGGTGGAGCTGAAAAAAATCCAGCAGCAGACCGGCATCACCTTCCTGTTCGTCACGCACGACCAGGAGGAGGCGCTTTCTATGTCCGACGAAGTCGTGGTGATGGACAAGGGGGCCATCCAGCAGATCGGCACGCCGCCGGACATTTACAACGAGCCGAAGAACGCCTTTGTCGCGGACTTTATCGGGGAGAGCAACATTCTGGACGGCGTGATGCGCGAGGACTTTCTGGTGGAGTTCGCCGGGCGGAAATTCCGCTGCGTGGACCGGGACTTCCGGCGGGACGAGCCGGTGGACGTGGTGATCCGGCCGGAGGACGTGGACATCGTCCCGCCCGACGGCGAGCATCTGGCCGGCGTGGTCCGGAACGTCACGTTCAAGGGCGTGTTTTACGAGATCATCGTCGATGTGCAGGGTTTCAAATGGATGGTCCAGACGACCGAATTCGAGCGGGCCGGGGCGGAAATCGGGCTGTCCGTCCGCCCGGACGAGATCCACGTAATGCACAAATCGAAATATTCCGGCACGTTCGGCGATTACAGCACGTTCAGCGACGAGATGGACGAGGACAGCCGGCCCGCCGGCGGGGAGGCACGGTAGCATGGGCAAAGCGAAATCCGCGGCATTTCCCTATCTTGTGTGGATGGTGATCTTCATCCTCGTCCCCACCGCGCTGGTCGTCGTTTTTGCCTTCACCGACCGGAGCGGGTGCTTCACCTTAAAAAACCTGGAAGGCGTGGGCCGGTATTCCAACGTGTTCCTGCGTTCCATCGGGCTGGGGGCCGCTGCGACGGCCGTCAGCCTTGCGGCGGGCTATCCTCTTGCGTACCGGATCGCCCGGACGCACGCGCGGCGCCGGAACGCGCTGATTATGCTCGTTATGCTTCCCATGTGGATGAATTTCCTCCTGCGCACCTACGCCTGGATGACCCTGCTGGAAGACAGCGGCATCCTCAACCATATCCTGCGCTTCCTCGGGCTGCCCGCGGCCCATATGATCAACACGCAGGGCGCGGTCGTGCTGGGCATGGTCTACAATTACATCCCTTACATGATCCTGCCGCTTTATTCCGTCCTGACCAAGATCGACCGGAGCGTGATCGAGGCCGCGCAGGACCTCGGCGCGGACGGCAGGACGGTCTTTCTCCGGGTGACGCTGCCCATGAGCATGCCGGGCGTGATTTCCGGCGTGACCATGGTGTTCGTCCCGGCGGTCAGCACCTTCATCATTTCCCGGATGCTCGGCGGGGGGAGCAACCTGCTCGTCGGCGACCTCATCGACATGCAGTTCCTCGGCAGCGCCTACAACCCGAACCTCGGCTCCGCCATCTCGCTTGTGCTGATGGTGCTCATCCTGATCTGCATGGGGATCATGAACCAGTTCGACGAGAACGGCGCGACGGAAGGGGGCGTCATGGTGTGAAAACCGTTTCCAAGGTCTACGCGTTTCTCGTGTTTCTGTTTCTGTATGCCCCCATCGCCGTGCTGATCGTGTTTTCGTTCAACGGCTCCGCGACCATGAGCCGCTCGGTGTGGTCGGGCTTTTCCCTGCAGTGGTACGCCCGCCTGCTGCAGGACCGGATGCTTCTGGAAGCCCTGCGCAACACCCTGGTCATCGCGGTGATTGCCGCGGCCGTTTCCACCGTGCTCGGTACGGCGGCGGCGGTCGGCATCAACGGCATGAACCGATGGGCCCGGCGCGCGGTCATGAACGTCACCAATTTTCCCATGGTCAACCCGGACATCGTGACCGGCGTGTCCCTGATGCTCCTGTTCGTCGCGGTGTCGAAAGCGATGGGCGGCCGGTCGCTCGGCATGGTCTCGCTCGTGCTGGCGCACATTACGTTCTGCCTGCCGTACGTCATCCTCTCCGTGATGCCGAAGCTGCGGCAGATGGACCCGAACCTGTACGAGGCGGCGCAGGACCTCGGCTGCCCGCCCGCCGCCTCTTTTTTCCGCGTGGTCCTGCCGGAAATCCTGCCCGGCGTGGTGACCGGCCTGATTATGGCGTTTACTCTTTCGATCGACGACTTCGTCGTGAGCTATTTTACCAGCGGCACCACCCAGACCCTGCCGATTTTTATCTATTCCATGACGCGCAAGCGCGTCAGCCCCGAGATCAACGCGCTTTCCACGCTCCTGTTCGCGGCGATCATCCTGCTGCTGATCGTCATCAATCTCCGCACGGCGAAAGACGGGCAGGAAAAAACCGCGGGAAAGGAGCGATAACGGTTGAAAAAACGAATTGCGGCGTTCTTTGCCGCTATCCTTCTTGTTTTTGCCCCGGTTTCCGCCGCGTCCGCGGCGGAAACCCCCGCCCGGCCCGGCGTGACGATCAACGTCTACAACTGGGGCGAATACCTTTCCGCGGGCGGGGACGGCTCCATGAACGTCAACGCCGAGTTTACCAGACGCACCGGAATCAGGGTAAACTACACGACCTTCGAGGACAACGAGTCGCTGTATTCCAAGCTCGCCGGGGGCGGCGCGAATTACGACGTGATTTTTCCGTCGGACTACATGGTCGCCAGGCTGATCCGGGAAAAGCTGATTCAGAAGCTCGACTATAAAAACATCCCCAATTACCGGTATATCGACAAGGCGTACCGCGGCGGGGTGTACGACCCGAAAGGCGGGTATTCGGTCCCCTATACCTGGGGCGTGGTCGGTATTTTTTACAACAAAAAATACGTTAAGGAGAAAGTCGACAGCTGGAAGATCCTGTGGAATCCAAAATATACGGGGAAGATCCTGATGTTCGACAACCCGCGCGACGCGTTCGGGATCGCGCAGAAGATTCTGGGGTACTCGTACAATTCCGCCCGCTCGGACGAGTGGAATGCGGCGGCGAAGCTGCTGGAACAGCAGAAGCCGCTGGTCCAGGCTTATGTGATGGACCAGATTTTCGACAAAATGTCCAGCGGGGAAGCGTGGCTGGCCCCGTACTACGCCGGCGACGCAGTGACGCTCGTCCGGGATAACCCGGACATCGGGTTCGCCGTCCCCACTAAGGAGGGAACCAATTTTTTCGTGGACGCCATGTGCATTCCCGCAGGCGCGAAGCACAAAAGGGAAGCGGAGGCGTACATCAATTTCCTCTGCGAGCCGGACGTCGCCGCCGCCAATATGGAAGCGGTCGGCTACTCTACGCCGGAGTCGGCGGCCCGGAAGCTCCTGCCGCAGGAAATGCGGGAGGACCCGATTATTTATCCGCCGGAAGCCGTCCTTCGGAAAGCGGAAACCTATACGGACCTGCCGGACGACGTCAGCCTGCAGGTGGATGCCCTCTGGGCGCAGGTCAAAATGGGAGGCGCGGGGCAGACCGTGACGCTGATCGCCGTTCTGGCGGGCTTTCTGGCCGTTTACATCGGCGTCGTCGTTTTCAAAAAAATCAAGCGGAAACGGGAGCTTCGGTGACGGGTTCCCCGGCCCGGCGCCGAAAAGCGGCATTTCATCCATAAAAATACAAGAAAAAAACAAAAAAGCGGATTTGGCGCGGCGTTTCGGGCATTCTAAACCGTGACGCCGCTTTTTTGTCTTTGTTTCAAAATTTAAAGATGATTTGGAAAGCCGCCGTTTGGCTTTCAATTCGTTAGCGTTCCAAGGCCGCTGCCATCTTATGCAATATCCGGCACCGCTGGCCGCAAATTCCGAAAAGGCGCGTTTTCTGCCGGATCTTTCCATATCACAACAGATTTGACAACATAAAAAGCCCCCCTTGTGGCAGAGTAATACTGCGGTGCAGGGGAGGTGAAATCTTGAAAAGATTCATGAGATTCTTAGCCGCGTCCGCCGCCCTTTTCGGGCTTTTCTGGGCCGCTGCCCTGGGTACGGCGGATTATTTTACTCCCAATTCCTATATTGTCACGGAAGGCGGGAGCCTGAACTGGTTTTCGGGCGCGCTTTCCGTACAGCGAGACTCTTCGGCGGAAGTTTCCGCCAGCGCAGGAAGCCGATACCCCAAAAATTACAGCGCAAAGCTCATGCTGTACCATACCATCCCTTTGAAATCCGTTCAGGTCAGCGTGGTGGACGACTCCTGCGTCGTCATCTGCGGCACTCCGTTCGGCATTAAGATGTTCACGAACGGGGTCGTCGTCGTCGGCCTTGCCGATATCAAAACCAACCTCGGTATTCTCAATCCGGCGTCGGAAGCGGGGCTGAAAGCCGGCGACATCATCCTTTCCGTCAACGGGAAGGCCGTCGCCACCAACACCGATGTGGAAAATGCGGTGGAACGGTGCAGCGGCGGCGAGATGAAGCTGGTTGTCAGACGGGGGCAGCAAAAGCTTTCCGTCGCGGTCCGGCCCGTACGTTCGGAATCGGACGGCCTGTATAAAGTCGGCATCTGGGTCCGAGACAGCACCGCCGGAATCGGAACGCTGACATTCTACGACCCGTCCGAAAAATGTTTCGCGGGGCTCGGCCACGGGATCTGTGATTCCGATACCGGCCAGCTGATGCCCCTGCTCAGCGGCGACATCGTCCCGGTTACCATCAGCGGTGTCACCAGGGGACAGAAGGGAACGCCGGGCGAACTCCGCGGTTATTTTTCCGACAGCAAAGCAATTGGAAACCTCAGCGAAAACGTACCGGAAGGGGTTTACGGCACCATGGAAAAACCGGTTTCTGGCATCCCCATGCATATTGCCATGAAACAGGACGTGGTGACCGGCCCCGTAAAAATCTATACGACCATCTCGGGGAACACCCCGAAATACTATGACGCCCAGATCGAACGGATCGACTACCGGGAAAATGTCCAAAGCAAAAACCTTGTTCTGCGGATTACCGACCAGAACCTGCTTACCCAGACCGGCGGGATCGTCCAGGGCATGAGCGGCAGCCCGATCATCCAGAACGGCAAACTTGTCGGCGCCGTCACGCATGTCTTTGTCAACGACCCGACGCGCGGTTACGGCATCTTTGCGGAAAATATGATGACGAGGGAGAAGGCCGTGGGCGCGCAGGAAAGCAAGCTGGCATCGTAAAATCCTCACTCATCCGGATTTTCCCCCAAAATTAAAAAAATATTTTACCATATACTTGCCAAATTTACCAATATATGGTATTATGTGGCTATAATAAATCAATTAGGGGGATACAAAGATGGAAAAGCGCATCAAACTGCTTATTGCAAACGACAGCAAGGAGTTTCACAGCGAGTACGGCCGGATTTTTGAAAATTCAGGGCTCGACGTAAGCTATGCGCCCAAAGACGGCATGAAACTGCTGGAAAAAATCGAAGCAGTCGGCCCCAATGTGGTGCTTTCCAATCTGTTTATGCCGCGTCTTGACGGAATCGGCGTGATGAAAGCGCTTCGCGCCAAAAGGCCGGGGAGCCAGCCGCTTTTTGTAATTGTCTCCAGTTTTACAAGCCCCACCCTCGAACGGGAAGTCATGATGTCCGGCGCGGCCTATTTCGCCGTGGCGCCATTCGACGCGGCGGACCTTGCCGAACGGATTTTCCAGCTGTGTTCCATGAACGGCATGAAGCTCCCGGCAAAACCGCAGCAGCCCGCCGGCGAGCAGGAACCGTCCCTGGAGATCCAGGTGACGGAGATCCTGCACCAGATCGGCGTTCCGGCCCATATCAAAGGGTACCATTATCTGCGCGATTCCATCATTATGGCGATCGAAACCCCAGACATTATAAATTCCGTGACCAAACAGCTTTACCCGGGCGTTGCGAAACGCTACGACACGACCGCTTCGCGTGTGGAGCGGGCCATCCGGCATGCGATCGAAGTCGCGTGGGACCGCGGCGATGTGGACGTTCTCAATTCCTATTTTGGCTACACCATCCACAACACGCGCGGCAAGCCGACGAACTCCGAATTTATCGCAATGATCTCCGACCGGCTCCGCCTTCACATGAAAACGGCGTGAAAAAACCATTTGGATCAAAAGCACAACCGAAAATAAGGCCCGGAAAAACATTCCCTGCGTTTTTCCGGGCTGCCTTTTATAGCCGGTAAAATTTCAGTTTCCGGTTTTCAATCCGCAGCAGAAAATGCCGGAAATGGATGCTCGGCTCGCCGGGGTTCGGGTTTTGCAGCACCTTGAAAATGACGACCGACTGCGCCAGGAAGGAAGCGGCCCGGATAAAGGGCAGCGGTTCCAGAAAGCAGGCCGCGAGGCTCGCTCCGCAGATACTCAGAGCGACGCAGAAGGAATCCGGCTTCGCCACGGCGAGGAACCGGAAAAAGATTGTCACCGCGGCGAGGAGCAGGACAATTTTGCTGACGGGCCAGAGGCCGAGCAGGACCCCGAAGACAGTGGAAACTCCTTTTCCGCCCCTGAAACCAAGAAGCGGGGAGAACGCGTGCCCCAGAACGGGAGCAACGACGACCGGAACGAGCGCGAATCCGGCAACGTCCCCCCGGTCGACCGCGAGGAAGACGGGAAAAAACGCTTTCAGAACGTCAAGCGCGATGCAGACGAGTCCCACGTCGGTTCCCGCCGCGCGGAGCGCGTTCATTCCGCCGGGATTGCGGTCGGACGCCGTCCGACGCACGTCGATATTTTTAAGAGCTTTCGGAATCAGGTAGGAATACATCACGGAGCCGGAAAAAAAACCGAGAATGGTAAAGCCGGCCCATTGCGGCAGGTCTGTCAGCATAATTTTCACCCCTTTTTCCGGGATTTCGCAAAATCGATCAGAAAATCGCCGATCCGCCGGCCGGCATCCTTCCGGATGTATTTTTTTTGCGCTTCGGTCATTTTTTCCGCGCAACCGGCGTCGCACAGCAGGCGGCGGGCGTCCCGGACGGCGCTTTCGGTGTCGTCCGCGAATACGGCGGCGCCGATGGAACTGAGGAACGCCGCGTTTTGCTGCTCACAGCCCGGAATCGGGTGCGTCAGCACGGTGGGGACGCGTTTGACGAGCGCTTCGGTCGAAGAAAGCCCGCCGGGCTTGGTTAAGACCACGTCTGCGGCGTCCATCAGCGGGCCGACGTCGTCCGTGTAACGGAACGGGACGGCGCCGGTAATTTCCGAAATCCGGCGGAACAGGTCCCCGTTTTTCCCGCAGAGGACCGCGACCTGCGACCCGGGGACCGCCGCGAGCAGGCCCGCGGTCAGTTCCCTGATTTTCCCATAGCCCATGCTTCCGCCCATGACGAGAAAAATGCGGTCGGAAGAAAGCCCGAATTTTCTGCGCGCGTCCCGCTTCGGAATCTTCCGCTGGAACTGCGTGCGGACGGGAATCCCGATGGGGACGAGCTTTTCTTTGGGGATACCCTTTCCGGCGAACTCATCCATCAGCGCGTCCGAAGGGATGATGTAGCGGTCCAGCGCCGACTCTTCCCAGAACGGGGTGCAGGCGTAGTCGGTCGCGACCCCGACGCACGGGATGTCCAGTCCGTATTTTTCCCGGATATGGGTGACGGACTGGGCGCTGAAAATATGCGTGCATACCAGCACATCCGGCTCAAAACGGCATATTTTTTCGTACAGCCGGCCGGCGTACAGGGCGTTCAGGTAAAAAATGGGCGACCGGCGTTTCGGGGAGGAAATTTTTTCCCCGGCGCGGTATAAAACGCGGAAGATCCGCGGCTCGTGCACGGTGATGTGCGCGTAAAGCCCGGAGACTTTCCGGGAGACCTTTCGTTTCCCGGAATTCAGAACATCCATGGTTTCCGCGGCGCAGTTTTCCGCCCGCAGGGCTTCCGCGACGGCGGCCGCAGCGGCGTTATGGCCCTGCCCGGTTGCTGTGGACAGGAGCAGGCATTTCATCGACATCACGTCCCGATGGTTCAATTCGTTTTCGATTCTATTTTATATCAATATGCAGAAAAATACAATTGCCGGAACGGGCGGATGACGCTCCCGGCCGTGAAAATATTTTTTTGGAATTTCGTTTCCCGGCGGAATTTCACTCTTCCTTTTGTGACCTCTGCTGTGCTACAATATAGGGCGGAAATTCTGAAAACAAAAGGACGGATGCCGAATTATGCCGACGATCAGAAAATTTCGGGAAGACGACTGGGAAGCTGTCTGCCGCATCTACCGGCAGGGGATGGAAACGAACCTGGCCACGTTTGAATCGGAAATCCCGCCGTATTCCAGGTGGAATGCGGGCCATCTCCCGTTCGGACGTCTGGTTGCGGAGCAGGGCGGCAGCGTGATCGGCTGGGTCGCGCTTTCGCCGTCTTCCTCCAGGCGCTGCTTTGCCGGCGTCGCCGAGGTGAGCATCTATGTGGCGGACGGGGCAAAACACCGCGGTGCGGGCATGACGCTGCTGAACGGCGTGATCGAAGTTTCGGAACAGAACGGCATCTGGACCTTGCAGTCCAGCATCATGCGGAACAACGAGCCGAGCCTTTCCCTGCACAAAAAATGCGGATTCCGCGTCGTGGGCATCCGCGAGAAAATCGCGCGCGACCCGCTCGGCCAGTGGCGGGACACGGTGCTAATGGAACGCAGGAGCTCCTTCGTGTAAAGGGGCTCCGTCCGGCGCTCTCCCTGCGATTTGTTGAAATTGCTTATTTTCCGCTTTCCTCTTTCTTTTAGCGTGCTAATATGGTAAAATACCAAGCGGAAGAGAACGGCGGTTTCCGCCGGATTTTATGGAGAGTGTTAAAAATATGAAAAAGATCATCGCTTTGCTGGCGGCGGGGCTGCTTCTGGCGTCCGCTTCCGGCTGCGGGCTGGTGGCCGGCGCCACGGCGTCCTCGCCGTCCGCCGTGCCGGGGTCGTCCGCCGCTTCGGATTCCTCTTGGGACAAGGTCAAGTCGGCGGGGCAGCTGGTTCTGGGCTTCGACAAGGCCTTCCCGCCCATGGGGTATATCGATACGAAAACGGGAAAAACGGTCGGTTTCGACATCGACATGGCCGCGGAGGCCTGCAAACGACTGAATATCAAAATCAAGTACCAGCCGATCGACTGGGAAAACAAACAGGCGGAGCTCGACAACGGGAATGTGGACTGCCTCTGGAACGGTTTCAGCAAGACGCCGGACCGCGAAAAAACCTTTCACCTCAGCATCCCCTACATGAAAAACAATCAGATCATCCTCGTCAAAACGGGCTCGCCCTATAAGGGGCTGGACAGCCTTGCGGGCAAAACCGTGGGAGTGCAGTCGGATTCTTCCGCGGAGACCGCTCTGAACGACGCCTCGAACGCCGCGTTCAAGAAGTCCCTGAAGGAGATCGTCAAGATCGACGATTACAGCAAGGCGGTTCTGGAAATCCAGAACGGCACGATCGACGCCATCGCGATCGACGAAGTCGTCGCGCGCTATTACCTGACCAACAACCCGGGGGCCTACGCCGTTCTGCAGGACCAAAACGGCAAGGACATTTCGCTTGCCGTGGAAGACTACGTCGTCGCGTTCCGGAAGAACGACGGCGCCTTGGAACAGAAGGTCAGCGATACGCTGAAGGCGATGGCGAAGGACGGCACGGCCTCGAAGATTTCGCAGAAATGGTTTGGCAAAGACATCATCACCATCGGGAAATAATTACTGCGGAGCTTCAGCAGAAAGGCGGGTTCCCCGCCTTTCTGCCTTTTGCCTGTTTTCCGGCGGACGCGGTTTCCGAAGAATACACGGCCTCCGGCCGAAGGGGAGGATCACTTGAATTATTCCGTTCTGCTTTCCCAGATGCTCGGGGCGACCCTGATGACGCTGCGCATCTTCTTTGTCACCCTGGCCTTTTCGCTGCCCCTGGGGCTTCTGGTTGCCGTCGGGCGCATGACGAAGGTCAAAGCCGTCAATCTGCCCGTCCGGCTCTATATCCTGCTGATGCGCGGCACGCCGCTGATGCTTCAGCTTTTGTTCATCTTCTACGGCTTCAAGCCGATTTTCGGGATTCAGCTGGACCGCGTGCCCGCCGCCGAGGCCGCTTTCGTGCTGAACTATGCCGCCTACTTCGCGGAGATTTTCCGCGGGGGCATCGCTGGCATCCCGCGCGGGCAGCGCGAGGCCGCGAAAGTGCTCGGATTCACGCGCCGCCAGACCTTTTTCCGCATCGTCCTGCCGCAGGTGGTCAAAGGGATTCTTCCGCCGATGAGCAACGAGTTCATCACGCTGGTCAAGGACACATCCCTTGCGCAGGTCATCGGCGTCGTGGAACTGCTGAAGATAACGTCCGACTGGGTTTCCTCCGCGGTCAGCATGATTCCGTTTGCGGTCGCCGGCGTGTTCTACCTTGTGATGAACGCCGCCGTAACGCGCTGTTTCACCGCCGCGGAAAAGCATTACAGCTATTATCGTTAGGGGGGACGGCCATGCCGATTTTGACCGCGCATGACATTCATAAAAGCTTCGGCGGCGAGGAAGTGCTCAAGGGCATTTCCGTAGAAGTCGAAAAAGGCGGAGTCCTCGCCGTGATCGGCCCGTCCGGCTCGGGGAAGAGCACGCTGCTCCGCTGCATCACCCAGCTGGAGACCGTGGACCGCGGCGACATCGCCATCTGCGGGGAAACGCTCGTCCGGACGGGAAAAGACGGGAAAGCCGTTTATTCCGACCGCGCGGTCTGCAACCGGATCGCGCTCCACGTGGGTCTGGTGTTCCAGAATTTCAACCTGTTCCCTCATTTTTCCGTCCTCCGCAACATTACCGAGGCGCCGGAGCATGTTCTGGGCCGGACGAAAGAACAGGCGGAAGCCTCCGCCATGAAGTTGCTGAAGAAGATGGACCTGTCCGACAAGGCGGACGCTTACCCGTGCCGGCTTTCCGGCGGGCAGCAGCAGCGGGTGTCCATCGCGCGCGCGCTCGCCATGAACCCGGACGTCCTGTTTTTCGACGAGCCGACGAGCGCCCTGGACCCGGAGCTGACGGGGGAGATCCTCAAGGTAATCCGCGGGCTTGCCGCCGAACGGATGACGATGGTCGTCGTCACCCACGAAATGGCCTTTGCGCGCGACGTCGCCGACCGGGTCGTTTTTATGGCGGACGGCGTCATCGTGGAACAGGGGCCGCCGGAACAGGTGTTCGGCAATACGCAGAGCGAGCGCACGAAAGCGTTCCTGTCGCGGTTCCATGAAAATTAATTCGAGAAGGCCGCCCCGGAATCCCGATCAAACGGGATCCCGGGGCGGCCTTTCCGCATTTTTGATTTTTTATGGCGCCGGGTGCGGCGGCTATGTAAGGCCGGCCTGCCCGCGCGTCAGCGGCTTGGTACGGCGTTCCAGCCAGGCCCGTTCCCTGCCGGAGAGCAGGGGCGCGAGCGTTTCCCGCACGTGCCGGTTGTAGTCGTTCAGCCAGGCGAGCTCGGCGTCGGTGAGCAGGCCCGGCAGGACGGGGGCCGTGTCGATCGGGAACAGCGTGACGGTTTCAAATTTCAGGAACCGCCCGTATTCGTTTTCAAAGGCCCCGTCCACGAGCATCAGGTTTTCGGTGCGGATCCCGAATTTTCCGTCCACATATACGCCCGGCTCGTTGGTGATGGTCATTCCCTTCCGGAAAACGGTGCGGTCCCTGGGTCGGATGTTCTGCGGCCCTTCGTGGACGCTGCCGAACATGCCGACGCCGTGCCCCGTGCCGCAGCGGTAGTCCATGCCGTGCTTCCAGAGCGGCTCGCGGCAGAGGACGTCCAGATTCCCGCCGGTGCTTCCTTCCAGAAAAACGGCGGTCGCGAGGGCAATGTGGGATTTCAGAACCCGGGTGTACCACTCTTTTTCTTCCCGCGTGACCGGGCCGAGCGCGAACGTGCGCGTGATGTCCGTCGTGCCGTCCGGGTACTGGCCGCCGGAATCCACCAGCAGAAAGCCGCCTTTTTCCAGCGGCCTGCACGCGTCCGGTTTCGGGGAGTAGTGCATCATGGCGGCGTTTTCGCGGTAGGCGGCGATCGTGGCAAAGCTGACGCCGCGGTTTCCCGCCTGCCGCGCGCGTGCCTCTTTCAGGAGCGTGCAGACGGTGCATTCCGTCGCGGGCTCGCCCTTCGCCAGCATTTCATCCAGCGCGGCGAAGCCCGCAATCATGGCGCAGCCGTCCCGCACATGCGCTTCGCGGATACCCCTGATTTCCGTTTCATTCTTGATGCTTTTCAGTTCCGTCACAAGGTCCGGCCCTTCCTTTACGGTCACACCCGGGTTGTGCTCCAGAATACTGAAAAGCTCGCAGTTGATGCCCGCCGGATCGGCCAGCACGGCCTTTCTGCCCGGGATGGAGCGGAGAAATTCCCGGACTTCCCCGTACCCCAGCAGGGTGACGCCGTTTTGCCTCAGATTCTCCGCCGCGTCGTCCGGGACGCGCGTACGGTCGATAAAGAGAAAGGCCGCGTCCGGGAAGACGGCGGCGTAGGCGAGCGCGAACGGGCTGTCCTCCACGTCGTCCGCCCGCAGGTTCATCAGCCAGGCGACACAGTCGAGCCGCCCGTAAATCTGGCCGTCGGCCCCGCGCTTTCTCAGTTCTTTCCGAACGGCGTCCAGCTTTTGGGCGCACGTGCGCCCGGCGTATTTCGCATCGTGCAGAAAGGCGCGCGTGCGGGGAATCGGCGGCCGGTCGGGCCAGACGGCCGGAACCAGATCGACCGATTTGATGTTTAAATCTTTTTCCGCCAGCAGGAGCCGCAGCTTTTTCACGTCCGCCGCGGAAAACAGGCTCCCGTCCAGCCCGACGGTTTGTCCCGGGGCGAGTTCCCCTTTTAGAAATTCCGGGCAGGACGGCACGTGCTTCACGCCCATGCGGAAAAGCCGGATGCCGGTGCCGGAGAGCTCGCGCTCCGCCTGGATGAAGTAGCGCCCGTCCGTCCACAGGCCGCTTTTGGTTTCCGTCACCGCAAGCATGCCGGCCGAGCCGGTGAACCCGGAAAAATATTTCCTTGCCTGCCAGTGGGCAGGCGTGTATTCGCTCAGGTGCGGGTCGGCCGACGGGATGAGATAGGCCGAAACACCCGCTTTTTTCATTTCTCCGCGCAGCGCCGCGATTCTTTCCGTGATTTTTTGCATGGCTATGGACTCCTTC
>JALCPO010000049.1 GCA_022650455.1 Oscillospiraceae bacterium
GCACGCTTTACCAGGAACGTGGAAATCATCAGCGGCCTGTATCCCACCACGTCCATGATAAGTACCGACAAAATGCGGGAGATCGTCGGCGGGACATCAAAAGCCGGGACAACCTACATGGTAAAGGATGGCGATACGGTGACGTCGATTGCCCACGCCAACCATACGACGGTTGCCGAGCTGAAAAGGATCAATCAAAATCTCGGGGATTCCATCCATCCCGGTGATTTAATCAATCTGCAGGTGGCAATCCCGGCATTGGAAATCGAGCTTGTCAAAACCGTAACCTACGAAGAAACGGTTCCTTATACGACCGTTACCCAAAACGACGACTCTCAGTATACCGATTACTCGAAGGTGGTTACCCAGGGCGTTAACGGAAAACAGCGATGCGTCGATACGGTTCATATGAAAAACGGGGCGGAAACCGGGCGGGAATCCCTCAGCAAAACCATACTGGTCCAGCCGGTCAACAAAGTCGTTGTCGTTGGAACCAAAAAGCGGCCGGTCAATCAAACGGGTGTTGCCAGCGGAAAACTGATCTGGCCCGTGCCTGCCCTTCACACCATAACCACCTATTTTACCTGGAGATGGGGGAAATTCCATACCGGAATTGACATCTCCGGTTCCGGCGCTTACGGGAAAACGATTGTTGCCGCAGACGGCGGCACGGTGGTCCTGGCAGGCCCGAACGACGGTTACGGTTATTGTGTAATTCTCAACCACCACAACGGAAAGAGCACGCTTTACGGCCATTGCAGCACACTGCTGGTTTCCGCGGGTGAATCGGTTTCCAAAGGACAGCCCATTGCCAAAATCGGAAGCACGGGAAACTCGACGGGCCCTCACTGCCATTTTGAAGTAATTGTCGGAGGGAAAAAAGTCAATCCGCTGGATTACGTCTCGTAAAAATTCAATTCCCGCCTGGATTGATGTTGACATTTTCCTTTCCATGTATTATGATCAATAAGAGTGTTGGCAAAAAATATGCCTCGCTTAATTTCCCAAAAATTTATTGATAAAACTTGCATTTTTTATCAATTATCTTCTTATGATTTTCCCTTCAATATTCTGCGAATATTTGTAATACTAATAGTGTTTGATATTTAGATTGGAGCGTACCGGATTGGATAAATTCGTGATTAAGGGCGGAAAGCGCCTCACGGGCGAAGTTGTTATCAGCGGTGCGAAAAATGCCGCGGTCGCAATCATTCCCGCTACCATTTTATCGGAAGGCATTTGCCGCATTGAAAATGTTCCCAATATAACGGATGTAAATGCAATTACTCGGATCTTGTACGATATGGGTGCAAAAGTACGCAATATCAACCGATCCACATTGGAAATCGATGCTTCTACCATACGGACTTATGTTGCGTCGGAAGAATTGGCACGGCATATGCGCGGTTCCTATTACCTGATGGGGGCTCTGCTCGGACGTTTCCATCATGCGGTGGTTACGATGCCGGGCGGCTGTGATTTTGGGGTCCGGCCGATTGATCAGCACCTGAAGGGCTTTGCGGCTCTCGGAGCCAAACATCGCATTGAGGCGGGCATGGTCGATGTTTCCGCCGAAAGGCTGGTTGGAAACAATATCTACCTCGACGTTGCTTCCGTCGGGGCCACGATCAACATTATGCTGGCGGCCGTAAAAGCAGAGGGCACAACCGTCATTGAAAACGCTGCGAAAGAACCGCATATTGTCGATCTGGCAAACTTTCTGAATTCCATGGGGGCTGACATTCGGGGTGCCGGCACGGATGTCATTAAGATTTTCGGCGTTCAGCATCTGAGCGGGACAACTTATTCCATCATCCCCGATCAGATCGAAGCGGGGACCTATATGGTTGCCGCGGCCGCGACCGGGGGAGATGTCATGGTAAAAAACATCATCCCCAAACACTTGGAGTCGGTTTCCGCAAAGCTGGAAGAAATGGGCGTGACGCTGGAGGAGTTTGACGATTCCATCCGCGTCAGCAGAAGCGGGACTCTGACAAAGTGCAATATCAAGACCATGCCTCACCCTGGTTTTCCCACCGACATGCAGCCGCAGATTGCCGTGTTGCTCTCGCTGGCCGAAGGGACAAGCATCATTAACGAAAGCGTATGGGATAACCGCTTCCGCTATGTGGAAGAACTGAAACGAATGGGTGCTCAAATCTCCGTAGATGGAAAGTTGGCTGTTGTGGAAGGGGTGGATCATCTGGACGCTGCTCCCGTAAAGGCAACGGATCTTCGCGCAGGGGCCGCGGTGGTGATTGCGGCGCTCTGTGCCCGCGGTGTTACGCAGATTGAAAATATCGAACAGATTGAGCGCGGTTACGAAGATATTGAGAAGAAGCTCCAAAGGCTGGGAGCGGATATCCGCAGGGTTCCTGTTTTGGAACCGAAGACGGCGCAGGCAATCTGAAGCATCCTGGGATTGGCGGGCTGCCAATCCTTTTTAAGTTATGGGGGATCATAATCAATATGGCAAGAGTTTGTCCGCTTTTCAGTGGAAGCAGCGGCAACAGTTATTACATAGGTTCCGCACAAGCGGGAATTTTAATCGACGCGGGCAGGTCCGCCAAACAGATTTCGGAAATGCTTCAAAACTGCGCGATCGGCCTTTCCGCCGTTAAAGCGATTTTTGTCACGCATGAACATTCCGACCATGTGGCCGGGCTGCGTGTTTTTGCGTCCCGGTTCCATCTGCCGGTATACGCCTCGCGTGGAACGCTTGCGGCCCTCGAGTCCATGGGCTGTCTGAATGGAAAGTTTGAATACAGAGTCATCGACGGCGCGGTGGAGTGCGCCGGAATGTCCGTTCAGCCGTTTCCGATCCCCCATGACAGTGCGGAATGCGTTGGGTATCGCCTGGAAACCGGCGATGGGCGGAAAATTGCGCTTTCCACCGATCTCGGTTATCTTTCCGACGGCGTGCGGGACCAGCTTTCCGGCGCGGATATGGTGATTCTGGAATCCAACCATGATGTCGGTATGCTGCAGAACGGCCCTTATCCGTATCCGCTGAAACGCCGCATCCTTTCCAAAACCGGGCATCTTTCCAACACGGACTGCTCTGAGGAACTGAGCTGTCTGGTCCGGCAGGGGGCAACCCGTTTTCTGCTTGCCCATTTAAGCGCGGAAAACAATACTCCGATTCTCGCCTATCAGACTGCTCTCTGCTCGCTGGACATGGCAGGAATGAAACAGGGGAAAGATTTTGAGCTTTTTGTGGCTCCGAGAGAAAACGCCGAGGGAAAAACAATTTTATTTTGAATTATGATAAAAATTCGTGTCATTTGCGTCGGAAAACTGAAGGAGTCGTATTGGCGGTCCGCCTGCGCGGAATACGAGAAGAGGCTGCGTCCGTTCTGCCGGTTTTCCGTTCTCGAACTGCCGGAAAGCCGTTTGCCGGAATCCCCATCTCCCGCGCAGATTTCCGCCGCCCTTGATGCGGAAGGGGAGAGGATTTTATCGGCCGCGGAAGGATCCCCGATGCTGGCGCTCTGTGTGGAAGGCAACCTGCTTTCTTCTCCGGAATTTGCGCATCACCTGGAAGCTTTCGCCGTTCAGGGCATTGGTTCCCTCAGCTTTGTCGTGGGCAGTTCTTACGGCTTGAGCGACGGTGTGAAAAGCAAAGCCCGTTTTAAGCTTTCCATGTCTTTCATGACCTTTCCGCATCAGCTTGCGCGGGTTATGCTTTTTGAGCAAATTTACCGCGCTTTTCAAATCCTTCACCACGGAAAATATCATAAATAAAAAAAGCGCCGGCCGGCGCTTTTTTTATTGGTCAAGAAAGGAATTTGTTTTTCAGCGCTTTCAGCGTTTCCGGAAAATCCGCGGCAGTCACCAGCAGGGAAATATTGACCTCGGAAGTCGTGATAATCCGGATGTCGGAATTGACACTTGCCGCCGCAGCAAAAACCTGTGCGGCAACGCCCGGCGAATTTTTCATATTTAAGTCGTATACCGATATTTTGCAGTTCCCGCTGCTGACGATCGCTTTCACCTGAATGGTATCGTGCAGCTTTGATGTAAAGCTAAGTATCTTGTCAAGATCATTGTCGGCGATGGTAAAAGAAACGGATGTGAACATTCCCTGGGAAGGGGCAAGGTCAATCATATCCACATCAACACCAAGCCCGCCGATTTTTTGAAAAACATCAGCAACGAAACTCAGTTCCGACGGACAGTTCTGAAGGGTAACCAGCGTAATGTCGTCTTCCGTGGTGATCTTTGGTGACAATGCCATCGAAAAGCCTCCTAATTCAACAAGTTGGACATATTGTAAAGTCCATGACTTTTACCAACTAAAAATACGGCTGCGTGAATCGCGCCCAGAGCAAAAATATCCCGCGATTGTGCCGAATGTGAAATAGTGAGCACTTCCTGCGGACCCGCGAAAATAACGTCGTGTTCTCCTACGATAGTTCCCGCACGGATCGAGTGGATGCCGATTTCGTTTTTTTCGCGGGGTTTACGCCGGGAATGCCGGTCGTACACATAGTGCATTTCGCTGTTCAGAGCGGAAGAAACACCGTCGGCAATCATCAGGGCGGTTCCGCTCGGGGCGTCGATTTTACGGTTATGATGCTTCTCGATAATTTCAATGTCAAAGCGACTGCCCAAAACTTTAGCGGCCCGTTTGGCAAGCTCAATCAGAAGATTTACCCCGAGCGACATATTGCCCGAATAAAAAACGGGTATGATTTCGGAAGCCTTTTCCAGCGTGGCCACCTGATCTCTGGAATAACCGGTGGTGCAGAGAACCAGCGGCGTTTTTGTGCTTTCCCCGAAATTCAGCAGGGAAGGGAGGAGGGAAGGATTGGAAAAATCGATCAGAACGTCCGCTTCCACATCAATGTCTTCCGCCCGCTGAAACACCGGATAAGAAGCCGATGCTTCTTCGGCGGAAGCTTTGTCAATTCCCGCGACGATTTTAAAGTCCGGTTCTTCTGCGACGCACGAAGTGACCACTTTCCCCATGGAACCGCAGCAACCGCTCAGAATAATTTTTGTCATCTTGAAACTTCCTTTTTTTCGCCAATCTTGCTTTTATTCTAATCAGCCAAGCCGTATTTCTTCAAAACGCGGCGAAGGAATTCCGCGTTCGTCTCGCTTAACGCAGTCAGCGGAAGCCGGCATTCGCCGCAGTCCCACCCGGCCATATTCAGAGCCGCTTTGACCGGCATGGGGTTTACGTCGATAAAGAGGGCGTCCATCAGCTCCAGGTAGTTCAGAAATTCTTTGCGGCTCGCCTCAATGTTTCCCTGGAAATACTGTTTGCACAGGTCACTCATCGGTTTCGGAATCAGATTGGCGCTCGTTGAAATAACCCCTTTGCCGCCGATGGATAAAATGGGAAGGGTCAGGTTGTCTTCCCCGGAATAGACCGCCAAATCGTCTCCGCAGAGCTTCAGCGTCCGTGCGGCGGCGGCAAGGTCGCCGTTCGCTTCTTTGGTTCCCACGATATTCGGGTGTTTGGAAAGCTCCAGATAAGTTTCCGGCTTGATGTTGCAGCCGGTCCGCGACGGGATGTTGTACAGGATGATCGGCAGATCCACGCGGTCGGCCACATAAGTAAAATGTTTGACAAACCCCGCCTGCGACGTTTTATTGTAGTAAGGGGTAATCATCAGGAGAGCATCCGCCCCCACGCTCTGCAGTGCCTGGGACAGCTCCACCGCATATTTTGTGTCGTTGCTCCCGGAACTCGCGATGACCGGAATTTTTTTCCCGACCTTTTTTACAATGTACTCGACAATCCGGCAATGCTCGTCGTGGCTCAGGACCGGCGATTCCCCGGTAGTTGCACAGGCCACGATGCCAGCCGTTCCGTTTTGTAAATGAAAATCCACCAGTTTGCCAAGTTCCTCGTAATTGACGGAACCGTCTTTGTTCATCGGCGTAATCAGTGCGACAGCCGACCCGGTGAAAACAGTTTTTTTCATGAACAGCGTCCTCCCCGACATTCGTCGTTCGTAAAATTACAGGATTTCATGAATCCAAATAACCCTTCGAGCATAAAAGTTCCGCCATCAATACACCGCCGCCCGCCGCGCCGCGCAGCGTGTTGTGCGACAGACTGACAAATTTATAGTCGTACTGGCTGTCCGGACGCAGGCGCCCGATCGAAATCGCCATCCCGTTTTCCAGGTTGCGGTCCAGCCGGGCCTGCGGGCGGTCGTCTTCGCGAAAATAATGCAGAAACTGCTTCGGCGCGCTCGGAAGGTTCAGCTTCTGAGGTTCCCCGCTGAAATTTTCCCACCTGGCGATGATTTCATCCATCGGAACTTTCTTTTCCATCGACACAAAAACCGCCGCCGTATGGCCGTCGGACACGGGAACGCGCAGGCACTGTGTCGTGATATCCGGCACCGCCGCATTGACGACCACGCCGTTTTCGACATGACCCCAGACTTTCATCGGCTCGTTTTCAGATTTGCCTTCTTCGCCGCCGATGAACGGAATCAGGTTATCCACCATTTCCGGCCAGGTACGGAATGTTTTTCCGGCTCCCGAAATCGCCTGGTATGTGCAGGCAAGGACTTTGGTCACGCCCAAATTCAGCAGGGGAGTTACGGCGGGCACATAGCTCTGGATGGAACAGTTGGACTTGACCGCGATGAATCCGCGTTTTGTGCCGAAACGCCGGCGCTGTGTCTCAATCACCTGTGCATGGTCCGGGTTGATTTCCGGAATGATCATCGGGACATCCGGGACGCCGCGGTTCGCGCTGTTGTTGGAAATAACCGGGCACTCCGCCTTTGCATAGGCTTCTTCCAGCTCCCGGGTTTTCTGCTTTTCCATATTGATGGCGCAGAAGACAAAATCAACGCTTTCCGCGATTTTCTTCCGGTCCCTTTCCGCATCGAGCACAACCATGTTTTTCATATCTTCCGGAATCGGTGTCGACATTTGCCAGCGATTCCCGAGTGCCTCTTCATATGTTTTTCCGGCGGAGCGGGAACTCGCGGCAAGGACGGCCACTTGGAACCATGGATGGTTTGCCAGCAGGGTGGCAAATCTTTGGCCCACCATTCCCGTTGCGCCGATGATTCCGACATGATACTGTTTCATGAAAATCCTCCTGTAGCATTCTTATGATAAACGCGCATAAAAATATCCGCGTAAGAAAAAAACCGGTTTATCAACCGGTCATCATCTTTCCGAATCCACTTCCGCCGCCGGCCCGTTCCAGACGGTGAAACAGGCGTGGCGTTGATAGCGCTCCATCAAAATGATGACAGTTGCGATGCTGTTTGCAAAACAACCAGGCAAACGCCCGCCGACAAGCATTTCCTTCGGCGAAATCCCCTTTCACAGCTGTTCAACGGCTTTCGGCAGCCTTCCAGCGGCTAATGATGAAGTCCGCACCTCTATCGATCAATATAATTACAAATTATAATAGCATGTGTTGCTATTGGTTGTCAATTTATTTATAATAGACTCCGGATAAAAAATAAAAAAAGCAGGAGATTCAAAAATGGGACTTGACCTGAACAATATGAAAACAAGCGACTTTGCCTATGATCTTCCAAAAGAACTGATCGCCCAGACTCCCGCCGAGCCGCGGGATTCTTCCCGGCTGCTGATTTTAAATAAACGGACCGGCAAAATTGCGCACAAGCATTTCTACGATATTGTGGATTGCCTGAATCCGAACGACTGCCTTGTCCTGAACGATTCGCGCGTACTGCCCGCGAGGCTGTACGGCGTCAAGGAAGGCACCGGTGCCAAAGTGGAATTTTTGCTGCTCACGCACCGGGACGGCGACGTCTGGGAAGTCCTCACCGGGCCCGGGCGGCGCGCGAAACCCGGCTCCCGCTTTGTGTTCGGCGGCGGTCTGCTGAAGGCCGAGGTGCTGGACATTGTGGACGACGGAAACCGGCTGGCTAAGTTTACGTACGACGGAAATTTTTATGAAATTCTGGACAAAATAGGGCAAATGCCTCTTCCTCATTATATCACGACGAAGCTGAAAGACAAGGAACGGTATCAGACGGTTTACTCCAAGGAAGTCGGGTCGGCCGCCGCGCCGACCGCCGGCCTTCACTTTACCCCGCAGCTTCTGGAAAAGATCCGGCAAAAGGGCGTCCGGCTCGCGTTTGTCACGCTTCACGTCGGCCTTGGCACATTCCGCCCGGTGACGGCCCAGAAAATCACCGACCATAAAATGCATTCGGAACATTACTATATGCCGCAGAAAGCGGCCGATCTCATCAACGAAACCAGAAAAAACGGCGGGAGAGTGATTTCCGTCGGCACCACAAGCTGCCGGACGCTGGAGAGCGTCGCGGCAAAAGAAGGCTGCATTCGGGAAAGCGCGGGCTGGACCGACATCTTTATTTATCCGGGGTTTCAATTCAAAGCCATGGACGGCCTGATTACCAACTTTCATCTTCCGGAAAGCACCCTGATTATGCTTGTCTCCGCTTTGGCCGGATACGACCATATCATGAACGCCTACCGCGTAGCGGTGCGGGAAAAATACCGCTTTTTCAGCTTCGGCGACGCCATGTTCATCTATTAACCGAAACGCGGTGCAAAACATGTATCAACTCATCAACACGGAAGGCTCGGCCCGGCGCGGCGAGCTGATTACCCCCGACGGGACGGTTCAGACCCCTGCCTTCATGAACGTCGCGACCTGCGGAGCCATTAAAGGGGCCGTTTCCGCGCTGGATCTAAAAAATCTGAAATGCCAGGTGCAGCTTTGCAATACCTATCACCTTCACCTGAGGCCGGGCGACGAGGTCGTGCGGAAGCTCGGCGGCCTGCACCGGTTTACGCGGTGGGACGGGCCCATCCTGACCGACAGCGGGGGGTTCCAGGTGTTTTCCCTTGCCAAGCTGAGAAACATCACGGAAAAGGGCGTCACCTTTGCTTCCCATATTGACGGTCACAAGATTTTCATGGGACCGGAAGAAAGCATGCGGATCCAGTCCAACCTGGCATCCACCATAGCGATGGCGTTCGACGAATGCGTGCAGAACCCGGCGGAATACGAATACGCCCGCGCTTCCTGTGAGCGCACCATCCGGTGGCTGTACCGTTCCAAAGCGGAGCTGGACCGCCTGAACGCCTTGCCGGAGACTCGGAATAGGAAGCAGATGCTTTTCGGCATCAACCAGGGCAGCACCTACGAGGACCTGAGGGTGGACTGCATGAAACGGATCCGGGAGCTGGATCTGGACGGATACGCCATCGGTGGTCTGGCGGTGGGAGAAAGCGCCGCAGTCATGTACCATATGATTGAGGCCGTCGAGCCCGAAATGCCGCGGGACAAGCCGCGCTACCTGATGGGCGTCGGAACGCCGGCCAATATTCTGGAATCCGTCAAGCGCGGCATCGACCTTTTCGACTGCGTCCTGCCGACGAGGAACGCGCGGCATGGGCATGCGTTTACTTGGGAAGGCTGCCGGAACCTGTTGAACGCAAAATATATCCTGGACGAGAGGCCCCTGGACGAGGCGTGCGGCTGTCCGGTCTGCCGGAACTTCAGCCGGGCCTATATCCACCACCTTTTCAAAAGCGGGGAAATGCTGGCGATGCGCCTCTGCGTCATGCACAATATCTATTTTTTCAATACGCTGTTTGAAAAAATCCGGGAATCGCTGGATAACCGGCGCTATGACGACTTTTTCCAGCAGAACCTCGCAAAATTAAGCCGGAGAATTTAAAATACCTTGCAAGGTCGGCGTATTATTGATATAATCAAAACATCATTACGGAGGTGTAGAAATGAATTTGTTTTTGGCAAACGAATCCGCGACCAGCGCGGGAGGCATCGGGTTGACCGTTCTCTATATGGTCGTGATTTTCGGCGTTTTTTATTTTCTCCTGATCCGTCCTCAGCAGAAGAAGAGAAAAAAAGAGGATAAGATGCGCAGCAGCGTGCAGATCGGCGACAATATCACAACGATCGGCGGGATTGTCGGCAGAGTCGTGGGGATCAAAGAGGACTCCGATATTCTCATCATTGAGACCGGCACCGACCGGGCGAAAATGAAGATCAAAAAATGGGCGATTGGGAGCGTGGATACCATTCACGAAGAGACGGAGTAAACCTTTTATGAATAGAAACCGTTCCCCGGGAATATTTATTGGTTAGGATTGAAAAGGGGGCGGTTTTTCCGTGAAAGGTTCAAATTCGTCAGGGCAAAAATCAATTTTTTCCGCGGTCAAGGCGGTTGTGATCGGCGCGGTTGCCGGCGCTGCTCTGTGTGCCGTGCTGCTGGCCGTGTGTGCGCTTGCGTTTGTCTCATCGGAAAACATCCCTCACAACTTTTTGCCGGCCGTCATTATTGCCGTGTCCGTCATCAGCTCCTTTTTCGCTGGGTTTGTCACGGCGAAAATATCGAAGCAGCGCGGCTTGATTTACGGAGCCCTGTCGGGGCTGCTGCTGTTTTTCCTGTTCCTTGTTGCGGGTCTGGCCGCCTCGCAAAACGGGGTCCCTTCGGAGGCGTTCCTGCGGCTTATCGTCATGCTTTTGTCCGGCGCAATCGGCGGGCTTGTTGCCGTAAACCGGAAATCCAGGCACAAATAAGTTTTTGACTATTCCGATTTCCGTGCTATAATATTTGATGTGACTTTATGAACCATGGGATGAAACGGAGGCTTAAAATTGAAGCAGATTAAAACGCTGAATCAGGCGAACCTGAAGAAAAGCGCGGCGAAAGGCGGCTGTGGCGAGTGCCAGGCTTCCTGCCAGTCGGCCTGTAAGACTTCCTGCACGGTTTCCAATCAGAAATGCGAGAATCCGAACCGGTAATATTTAAAATTTTATTTGCAAAGGGAAAAGGGGCAGGGATTCTGTCCCTTCCATTTTATTCATACGGGGAAATAGAAAATGATTCATAAATATTCCTTAAACGGCTACAACATTGTTATGGACACCAACAGCGGAGCGGTGCACCTGTTTGGCGGCGCTCCGTTTGCCATGCTGGACTATCTGGACGACGGCGTTCCGGACGAGCCCCCGAAAGCGATGATGGCGGAGCTCAAAAATCAGTACGACGAGAAGACGCTTCGGGAAGGATACTCGGAAATTCTGGAGCTTTACCGGAAAGGGCAGCTTTATTCCAGGGACGAATACGAAAAGTTTGCTTCCATGCTGAAAGACGCGCCGATCAAATCCATGTGCCTGAACGTCGCACATGACTGCAATCTCCGCTGCCGCTACTGCTTTGCCGCGCAGGGGGATTTTGGCGGCAGACGGATGCTGATGCCGTTTCAGGTGGCGAAAAGCGCGGTCGATTTTTTAGTGAAGCATTCGGGAAACCGGCACAATCTCGAACTGGATTTCTTCGGGGGAGAGCCGCTGATGAACTTCGGCGTCGTCAGGCAAACGGTCGCTTATGCTCACAGCATTGAAAAGCAGCACCATAAGAATTTCCGTTTCACAATTACGACGAACGGGCTGCTTTTAAACGACGAAGCAATCGATTTTATCAACAGGGAGATGTCCAACTGCATTTTGTCGCTCGACGGACGAAAAGAAGTCAACGACCGCCTTCGCGTCCGGGTCGACGGAAGTGGAAGCTATGACACCGTGCTGCCGAAGTTCAAAAAACTGGTCGCCCGGCGGCCCCAAGACAAAGACTATTACGTGCGGGGCACTTTCTCAAAATATAACCTCGACTTTGTAAAGGATATCCAACATTTTTTGGACGAGGGCTTTGATGAAATTTCCGTCGAGCCTGTCGTTTCGGATACAAAGCTGGATTATTCGATTCGGGAGGATGACCTTCCCAGGGTCTTTGAAGAATATGACCGCCTTTCCAAGCTGATGATCGAGCGCACGAAAACAGGGAAAAAATTTGATTTCTTCCATTTTATGATCGATCTGAACCAGGGGCCCTGCGCGATCAAGCGGCTGCGCGGCTGCAGCTGCGGTAATGAGTACGTTGCGGTTACCCCGACCGGCGACCTTTACCCATGCCACCAGTTTGTGGGCGACAAAAAATGGGAAATGGGCAATGTTCTGACCGATACGCTGGATCAGGCCATGAAACATCGGTTTGCTCTGACCAATGTCTATACGAAATCGGAATGCAAAAATTGCTGGGCAAAATTTTACTGCAGCGGCGGCTGCAATGCAAACAATTTGAAGTATGAAGGCAATATCCGTAAACCGCATACGATTTCCTGTGAATTGGAGAAAAAGCGGCTGGAATGTGCCGTTATGATCCAGGCGGCTCTCGCGGAATAAATCCGCCGGAGCGGCAATTGGATTTGCCATTTTGTCTTGATTCGGCTGCGGAAAAGTATTAAGATAAAAGCTGCAGTTTCTTGGCGGATATTTCTTTTTGCGACGGAGTTTTCCTGACAGATAAAACATAGAATGCCTTTGTCCCACATACATTTAGTTAGAAAACTCCTTTGGGGGCATGGAATGTATGGGCGTCATTGCAATCCACTATCACGGCAGAAACCGGAAAATGCCGCTGAGCGGTTTCGGAAAGGACCTGCTTCAGGCGATTCGGGAAAACCGGGCTTTTTCCCTTCTCTCGCTGGTACTGCTGGTCGGGATGGTTCTCGGCTCCCTCTATGCACGGAGCGCGGACGCCAGTATTTTGCAGCGGCTGGATTTTCTTTTTGCCGGTAATTGGGAAGCGCGGCAGACACAGCCGTTTTTAATGGTTTTTTCCGCCGCTTTTGCCTCATCTTTTCTGTTTATTTTTGCCTGCTTCCTGTGCGGCCTTTCCATGTGGGGGGCGTTCTTTATCCCTGTTATCCTTGCTTTTCGCGGATTCGGGCTGGGCCTTACATCCGGTTACCTCTATGTTTCCTACGGCTGGCAGGGCATCCTTTACAACCTGGCCGTAATTCTGCCGGGCGCATTTTTCTGCTGTTTGGCCATCTTGTTTGCCGCGGGGGAAGGGATCCGGTATTCGCGTATGCTGGCCGCGCAAAATACGCATTCCGCATCCACAGCCGCGGTTCCCGTAAGCCGGTACTTCCTGCGCTTCGGCACCATTCTGGCGTGGGCGTGCGCCGCCGCCGTGCTTGACACGCTGCTGTCGGCATTCTTCGGCGGTTGTTTTACTTTTTCATGATTTCCGTAAAGGGGAAAGACAAATGAAGGATTATTGCGCGGATTTCAGACACTATTTGATCCACGTAAAAGAGGTTTCCGACAATACGCTGGATTCCTATCTCCGCGACATAAAGCGCTTTTTGGCCTTTTTAGCTGAAACCGGCTGTGCCGATCCAATTGATGCGGCCGTGGAACTCATACAGACCTACACGGACGGTTTAAAAAAGTCGAATAAATCCAGCGCAACGATCCTGCGGAACGTAGCGTCCGTCCGATGCTTTTATAAATACTTGATTTTTTCCGGACAAGCTTCCTTTAATCCTGCAAAATCGATAAAATTAGAAAAGCCGAAAAAAAAATTCCCCCGGATCTTAACCGGACAAGAAATCGAGCTCCTGCTTTCGCAGCCCGACCGCACGAACGTGAAAGGCTGCCGGGACAAAGCCATGTTGGAGCTTCTTTACGCTACGGGGATCCGCGTTTCCGAACTGATTGATTTAAATCTGGACGACATCGACCTGCACGCCGGCGTGCTTCGCTGCAGCAGCGAAAGATCACAAAGGCTGATTCCGGTTTATTCGACGGCAGTGGCCGCTGTGTCGGACTACGTGCTGCAGGTCCGCTCGCAAATCCTTTCTTCCGAAGGCGGCCGGGCCCTTTTTATCAATTTAAACGGCCGTCGTCTAACCCGGCAGGGATTTTGGAAAATCATAAAAACCTACGCCAGGCAGGCGAATATCGTCAAAGAAATTACACCCCATACGCTTCGCCATTCTTTCGCCCTTCATTTGCTGGAAAACGGTGCGGAGCTGAAGGACATCCAGGCAATGCTGGGGCATGCGGATATCTCTTCCACGCAGGTCTACGTTCATCTTCTGAACGATCATTTTAAAGAAGTTTACCGACATTGCCATCCACGTGCAAAGTTAGGTTAGGAGGAAACGACTTTCTATGTTTATCAATTATAATAAACCGGGCCCCGGAGTCAGCAAAAACGCGCCTCCGCAAAAACCGGTTCCCCGTTTTTTTTCCATTTTGCAGCGGAAGTTTTTCGATCTGATAAAACTGAATCTGTTATTCTGTATTCCGGTTGTGACAGCGGGTCTTTTGGTCGTTCTGCTGAACCGGATCACTCCGATCGTCCCGATCGATTTTCTACCGCTCATTTTCTTGTTCCCCTTTATCGGAGGATTGACCTTTGTGACCCGGAATTACGCCCGGGAAGAGCACGCATTCATTTTCTCCGATTTTAAAGACGCCGTCCGAAACAACTGGGCCGCTTTTCTGGCCGACGGCGCCGTCTGTTATGCGGTATTTCTGGTACTGAGCGTTTCCATCCCATACTACTGGCGGAATGGGGCGGGGAATCTGCTGTCGGTCGCTGCCACCGCGATCTGCGTTGTTATCGCGTTGCTCTTTCTATTCAGCCAATATTATGTTCCCGTCATGATTGTTACCTTCGACCTGAAATTTGGGCAGATTTTAAAAAATTCTTTCATCTTCGCGATTCTCGGGCTCTGGCGCAATTTTCTGATCACGTTCCTGCTTGGAATTCTGGTCGTTCTCCTGTATGTGTCCCAGATCATGCCTTTAACGATCCTGCTTGCCGTTACTTTCGCCGTCTTTCTCCTTTTTTCCTACTGCTCTTTTCTTATTAATTTTGCAGTTTATCCTTTAGTCGACAAAATGATGATCAAGCCGTATGAGGAAAAGCACCGGAAGAACGGTGGGGAAGAGGATAAAAGCGACCACGGAGATTTTATCGACCAGAAATAAACCGGTTATTTATTCTGTTTGGCCGGCCTTGGTTTCAGCTTGTCTTTGCCGCCCTTCTGCTTGATTTCCGCAAGCGGGTTTGCCTTTGCGGCATCCGCCATCTGCTTGTTGGAAACATGGGTGTAGATTTCCGTCGTTCCCAGATTCTCATGGCCCAGGATATCCTTTAAAACGCGGATATCCACATGGCCTTGCTGATACATCAGAGTGGCCGCGGTGTGGCGAAGCTTATGTACGGAATATCCCGGCCCGCCGAGATCGATAGCGGCCAGATACTTTTTTACGAGATGTTGAACGGTTTTCGGGCTGATCCGCTTTTTCTGCCCGCTGATGAAAAGGGCGTTGCGGTCGGCCAGCCCGTCGTTCGGACGGACGGCCAGATACCGCCGGACAGCGTCAATACAGGCATCATTCAGGTATACGATCCGTTCTTTGTTTCCCTTTCCCGTAATCTTTACCGTTGCGGCGCTGAAGTGGATGTCGTTGAGGTTCAAACCCACAAGCTCGGAAAGGCGCATCCCGCAGTTCAAAAACAAGACCAAAATGCAGTAATCCCGTTCACGGTTTTTTTCTTCCATTTGTGACACTTTTGACAACAGTTCCAGGCATTGCTCCAAAGTCAGGTACTTTGGCAATGCTTTTTTTAATTTTGGTGTTTCCAGTTCCTGAACCGGATTTTTCTTTAATTTTCCAGTTTTATCCGTAAGAAATTTAAAAAAGCTGCGCAGGCTGGAAACTTTTCTGGAACGGGACGCCGCATGGTTTCCGCGTTCCGTACTTAAAAAATTCATGTATTCGAAAACCTGCGTCAGATCGATCGTCCGGATCAGGTCTAAATTCACGTCGGAAATATCGATCGATTCAAAATCGCAGTCTTTCGGCACCAGACCTCGTTTCTTTTTTATATAGCGGAAAAAGGTCCGCAGATCCAAATAATATTCCTCAACGGTTTTGGGAGATCTGCCTTTTACCGTGCCGATATATCCCAGAAATTCCTTTATGATTTCCGGAGCTTCATCCAGCGAATCGTTTTTCATAATTTCCTCATTTCTTCCTCATTTCTATGATGCAGATACAAAATTTCTATGATGCAGATACAAATTTATTATGTTACAAAACGGCTATTTTGTAAGCGGCCGCGAGGGCGCGCTAATTGCGGGGGCAAAGGGTTCCTCTCCCCACAATTATACAAAATATGATGCGCGTTTTGTATCATAATAAGAGCAAAAGAAACTATTTTGGCCGTTGTCCCATATATTCAGAGCACCGCCCCCCGCTCCACGGAGCG
>JALCPO010000050.1 GCA_022650455.1 Oscillospiraceae bacterium
GCGCACCAGCCCGGGATGCGGGAAACCGCGAAGAGCGGCGTGAAGAGGTCGCTCGGGATCCCCAGCATCTCGTAGACCAGGCCGGAGTAAAAATCGACGTTCGCGCACATGACCTTCGACTTGCCCGTCACCTTTGCGAAAACCTTCGGGGCCAGCCGTTCCACACGTTTGAACAGCTCGAATTTCGGCAGCATGCCCTTTTCCCCGGCCAGCTTTTCCGCCTGTTTCTTTAGGATGACCGCGCGCGGGTCGGAGAGCGTGTAGACCGCATGCCCGATGCCGTAGATCAGGCCGGAATGGTCGGCCGCCTCCCCGCGCAGGACCTTTTCGAGGTAAGCGCAGACCTCGTCCTCGTCCTCCCAGTCCTTCACGGTCGCCATCAGCTCGTTCATCATCATCATGACGCGGTGGTTGGCGCCGCCGTGGCGCGGGCCTTTCAGCGAGCCGATGCCCGCCGCAATGGATGAGTAGATGTCCGTCCCCGTGGAGGAAAGGACCCGCGTGGTGAAGGTGGAGTTGTTGCCGCCGCCGTGCTCCGCGTGGATCATCATGCAGATGTCCAGCAGCTTCGCTTCCTCATCGGTGAACACGCGGTCCGGGCGGATTGCGTTCAGGATGGATTCCGCCGTGGACTGGGTCGGGTCGATCGGGTGGAAATACATGCTCTTCTTGTCAAAATGCCTGCGCTTAACCTGGTAGGCGTAGGTCATGATGGTGGGAAGGCGAGCAATCAGCTGAATGGACTGCCGCATGTTGTTTTCCAGCGAAGGGTCGTCCGGGTTGCTGTCATAAGAATACAACGCCAGCACGGAACGCGCAAGCTTATTCATCACATTTTTCGACGGAGCCTTGATGATCATATCCTCGGCAAAGTATTCGGGCAGCTCGCGGCAGCTGCTGAGCACCTGCGTAAAGCGCGCCAGCTGGGTGCGGGTGGGCTGCGCCCCGAACAGCAGCAGCCACGCCACCTCCTCAAAGCCGAACCGGTTTTCCGCGACGCACCCGTTCACGATGTCGTTCAGGTCGATTCCCCGGTAGGTAAGCTTTCCCTTGTCCGGCACGCGCTCCCCGTCGGCGATCAAATACCCGTGCACGTTGCAGATGAGCGTCAGCCCGGCCATGACGCCGGTGCCGTCCGGGTTGCGCAGGCCGCGCTTCACGTTGTACAGTTCAAATTTATCGGGAGAAATTTTGTTGTTCGCCCGGTATTCGTCGCAAAGAGCCTGCAGCGCGGGACTTGTGTTGTTCAGTGAGCCGGAGTCCGTCTGTGTCTCCATATGTTTTCCGTCCCCCATTCCTAAGTAAAAAATACAGCCGCAAAAAAGCGCAAAAGGAAAGCGGCCGATGGATTTTCTTTATTTTATGAATGTTTTCATTTTATATCGGCACAGAAGTAAAGTCAAGCAACTTAACGGCTTTTCCGGCAAAGTTTTGCAATTATTTTAAAGTAATATTGCATTTTGCGTGCTCCAATTGGCTTGGCGCAGATGCTTTTCATGGAAAATGAATAATTTTGGATGCCTTTATGTAAATTGTCGGACGGCACGGGAGGGGGAAAGAGAATGTCTGTAAAAAAAGGCCGGCTTCTGCTGGGACTGATGCTGTTTCTCGCGATGTTCCTGGTTCCGCTGTTATCGCTCGGCGGGGGCGGCGCGCCGCCCGGTAAAACGGGTTCCGGCGTCCGGGCGGAATCCCGGCAGAGCCAGCCTTCCGTATCCGGCAGCCGGCAGTTCCGCATCAAGGACACTTCGACTGGAAAAATCCTCACGGTGGACGACCGGACGTTCCTGTGCGGGGCGGTCGCCGCCGAAATGTCCCCCCTTGCCCCCGCGGAAGCCCTGAAAGCCCAGGCGGTCGCCAGCTACACCTACTACAGCCGCCTGCGGGAAAGCCAGAGAAAGTCGCCTTCCTCCGCGTCCGGCGGGGCGGACTTCACCGCCGACCCGCAGAACTGGAACATCTATGTGACGAAAGAGGAAATGCAGAAGCGCTGGGGGAGCAACTACGGCAAATATTACGGGACGCTCAGCACCGTGGCGGGCGCCGTTTCCGGACAGGTCCTGAAATACAACGGCCAGCTGATCGACGCCACCTATTTTGCGATCTCCTCCGGAAACACGGAAGACGCGGAAGACGTCTGGGGAACAAAATGCGCGTACCTCGTTTCGGTCGCGAGCCCCTGTGACGCGTTCGCGGGCGGGTACCGGACGACCGTCTCCTACTCCGAGGCGGAAATGAAAACGAGGATCCGGAACGCCGCTCCGAAGGCGGACCTGAGCGGCCCGGCATCCGGCTGGGTCGGAAAAACCGAGCGTTCCGGCGCGGGGGGCGTGAAAACCATCGTCCTCGGCGGCCAGACCGTAACGGGCGGCAAGGCGCGGTCCGCCTTTGCCCTGCGGTCTTCCAATTTCACGGTGTCGTACGCGAACGGGCAGTTCACCTTTTCGGTCCTGGGATACGGGCACGGGGTCGGCATGAGCCAGACGGGCGCGGAGACAATGGCCCGGCAGGGTTCCGGCTACAAGCAGATTCTCGCCTGGTACTACCCGTCCTCCACGCTCACGAGCCTGTGAAAGTGCGCGGAAGGCCGCCCGGATTTCCGGGCGGCCTTCGTCACGCCAGTTTGTTCGCGATGGAAACGTCGCAGAGCTGCTTGATGCTGTACACTGCGGCGGCTTTCGTGATTCCGTTCTGTTTTATATATTTGTAAATATCCTGATTGTAGTATCGCAGGTCAATCAGGTGAATTTCGGAGAAATTGGTGGAAAGATAAGGAACCATGCTGTTTGCGAAAGAATCCTTCAGGATCAGCAGCTTTCCGTCTTTCGCCGACGGGTTCCGCACTACCGTTACGGGCGGATTTCCACCAAGATACACGGAATATTTGTCTTTTTGGGTCAAATATTCCTCCCAGTATATCCCTCGGCGGATTGCGGCGCCGGTCTGCTGCGTGATCGGCGCGGATTTTTTGCTGAAAGGAAGCCGCATCGCGTCCGCCCGCTGGCCGGGGAAGATCGCCTTGGAGTACAGGGTCCCGTAGAACGGCTCGCTCACGGCGCGGTACCCGAACGCGGACTGCGGCGTGCAGGGTACTCCCATCGCGCCCATCAGCGCACGGTAGCCCTCGTAGGCTCCGTCGGTATTCCAATGGTGGTCGGTCCGGAAATAGAAATCCCGGCCGGTTTTTTCCAGGCTCAGGACGTCGAACACGTCGACCACTTTCGTCCCCGCGCCGGCTCCGCTCCGCAACGCTTCCAGTTCTTCCCGCTGGTTGTGGTTCGGCGCGTGATCCGGCAGGTTTGCCGGCTGCTCCTGCGAACCGGACGGCACCGGAAGAAGGTAGAGAGAAATGCCGGTTTTTTTGGAAAAGCCCTTGAGCGCGTCGCTGTTTTTCCGGAACGTCCCGGTCCTATCCGGGAGCAGAACCTCGTAGAGATGCCCGTTTTTGCCGAAATAGACGCCGCCCTCCGCCGGGGCCTTCGAGTAATCGGATGCGAGGTCGCGCTTCCCGAAAAGGAGCTGGATGGACGTGCTCAGCGACACCAGCCGCGTGCGCAGAGGGAACTGATCGCCCGCAAAGTTTTCCGCGGACTGCATGAAGGAGCCGTCCAGCACGGCATCCGGCGAAAACCGGGGCGCTGTCTCCAGCACACGGTTCTCCTCCGCCGAAAAATCCTGCTTCGGCCCGAAGGCAAGCCAGCCCGCCCCGGCCAAAACGGCCAGGATCAGCACCGAAGCCGCAAATACGGAAACCGGTCCGCATCGTTTCAGTTTTTTCCGAAAATCCGCCACGCGCTCATCCCCCCGTCTAAAAGCGGAAATACAGAAACGGGCTGTAGGAACCGGCGGCCGCAAACGCGACGGCCGCCACGAAGCAGCCCACAAAGCCCGCGCACCAAACGATCCGCCCCACCCTGCCGCCTTCCCGAAGCTTCCGGGAAAGCTTTGCCGGCAGCGGGGAACACCCCAGCGCGGCGATAACTAAAACCGGGCCGAACGTCGCAAGCGAATAAAGCCCCAGCCTGTCCGTGCCGGGAGCAAAGCCAAACATAGCCCCAACCGTGCGAAACGCAGCCGAAAGATCGGTATTGCTGAAAAACACCCAGCCGACGGCCGCGGCCAGGAACGCGTACAGCCACCGGAAAAACGCCGGGATCCGGTCCAGCCATTTCTGGAAAAACAGCTTTTCGCAGATGATCAGCAGGCCCCAGTAGCCGCCCCAGAAAGCGAAGTTCCAGCTTGCGCCGTGCCACAGCCCGGTCAGCACCCAGACGACCGCGAGGTTGCGCACGTTTTTGAGAACGGAACACCGGTTCCCGCCGAGCGGGATATACAGGTATTCCCGGAACCAGCCGCCCAGCGTCATATGCCAGCGGCGCCAGAACTCCGAGGCGTTCTGCGAAAGATACGGCAGGTTGAAGTTTTCGGGCAGCGTAAAGCCGAACATCCGCCCGAGGCCGATCGCCATGTCGGAATACCCGGAAAAGTCAAAATAGATCTGGAACGTGAACGCCAGCGCGCCGAGCCATGCGCTCAGCGCGGAAGGGGCGCCGAAATACCGCACCCGGTCCGCAAGCTGGGCAAGCTGGTCCGCCAGCAGCACCTTCTTGAACAGGCCGAGGGAAAAGCGGCGGCAGCCTTCCGCAAAATTTTCCAGCGATTCCTTCCGGTTCCGCAGCTGCGGGGCGAAGTCCCGGTAGCGGATGATCGGCCCGGCAATCAGGTGGGGAAACAGCGAAAGATAGGTCCCGAAGTCCACGAGATTTTTCTGCGCGGGCGCGTCGCCGCGGTAAAGGTCCACGACATAGGAGATGGACTCGAACGTGTAAAACGAAATGCCGATCGGGAGCGCCGCCTGCGGCAGCGGGACCGGCCGCCCGGTCAGGCGGCCCACGGTATCCGCGAACAGGCCCGCGTATTTAAAAAACGCAAGCAGGCCGAGGTCGACGCAGACGGAACCCGCCAGCGCCGCCTTTTTGGCCCGGCGGGTCTTCGCCGCTTCCAGCGCCCGGCCGGCCGCGAATCCAAACAGGATAAAAAACAGCATCAGAAGGATGTAGACCGGCTCGCCCCATGCGTAAAACACCAGGCTGAAAACAAAAAGGCAGGCGTTGCGGAACCGTTTCGGGACCAGATAATACGCCGCCAGAACCACCGGTAAAAAGACAAACAGAAAAAACAGACTGCTGAATACCATGGATTTTTATCCCCACTCCACCGGCTCCCGCCGAACGGCCGAAAAGCCGGGCACTCTGCGCTTTATTTTACAGGAGAAAGCCGAAAAAAGCAAGGGAGCGCCGGCCGGGACCGGCAGACATTTTTTACCTTTTTCCCGGTTTCCCCCGGACGTCGCAGAAGCAGGGAATTCCTCCCGCCGCCGACACGGTGACGATGCCGCAGGGCGGAAGGGCCCGGGGCGCTCCGGCGGAGGGAATCCCCCGGGGACGGTTCGCGGGGCAGTTCACCGCCAGGGCCGGGCGCGGCATCCCGCAGCAGACGGCGAGGCGGTTGCAGCAGGAGCCCGCGGACCGGAAATACGCGCAGGCGGCATGCGAAGTGCAGTGTTTGATCCCCGGCAGCCCCGCGTACTGCTCTGCGACCGCGCCGCCGGACACCCCGCTGCTGATAAGAATATGGTCCGCCGCGATTTTCTCCAGCAGCGGGGAATACGCGCTCGCGGTGCCGTGGTGCGGCGCCTTTACGACGGAATACCCGTCGTAAAGGCCGCTTTCCACGGCGGCGAGCGTTTCCGGGGACGCGTCGCCGGTCATCAGAATGTCCGGCCCGCGGCGTCTCCCGTCCCTGCGGTTCTGGAACACGACGGACGCGGCGTTGACGGCGCCGGAATACATCCGCTGGTCCGTCTGGGACAACAGGCTCCCGCAGATCCGGTCCGCGCACGGCAGCAGCCGCAGCTCCGGCGCCAGACAGCCGACATCCCGCAGCAGCGCGCCGGTTTCCGCAGCGTCCCGCGGCAGAATGGGGACATTGGCGCAGCAGGCGAGGTAAGCGGAGCAAAATTCCCGTTTCATCCGCAGAAAAGCGCCCGCCGCGGCCGGAAGGTACGGCGCGGAGAGCAGCGTGTCCAGTCCGTCCACGGCGGCGGCGAAATCTTCCCGGAAAGGGAATTTTTCCTGCGGGGGCCAGAGAATATCGTACTCCGCGCCGTGGAACGGAAACGAGTCCCCCGCCCGCACGGGATACACGCGCGCCGCCCCGGCCGCTTCGGCCGCGCGGCGAAACAGCCGCAGCACGCCGGTGTTCAGGTGCGAGTACTCCGTCCTGCGGCTCAAAAAGGCATAAACGTACAGCGCAAACTCCAGAAAAAGCGGCCGTCCGTCCCTGCCGCAGGGGGAAACCGGCAGGAACAGGCGGTCGAAATAAAACGGGTCGGCCCGCAGGATACGCCACAGGCCGTTCAGGTGGTCGCGGTGGCAGTGCGTCAGCAGGAAAGACCGTTCCCGCGCGTTCCGGTAGCGCGGCATGATCCGCCCCCGCACGGAATCGAAAAAGCGGACGTTTCCGCTGCGGATCACCCGGCTGCTGCTGCCGCAGTCCACCATCAGGATCTCGTCCCCGGCATCCAGGACGATGCACTCCCCGCACTCCACGTCGTGCAGGTCGATCCGCACGCTCATTGCAGCGCGTCCCCCGGCTCCGGTCCCAGGCGCCCGTAGCCGGGACAGAACCGGTCCTCGCACCATTTCCCGGTGCGGAATACGCGTCCGCTGCGGTACTCCGTCCCCAGCCCGTCGCGCCGGCCGTCTTTCCAGCCGCCGGTATAGACCAGGTTGCCGACCATGTCGAACTCGGAGCCCATGCCGGTCGCCGCGCCGTCCTTCCAGTGGCCCACGAAGATGGAGCCGTCCCGGGAACCGAACGCCACGCCCAGCCCGTTGCGGAGATTCCTCTTCCAGCCGCCTGCGTAGCAAATTTTCCCGGATTTGTAGTAGTAGACGCCGAAGCCCTCGCGTTTGTCGTCCAGATAGCCTCCCTCGTAGGCGGTATGGCCGTTTTCCATCTGCGTGCGCCCCGGCCCCTGGCGCAGCCCGTCGAGCAGCTTGCCGAAATACAGGTAGCTTTCCATACTGCTGACCACGATCCGCTTGGCGGGGATCAGTTTTCCGTCCGGCGGAGCGGCGCTTTCCGGCTTCCTCTTTTTCAGGTCCGCCGCGCGGACAACCCCGCCGGAAAGGCCCTTCGCCGCCACCGCATATTTGGGCCCGCGTCCGGACGGGGACGCGTCAACCGTGAAGATTTCATGGTCGGCGGCATAGTCGGCTCCGGAAGCACCGGAAAACCCGGAAGAATCCCGGCGCTCATGCCCCGGCTTCGGCGGGGACACGCGGGCCGGTTCCTTCGTCGGAAACGGGCGCGCTAAAGGAACCGGTTTTGCCGGCACGGGGGCGACGGGGGCCGCCCCGTCGTTCGGAATCACATGAAAATCCAGCGGCGTTTTCTCTGTTTCCCCGGGCCATTCGGGCGTCAGGGCTGTCGGATCCTCGTTCAGGCGCTTCCGAAGCGCCTGGCGGAATTTCTGCTCTTTTTCCGGGCAAAAGCAGAATCCACCCGCGTCCGTCCGCGCAACGACGCGCGGCTCCCCGGCCTTGCCGTTTATGTAGCTCTGCGCCGCCGTGCCGGGCTCCCACGGGCAGGACAGCAGCCGCGTCTTCCGGTATCCGCCGGATTCGGGAACGTATTCCAGACAGCAAATTCCTTCCCCGCTCCGCCTCAGCACGGCGGCGGGTTTCGCGGGATCGCCGTCGTAGTAGGCGGTCTGTATCCAGTGCAGGCCGGAATCGTAAGCCGCGGCGGAAAGCAGGCGGCCGTCCGGGCCGTGCGACACCAGGCGGTAACGCCCGCCGGGCAAAGAAAAAGCCTCCTGCAGCGTTTTCCCGCCGCAGGTCTTTTTCCAGCGGAACCCCCCCGCGCCGATCCGGTACCGGGTGCGAACCTCCCGGCCGTTTTCCACGGTCCGCACATTTCCCCTCACCGTGCCGCCGCGGGCAAAATACTCCCTGCGGGCGGAATCCAGCAGGGAACCGCCGTCGCCGCCCGCGTCGTACGGGCGGAAATAAACCGAATAAAATTCCGATATTGGAAACGCATCGGGCATAAAGCCGCTCCCCCTCAGCATCCCGGCGTCAGGAACCGGAGACTTTTCTAAATAGTAACCCGTTTTGTAAATTTTTGCAAGATCCATCTCCCGATTCCGCCGCGCCGTCCGTCCGCCGCGCCTAGGCGGAAATCTTCACGTCTTCACCGGAGACCGTGCAGGCCGCGAGCACGCTCACGCTGTCGGGCGGCCCGCCCCTGCTGGGCCGGGGCTCTACCGCAGGGAAAGCGTGGGGTTCGGCGACGTCAAGCTTTTCGCCGTGATCGTGGGGACGGTCATCATCTCCATCGTAATGCCGATGTTCGGTATGTACAGCGTCATCAGCGGGGGATAAACCGGCAAAAGGGCGGCTGCGGGCCGCCCCCTTTTTTCCTTCAATTCCGGATTCAGTGAAAAATTTCCTGCACGTTGTCGAGCAGCTCGCCGACCGTGCGCATGGTCCTGTTGGCGCGGCGCCGGAAGCTGCGGTTGTCCCTCATCATTCTGCTTCCGACGGCGACCAGCGCCATGCCGACCGCCAGGCCGGTGCCTATGCCCTTTACAAACCCCATTGCCTGTTGACGCATCTTGTACAACCTCCAAACACAATTAATGGTACCAATCAGACCATTCATCATTCTGCCCCCTTCCGGTAAAAAATATCAAAGAGAAATGCTGGAAAGTTTTTTCATGATTCCGCAAAAAAGGAGAATACTATGCCTGTTTTGAACATTGTCATGGTGGAACCCGAAATTCCCCGGAACACCGGAAACGTGGCGCGCACCTGTACCCTGACCGGCGCCCGGCTGCACCCGGTCGGCCCGTTCGGTTTCCGGATCGACGGCCGCAGGCTCAAGCGCGCCGGGCTGGACTGCTGGCACCTGCTGGATATTACCCTCTATGAAAGTCTTTCCGAATTTTTTGCCCGGAATTCAGGTAATTTTTTCTGCTTTTCCGCCAAAGGCCGCCGGGTCCATTCGGAAGTCGCTTACCCGGACGGCTGTCACCTCGTGTTCGGCAAAGAAACGGCCGGCCTTCCGGAACGCCTTCTTCACGATAACCCGGACGCCCGCAGCCTGAACCTCTCCAACGCCGTCGCGGTCGGCGCCTACGAAGTCCTGAGGCAGTGGAACTACCCCGGTCTGCTGCGGGAAGGAAAGCTGCGGGAATTCCGCTGGTGAATTTCGCACATTCCTCCCCGTTCCGGGAGAATTCGGCCGCCAAATGCTTGAAAAAGCGGGAAAAGCGTTGTATAATTTAGTTTGTTATAAAGTAAACAATCAAAAGAAAACACAATTCAAAGGAGCGGCTATATGAATTATCTGAACAAAAAGACCGTGGAAGATATCGACGTGGGAGGGAAAAAAGTCCTTGTCCGGTGCGACTTCAACGTCCCGTTCGACGACAAGGGAAATATCACCGACCCGAAGCGCATCAACGAAGCGCTGAAAACGATCCGGTATCTGGTCGGCCACAAGGCAAAAGTGATCCTCTGCTCCCACCTCGGACGCCCGAAGGGCGAATTTAACCCGAAATATTCCCTCGCCCCGGTAGCCGCCTATCTTTCCAAGGCGCTCGGGCAGGAAGTCAAAATGGCAAAAGACGTGGTCGGCGAAAGCGCAAAGAACACTGCCGCTTCTTTGAAAAACGGTGAAGTCGAGCTGCTGGAGAACGTCCGTTTCGAGAAAGGCGAAGAAAAGAACGATCCGGCTTTCGCGAAAGAGCTCGCTTCCCTCGCTGAAATCTACGTGAACGACGCCTTTGGAACCGCGCACCGCGCGCATGCTTCCACGGCCGGCGTCGCCGATTACCTTCCGGCCGTGTGCGGGTACCTGATCCAGAAGGAAATCACCGTGATGGGCAACGCCCTCGCAAACCCGAAGCGCCCGTTCGTCGCCATCCTCGGCGGCGCAAAGGTCTCCGACAAGATCGGCGTCATCACCAATCTGCTCGACAAGGTCGACACACTGATCATCGGCGGCGGCATGGCCTACACGTTTATGAAAGCCCTGGGCCACTCCATCGGCTCTTCCATCTGCGAAGACGACAAGGTCGGCCTTGCGAAGGACATTATGGAAAAAGCGAAGAAAAAGGGCATCAGGTTCCTGATCCCGGTCGACAACGTGATCGGCAAGGAATATAAAGAGGACACCGATTTCCGGCGCGTCGACTCCGACACGATTCCGGACGGCTGGATGGGCCTCGACATCGGCGCGAAGTCCTGCGCGCTGTTCGCAGGCGCCATCCAGGGCGCCGGAACGGTCGTCTGGAACGGCCCGATGGGCGTCAGCGAATGGGAGCACTTCGCGAACGGAACCATTGCCGTGGCGCAGGCGGTCGCCGACAGCGGCGCGATCTCCATCATCGGCGGCGGCGACTCGGCCGCGGCAATTGAAAAACTCGGCTTCGCGGACAAGATGACCCACATTTCCACCGGCGGCGGCGCCTCCCTCGAGTTCCTCGAGGGAAAAGTCCTTCCGGGAATTGCCTGCCTGAACGACAAATAAGGAACTTCGAAGGACGGGGGCGGATCGCGATTCGCCCCCGTCGATTTTAGTCGATTTTAAAAGGAACTGCATGAAAGGGGAAAAACATATGAACAAGGAACTGAGAAAAGCCGTGATCGCCGGAAACTGGAAAATGAACAAGACGCCCGACGAAGCAAAAGAACTCATCGAGGGGATCAAGCCCCTGGTCAAAGGCGCGGGGTGCGGCGTCGTCGTCTGCGTCCCCTATGTCGACCTCGCCGCGGTTCTGGAAGCCGCCAAGGGAACCAGCATCGGCGTCGGCGCCGAAAACTGCCACTGGGCGAACTCCGGCGCGTTCACCGGCGAAGTTTCCGCCCCGATGCTCACTTCGATGGGCGTCCAGTACGTCATCATCGGCCACAGCGAGCGCCGGACCTACTTCGGTGAAACGGACGAGACCGTCAACAAGCGTATCCGCGCGGCTCTGGACGCCGGGCTGAACGTCATCCTGTGCGTCGGCGAATCGCTCGCGCAGCGGGAACAGGGCGTGACCGGCGAGCTGGTCGCCATGCAGACAAAAATCGCCCTCGGCGGGGTTTCCAAAGAGGAGCTGAAGCGGATCATCATCGCCTACGAACCCATCTGGGCAATCGGCACCGGCAAAACCGCGACCGCGCAGCAGGCGGGCGAAGTCTGCGGCATCATCCGTTCCGTCGTCGCGGGGCTTTACGGCAAGGACGCGGCCGATGCCTTCACCGTGCAGTACGGCGGTTCCATGAATGCGAAAAACGCCGCGGACCTTCTCGCGCAGCCCGACGTCGACGGCGGCCTGATCGGCGGGGCATCCCTCAAGCCGGCCGACTTTGCCGAAATCGTAAAAGCGGCCAGCAAATAATCGAGAGCCAAAAGGAGCAGCGCAATGAAAAAGCCACTGATTTTAATTATTATGGACGGTTTCGGGATCGGCCCGGACTACGGCAACGCCATCAAGGCGGCGAAAAAGCCCAACCTCGACCGTCTGTTCGCTGAAAACCCGCTCACGCAGATCGGCGCGTCCGGCTTGAGCGTCGGTCTGCCGGACGGCCAGATGGGCAACTCCGAAGTGGGCCACACCAACATCGGCGCGGGCCGTGTCGTCTACCAGGAGCTGACCCGCATTACAAAATCCATCGCGGAAGGGGATTTCTTCCGGAACCCGGCCCTCGTCGGTGCGGTGGACCAGGCCGCTTCCAGCGGGAAGGCCCTCCACATTCTCGGCCTTCTCTCCGACGGCGGCGTCCACAGTCACAACTCGCACCTGTACGCGCTCTTAAAGCTTGCGAAACAGCGCGGCTGCAAAAGAGTCTACGTCCACGCATTTCTGGACGGCCGCGACGTCCCGCCGTCTTCCGGCAAGGACTATGTGGCCGACTGCATGGCGAAGATGCAGGAAATCGGCGTCGGCCGGATTGCGACGGTGATGGGCCGCTACTATGCCATGGACCGCGACAACCGCTGGGAGCGCGTGGAAAAGGCGTACGCCGCCATGGTGTACAGGGAAGGCGTGCAGGCTTCCGGCCCGGTCCAGGCGGTGGAAAACTCTTACCAGAACGGAGTGACCGACGAATTCGTCGTCCCAGCGGTCTGCGAGCAGGGAGCGGAAATCCAGCCCGGCGACTCCGTGATCTTCTACAACTTCCGCCCCGACCGCGCGCGTGAAATCACGCGGACCTTCGTCGACCCGGATTTCAAGGGCTTCCCGCGCAAAAAGGGCTTTTTCCCGGTACACTATGTGTGCATGACGCAGTATGACGCGACCATGCCGAACGTGGATGTCGCGTTCCGCCCGGAGAGGCTGAAAAACACCTTTGCCGAGTACATCTCCCGCAAGGACCTGAAACAACTCCGGATCGCCGAAACGGAAAAATACGCGCACGTCACGTTCTTCTTCAGCGGCGGGGTGGAAACCGTGTACCCCGGCGAGGACCGCGCGCTGATCCATTCCCCGAAAGTTGCGACTTATGACCTTCAGCCGGAGATGAGCGCCTACCTCGTCACCGACGAACTGCTCAAGCGCATTGAAAGCGGAAAGTACGACGTGATTATCCTGAATTTTGCCAACTGCGACATGGTCGGCCACACCGGCGTGTTCGACGCCGCGAAAGCCGCCGTGGAAGCCGTGGACGAATGCGTCGGGAAAGTGGTCGGCGCCATCCGGAAGCACGACGGCGTCGCACTCATTACGGCGGACCACGGCAACGCCGAGCAGATGCTCGCGAAAGACGGCACTCCGTTTACCGCCCACACCACCAACCCGGTGCCGTTCTGCGTCGTGGGCTACCCGTGCAAGCTGCGCGAGGGCGGCAAGCTGGCCGACATTGCTCCCACCATGCTGAAAATCCTCGGCTTGCCCCAGCCGCCGGAAATGACCGGAAAGAGCATCATCGAGTGAGGTTCCGCAGCCGCGGGACAAAAATGCAGCAGGCCGCTTCCGTTTTGGGAGCGGCCTGTTTCGTCCGTCCGGGCCGGATGGCTCCGGGGCGCGGAAACGGCGGGTTTCCGGCCTTCCCGAAACATGACAATCCTGTCAGATTCGTTGAAATGGGGGCGGAAAGATGTTAAACTATTGGAAACAGAGGATGTGCAGGATACAGCGGGGAGGGGGATTCCTTTGACGATAAAACGGGCCGCGGCGTTTTTCCTTGCTCTGGCCGTGCTGTTCCTGTTGCCCGCATGCGGCGGACACAGGGCAAAAAACGCGGATCAGACGATCCACTACAGTCTGGGCACAGAGCCGGCGACGCTCGACCCCCAGATTGCGTCCGACGTCTCCTCCCTCACCGCGATCCGGGCTCTGTATGAGGGCTTGGCCCGCGT
Organism: Oscillospiraceae bacterium; assembly: GCA_022650455.1. Taxonomy (GTDB): domain Bacteria; phylum Bacillota; class Clostridia; order Oscillospirales; family Acutalibacteraceae; genus Thermocaproicibacter. The sequence continues at coordinate 13,420 of JALCPO010000050.1, forward strand.
GGACGCGAAGGGAAACGCGGTCCCCGGCGCGGCGGAATCCTGGGAGCACAACGCGGATTCCACCGAATTCACGTTCCATCTGCGCGCCGGCGCCAAGTGGGCAAAGCCCGCTGGCACCAAGGCTGATTACGGCGCGGTGACGGCGCAGGACTTCGTCTTCGCTTTCCGGCGGGCTCTCGACCCGAAAACCGGCTCTTCCACCTGCGCGCAGATGTACTCCATCCGGAACGCGCGGAAAATCCGCGCCGGGCAGCTCCCGGCCGACCGGCTCGGGGTTTCCGCAAAGGATTCCCGGACCCTGGTGGTGGATCTGGACGATTCTTCCCCGGACTTTCCGAAGCAGACGGCAGCGGCCGTTTTTATGCCGTGCAACGAAAAATTTTTCCGGCAGACGGCCGGCCGGTACGGCCTCGAAAGCAAATATCTGCTCGGAAACGGCCCGTTCCGCATCGACGGCGCCTATGGCTGGACGCATGGGCAGTCCCTGAACCTTGTCCGCTCGGACACTTACGCCGGCAACAGCAAGCCGCTTCCGGCCGCACTGGATTTCAGCATCGTCGGAGAAACGGAAACGCCTTCCGACCCTATTTCCGCCCTGAAAAACCAGTCCGTCGACGCGACGCCGATCTCGCCGTCCCAAATCGATTCCGCAAAAGCCATCGGGTGCACGCTGTCTTCGTTCGAGGACACCACCTGGGGCCTTTGCTTCAACACACAGTCCCGGATCTTTAAAAACGTGAACATCCGGCGCGCGTTTGTCCAGGCATTTCGCCGTTCCGCCGTTCTCGTCCACCTGCCGAAAGGCTCGTCCGCGGCGGAGAACATTCTTCTGCCCGGGACGACGCTGGCCGGACAGAACTACCGTTCCCTCGCCGGCGGCCCGTTCTACCTGAAACAAAGCGCCGGCGCCGGGGAATCCCTCGCCGCCGGCCTGCGGGAACTCGGCCTGGAAAAAATGGAATCGGTGACCGTCCTCTGCCCCGGCGACGCCAACGTCCGGCTGATGGTGACGGAGATGATCGCTTCCTGGAACAGGCAGTTCAACAATTACTTCAACATGGAACCGATGGACAGCGGCGATCTGCAAAAAAGCGTGCAGGCCGGCAGCTACGACATCGCGGTTTTCTCCGTAAAGCCTTCCGGCGACGGGCCGCTCGCCGTTCTCTCCCAGTTCACGAGCGGCGCGGGCGGCAACCCCGCCCGACTGAAGGACCCGGCCTACGACGCGCTCGTGGCTTCCGCGCAGACGAAAAGCGGACGGGAAGCCGCGGCCGCCTACGCGGCGGCGGAAAAGCGCCTGAACGAGCAGGCCGTCTTTTACCCGCTTTACTACGAAAAAAGCTATTACGCCCTCGCCAAGGGGGTCAGCGGCATCCTTTTTCTCCCGTACCAGGGGGGCGCGGACTTCATCAACGCGGGCAAGGAATAGCCGCACCGTTCCCGGTTCATCGGCAGGCGCCTTCGGGCGCCTGTTTTTTTATCCTCTTTCGCCCTGCTACCGGCATGAAACAAATCGCCCGTTTTTCATACTATGAACTAAAACAAAAAACGAGGCGAATCGAAATGATCGACCGTCGGGCAGGCGGGAACCGGCTGGATTCCATCCGCAAACGGCAGGGAAATTCCCCGTGCAGGGAATATTTCAAATTCCTCCCGGAGCCGGCTTCCCTGGAACTGATTAACGACCCGGAGCTTTCCTTCGCAACCTTTTTCATCCTTCTCCCGCTCGTACGGGAAAAAATTCCGGATGAAAACCTGAGCGTGCGCGACCGGACCGCCGCAAACCTGTGCGGCATCATTCAGAACAGCAAAAAGGCGAACGGCGATTTTCTGCGGCCGGCCTACAACGAGAGCACCCACGAGGCGCTGCGGTGGATTTTCACGACGGGAGCCGACGACGACGGGCTGGGGGAAGATTTCGACCATCTTCTGGACATCGCCGCCGGAATCCTGGAGAAGAAATACCACGACGCCGATATTCTGCCCAAACTCGTGCGGATGATCTTCCGGCGCGGCAAAAAAGGGGCCTACCTGCACGACCTCGTCTGGGCGCTCTACCAGTCCCGCGACCCGAAAGGGCTGGAACTGGCCGCGGAACACCTGAAATCCCCCAACGAAAACGAGGCGGAGCTGGCGCAGACCCTGCTGCACCTCAAGCCGCAGTCCAACACGCCGAAAGCCAGGCGGAAATTGTACGGCTCCTACCTGCACTGGCTGGAGGAAAACAGCCCGTACCTGTACTTCACCGGTGAGAATTTCAACGAAAGCAGCACGCCCAACGCGTGTTCGGTGGACCTCGGCGCGAAATACCTGTACCGAAAGATCTCGCATGGAACCCGCCGGCCCGCCACTCCGCTGACGGAATTCGAGCAGAACTGCCTGACCTGTTTTGCAAACGCCCCGGATGAAGAAAAGGAATTTCTCGCGCAGTTTTCCCAAAAAATGCGCGCCAAGGACCCCGCCTACTGGAACCGGTGGATTCGCTACCCGCTCCAAAGGCAGATCGAGACGGCGCATCACGGCGGGGAGGGACATATATGATTACGGTGGCGGGAAAAAACGTGCAGCCCGGCGACGTCGGGAGCTACCCTTCCGGGAGTCTGGAAGCCGGGATTTTGTCCGTCATGGCGCGGAGCACGGAAAAATATTCTTATT
>JALCPO010000051.1 GCA_022650455.1 Oscillospiraceae bacterium
GGGCCGTAATCTTTCCCCAGTTTATGACACAAAGTACAGTAAATGCCGCCGTACTCTTCCCATTCGCGCACAAGCAATTCCGATTTTTGCGGTTTCACGTAGCCAAACAAAAAAATCATCCTTAAAAAAGCCAGAATCGTGTGTCAGCATGTTTATTTTACTATATCCATTTTCACCATTTAATGAACATTTTATGAACTTTTCATGTTTCCGGAAAGTGCCGGCCGGCCGGGTGGGATTTCATGGAAAAGCGCGGCTGAAAATTATGCATACTGACAAATAGTCTTGTAATATTTCATTCATTATGCTATAATCTGCACAGAAACAGGAAAGGGGGGAATTTTCATGAAACTGTTCGATATCGATGTCCAGAAGCTGATCGAACTGCTCGACAAGGCCAAGGGGAACGTCTACCTGGTTACGGACGACGGAAACAAGCTGAACCTGAAAAGCAAGCTGTGCCAGCTTTACGGCATCCGGCCGCTGCTGGAAAAAGCAAAGAATTCCAAAATCTCCGCCGAACTGAACGTTGAAAATCCGGAAGACGAGTTAATGTTTATCAACTATATGATGCGCAAATAGGAATTTGAACCGCACGCGCAAGGCGATCAAAACAGGGGACGCTGCATGAAAACAGTGTCCCCCTTTTCCGCTGCCGTACGGCGTCCCCGCGCCGAGCGCTCAATAGGCGGCGCTCAGCGGGTTGAGCACGCCGTACGTTTTGTTTTCCATATCGTCGATGAATTTGATCGCCTTGCCGGCTCCCACGGCGACGCAGTCCTGCGGGTCGTCGGCAACGTGCACCGGCATTTTTGTTTTTTTGGCAAGGAGCTGGTCGAACCCGTAAAGCTGGGCGGAACCGCCCGTCACGATCATCCCGTCCGAATAGATGTCCCCCATGAGCTCCGGGGGCGTCTTTTCCAGCATCTCCTGAAGGACGCGGATCATCTGCATGGCGCTGTCGATCAGCGCTTCCAGCGCCTCGTCGCTGGAAATGTCCGCCCACTGCGGCAGGCCCGTCATCGCGTTGCGCCCCTTGACGCGGAAGGTGAGGATTTCCTTGCGGGGAAAAACGCAGCCGATGGCGATCTTGCACGCTTCCGCCATGCGCTGGCCGATGATGAGGTTGTATTTTCTGCGGATATATTTGATAATCGCCGCGTCGAAAGCGTCGCCGGCGACCTTGACGGAACGGGAAATGGCGATCCCGCTCAGGGAAAGGACGGCCATATCGGTCGTTCCGCCGCCGATGTCGACGACAAGCGTTCCGTGCGGCGCGGAAATATCGACATTGGCACCCATCGCCGCCGCGACCGGCTCTTCAATCAGGCAGATCTTCCGCACGCCCGAAGAACTGATGACGTCCACGACGGCGCGTTTTTCCACTTCCGTGATTTTGCAAGGAACGCTCACGACGACCCGGGGCATGACGACCCTGCTGGCGCTGATTTTCCGCAGGTATGTCTCAATCAGGCATTTCGCCAGGTCGAAGTTGGAAACGACACCGCCGGAAAGCGGGTGGCAGACCCGGATCTTACTGGAAGTGCGCCCCACCATGGCATAGGCTTCCTTCCCCGTGGCCACCACTTCATCCGTTTCCAGGTTGACGGAAACGATTGCCGGCTCGTTCAGGACAATCCCTTTGCCGTCAAGGTATATCTTCACAGACGAGGTCCCCAAATCGATCGCTATATCCGTGCCGAGCACTTCATCACATCCATTTCATATTGAGACGGTACAACTCTATTTTTCTTCGTGTTCTCTATTATATTACAACGTTTTGGACATTTCAACTTTGTTCCGGCGCGGACCGGGCGACCGCGGCGCAGGCAACGCCCGCCGCGCCGCCCTCCAGCAGCACCGCGGAACATTCGGCGAGCGTGGAGCCCGTGGTGACGATGTCGTCGATCAGCAGGACTCGCTTCCCGCGGACGGGTTCCCCGCACAGGGAATACACGCCGCGGACGTTCCGGAGCCGCTGTTCGCGGCTCAGCAGGTGCTGGACGCCGTTGGGCCGCGTTTTCCGGAGGCAGCGCACGTACGGAAGGCCCAGCGCCCGGGCAACCGGCTTTGCGATCAGCTCGGACTGGTTGTATCCCCGTTCCCGCAGCCGCCCGTCCGAAAGGGGAACGGACGTGACCAGGTCAAGCCGCTCCCCCCGGCGGGCTCCGCCGATCCGGCCCGCGAGCTCCCGGGCATAAAAGCCCGCGTACTGCTTTTGCCCGTGAAATTTATAGCGAAGCATGGAATCCCGGACTTTGCCCTCGTAGGGATACAAAAAAGCGCAGGGCACATCCCGGTCCCTCACCGGTATGGAAACGCAGCCCCCCGTCCCCGAAGGGACAATCTCCTTCGCGCAGTTCCCGCAGATTTCCGTCCCGGGGGCGACAATCCCGCCGCAGAAAACGCACCGGGGCGGGAACAGGATGTCCACCCCGAACCGCACCAGCCTACTCAGCCTCATTTTCCTCATCCCCCGTCAGCAGGTCGTACAGGCCGGTGTACCGGCGCGTCTTTTTGCCGTTGGCCACCATCTGCCGGACCGTCTCCGGCCGGCCCACCAGAATCAGCAGGGACTTCGCGCGGGTCACGGCGGTATAAAGCAGGTTGCGGTAATACAGCCGGGGGGCGCCTCGGTACATGGGGATGATGACGGCGGGAAACTCGCTGCCTTGGCTTTTGTGCACCGTCATGGCGTAGGCAAGCTCCAGCTCCGAGGCGGTCTCCGTTTCATAAACGACGGTGCGGTCGTCCATTTTTACGGCGAGGGTGGAAGCACGCCGGTCGATCTGAAGCAGGATCCCCAGGTCGCCGTTGAAAACACCTTCGCCGTAGGTTCCGTCGTCGCGGGTCCAGGGCAGGTCGTAATCGTTCCGGACCTGCATCACCTTGTCCCCCTCGCGGAACAGGACCCCGTTCAAAACGATTTCATTTTTGTCCCCGGCGGGTGGATTGACCGCCTGCTGAAGCTTCCGGTTCAGCTCGGCCGCGCCCAGCTCGCCTTTCCGCGCCGGGGAAAGCACCTGGATATCCGTCAGCGGCGAATACCCATAGCTCGCGGGCAGGCGCCTGCCGTACAAATCGACGACCACCGAACCGATCTCTTCCGCCGTCCGGTACGGCAGGAAAAAAAAGTCGGAGGTGTGGACCGTGAGGTCCGGGTTCCGCCCGGCGACGATTTTGTGCGCGTTCGCAACGATCAGGCTTTTCATGGACTGGCGGAATACTTCCCGGAGCTGTACCACGGGGAGCAGCCCGGATGCGATCAGGTCGCCGAGCACATTCCCGGGCCCGACGGAAGGGAGCTGGTCGCAGTCGCCGACCAGGATCAGGCGGCAGCCCAGGGGCAGGGCGCGCAAAACCGCCTCGAACAGAAGCGTGTCCACCATGGAAAGCTCGTCGATGATCAGCGTGTCGCACTCCAGAAGATCCTTTTCGTTCTTCTCAAATTCCGGCCGGTCGTCCTCGTCCCATCTGACCCGGAGCAGGCGGTGGATGGTCTTGGCTTCCTTCCCGGTCAGCTCGGACATCCGCTTGGCCGCCCTTCCGGTCGGCGCGGTAAGCAGGACCTTCTCCCCCTCGAACTCCAGAATCCGGATGATCGCGTTGAGCGTGGTGGTCTTCCCCGTGCCCGGCCCGCCGGTCAAAATCAGCATGCCTTTCGTGAGCGCTTCCCGGATGGCGGTTTTCTGCAGCTCCGCATAGGAAATCTGCTGCTCCGCCTCGATCGTCGCGATGTAGCCGTCGATCCCGACGATCGACTGCGCCGGATACCGCAGCATCATGCGGATACGGCCGGCCGTGTAAACTTCCGCGCGGTACAGCCGGGGCGTGAAAAGGAATTCCCTGCCGCGGAACACGCGAGCGACCAGCGTGGAATCCGCCTTCATCTCTTCAAGCGCTCCGGCGGCGAGCGCCCCGTCCACGCCCAGCATATGCGCGGCGGCGGCAGCCAGCTTGTCGGCGGGCAGGCAGGTATGGCCGTTCCCTTCGTTGTGCTTCAGCACATAAACAATTCCGGCGCGCAGGCGGCACCGGTCGTCCTGCGGGCGCTCCAGCGACGCCGCGATCCGGTCCGCGCGGGCGAAATCAACCCCCACCCCTTCGCCGCAGAGGCAATACGGGTCCTGCTTCACCTGCTCCTCCGCCTGCGGCCCGAACGCCTTCCAGACGCGCACGGCTTCCTCCGGCGTAATGCCGAAACCGGAAAGCTTCACCATCATCTCGCGGATGCCGCCGACCCGCTGAAACTCGCCGCCGATTTTCCGGGCCTTCGCGCGGGTGATCCCCCGGATCTCGCTCAGGCGCTCCGGCTCGTTTTCCAAAACCTGGATGGCGTTCTCCCCGAACGTATCCACGATCTTCCGGGCGATCGCCGGCCCGACGCCTTTCACGGCCCCGGAAGAAAGATATTTGAGCAGGGCGGCCGCGTCCGCGGGCTGGGAACGCTCCAGGGCCTGAGCCCGGAACTGTGTGCCGTACGTCTGGCTGTTGACCCACGAGCCGACGACGTGCAGCTCCTCCCCCACGCCGATAAACGGCATGGTTCCGACCACCGTGACGAGCTCTTCCCCGTTGTTCAGTTCGATGACGGCATAGCCGTTTTTTTCATTCCGGAAAATGACCTGCTCCACGGAACCGGTCATTTCCAGCAGTTTTTCACGATCCATAGGGTTCCCCCGGACGGAATCAAAATTAGTTTTAGTATAAACCATCCGGTATGGATTTGCAAATCAGCCCATCCAGAACTCCCGGTATTCATCCGGCGTGCAGAGGATCACCTCCGGGTGGTCCAGACAGACCGTTTCACAGATCCGGCGCGTTTCTTCGTCCATGCCGCGGTCCAGGCAGACGACCTGCACGTCGCCGCCGACCCATTTCGCGCGTTCGATCGCGTTCCGCAGAACGAACTCCGCCCGTTCGTCATGGCCGGAAAAGGAAACGGCCAGCAGAAACCGGCCCGGGTTTTCCGTTTTCAGGGCATGGAGCAGAACGGCACGGATGATTTCAACGGTCCCGACGACGGCCAGGACGGCAAGCAGGCACTGAAAAAGAATTTCCGGCATGAAAATCACCCCAGCACAGTTTATGTGCCGGGGTGGAAATTTGACAGGTTTATTTTTTCAGCGCGGCTCTCAGCGCGTCCGCTTTATCCCGCTTTTCCCAGGAAACGTTCAGGTCTTCCCGGCCCATATGGCCGTAGTTGGAAAGCGCGCGGTAGATCGGCCGGCGCAGGCCGAGCTTCCGGATGATCGCGCTCGGGCGAAGGTCAAAAACCTTCGCGACGGCCGCCGCGAGCTCCTCGCCGGTGTACCGGGACGTACCGAATGTGTCGACCGAGATCGACACAGGGTGCGCCACGCCGATGGCATAGGCAAGCTGGACCTCGCATTTTTTCGCGAGACCGGCGGCGACGATGTTTTTCGCGACATAGCGTGCCGCATAGCTCGCCGAACGGTCCACCTTTGTGGGGTCCTTGCCGGAAAACGCCCCGCCGCCGTGCCTTCCGTAGCCTCCGTAAGTATCCACGATGATCTTCCGGCCCGTCAGGCCGCTGTCGCCGACCGGCCCGCCGACGACGAACCTTCCCGTCGGGTTGATGTAATATTTCGTGTTTTCATCCAGCCAGTTTGCCGGGATCGCCGCGCGGACCACCTGCTCTTTGATGTCTTTCCGGATCTGCTCCAGCGTGACGTCGGGGTCGTGCTGGGCGGAAACGACGACGGTGTCGATCCGCACGGGCCGGTCGCCGTCGTATTCGACGGTCACTTCCGTCTTTCCGTCCGGGCGCAGATAAGGAAGGGTTCCGTCCTTGCGCACCGCGGTCAGCCGCTTGGAAAGCTTATGGGCGAGTGAAATGGCAAGGGGCATCAGTTCGGGCGTTTCGTCGCAGGCATAGCCGAACATGATCCCCTGGTCCCCCGCCCCGATGCGGTCGTCCTCGTCGGTCGCGCCGTTCTGGGCTTCAAAGGAACGGTTCACGCCCATCGCGATGTCCGGCGACTGAACGTCGATGGAAGTCAGAACCCCGCAGGTGTTTCCGTCGAAGCCATAGGCCGGGTTGTCGTAGCCGATGTCCTTCACGACGCCGCGGGCGATGGAAGCAATATCCACATAACAGTCGGTTGAAATTTCACCCATAACATGGATGATTCCGGTGGTCGCGGTGACCTCGCAGGCGACATGGGCATTCGGGTCCTGGGCAAGGATGGCGTCCAGAACCGCGTCCGCGATCTGGTCGCAGACTTTGTCCGGGTGGCCTTCGGTCACGGATTCCGATGTAAACAGACGTTTTGACATACTGCAGCCTCCAGTTCTGATATTTTAAGGCCGCGGTCTTTCGGGGCCGCGCGCCGTAACAAAAAAACATGCCGTCCGGAAAACCGGACGACATGCATCGTCAAACCTCATCTCTCGGTCTCCCGCAGGATTTGGCACCTTGCAAAAGCAGGTTGCCGGACATCACAGGGCCTGTTCCCTCCGTCACTCTTGATAAGGAGCATATTCATTTGTCTTTTTGATTATAGCATGGATTCTTTTCCGCGTAAAGAGACAAAACCGAAGAATTGTCAAAAATCCGCGAATGGTTCAGCGTATTTTCCCATGAAGGATCGGGGAAACCTTTTTGTAGAGCAGCAGGGTGAGGCCCGAAACGACCGCGCCTTTGAACAGATTGAACGGCACGACCGCCAGCAGGATGAACGACGCGAGGCCTGTGATGGACGGGTTGACTTTGGTGCCCATCTGGACCAGCGCGGCCATCGGCATGTGAAACGCACTGGCGTAAAGCGGAAGCAGCACATAGGCGTTAATGACGCCCCCGGCCGCGGCGAGCAGCACCGTGCCGACCGCCATGCCGATCATGGCGTTTTTCCGGCTCTTGCGGTGCCGGTAAAACAGCGCGGCGGGCACGACCAGGCAGCAGCCGCAGAGAAAGTTGGCAAGGTCGCCGATCCCCGCCGTCGAGCTGCCGTGGATGAAGAAATACAGCAGGACCTTGATCAGCTCGATCATGACGCCCGCCAAAGGCCCCATGGCGAACCCGCCGACCAGAACGGGAAGCTCGCTCAGGTCGAGCCGGTAAAAGCCGGGCGCGAACCACAGCGGGAACTCAACGGTCATGAGGACGAAGGCAATGCCCCCCAGCACGCCGATCTGGGCGATGTTCCGAACTTCGAAGAGGGACGCGGTCCTTTTTTTGATGTCTGTGCTTTCCATGGAAACAGTCTCCTTTTTTCCGCTGTCAACGAAAAAAAGCCCCGCAGATTTCCTGCGGGGTGAAAATACGCCTTACGCGTGTTCTTCTTCCGTCCGGACTATACCGTCGGCTTTGGAATCGCACCAAATCTGCAAAACGCTCGTGGGCTTGTCGGCTTTGCGCCGCATTACCACCGGTGGGGAATCACACCCCGCCCCGAAGACAGCTTTTAAATTTGTCTTTATCATACCAGATTACCGCCCCGGCGTCAAGGCCTCAGGAAACGTCCTGATAGTCTTTCGGAATGCTCCGGTCGACGATGCCCTGTATGAACGACCGGCTGAAATCCTTCGTGTACGCGCGGACGCCGTGCTGCGCGGCGAGGGCGTCGGTATATTCGCGGAACGGATAGATGGTGACGTTGGAGCAGCCGGCGCCGTAGTGCGTCACGATCGGGGTGAATTTCATGCCGGCGTAGGCGGTCTTTCCCGTCCCGCCGCTTTTGGTTTCCGTAACGGTCAGGAGCCCGCTCACCATGTTTTTCCCGTCCAGCTGTGTGGACACAAAGTTTCCGAGCGCAAAGACCACCGGGCATTTCGCGCCGTCCGAGGAACGCGTCAGGAGCTGAAGCTGCTGCACCACGTGCGGGTGGTTTCCGAAGATGATGTCGGCGCCCCAGTCCACCATCTCCTGGGCAAGCTTTTTCTGCTTGTCCGTCAGCGTGAAGGTGTTTTCCGTGCCCCAGTGCACGGAAACAACGACGACGTCTGCCATGGATTTCGCCTTTTTAATCAAATGCTCAATCTTCCGGGTGTCGGCGGCGTACACAATGCGGTAAGCGGAGCCTGTCGGAAGATACCTGCCGTTCGTCATCTCCGTGATGCCGATGTGGGCGGTTTTAATGCCCTTCGATTCCACGATGCGGATCTTCTCCAGGTCGGCGTCGTTCCGGTAAACGCCGACAACCTTGACGGGCTTTGTGTCCCAGTAATCCAGCGTCGCCCGAATACCCGCGACGCCCTTGTCAAGAATATGATTGTTCGCGTGGTTGATGACGTCGAAGCCGATGCGCACGAGCTGGTCGCCGACCTCCGTCGGGGAATTGAACAGCGGATAGCCGGACACCGGCAGGGCTCTGCCGGCCAGCACGGTCTCCTGATTGACGACGGAGACGTCCGCTTTCTGAATCAGGCCCGCCACATGCTCGTAAACCGGGGCGAAGTCGTAGCCTTTTCCCCCGGCGCGGTCCGCCGCCTGCTGATAGATTGTGCCGTGGATCAAATCGTCGCCCGCGCCGAGGATCGTAATGGACGTGTCCGGCTTTGCTCCCCGGCTGGAAGGAGCCCGGGACGAGACCTGCGCGGAGGAAGGTTCCGCGGAAGCCGCGGCGGTGGAAGAAACGTCCGCGCGGCTCCGGGAAAAGCCGTTCCCCGCGCCGGACGGAAAACCGAAAATAAAAGCCGCGCCGCACACCGCCGCAAGCCCCGCGAGGGACAGGCAGGCCCTCAGAAACCGCTTCCTGTTTTTACGCAAAACAAACACCCTTTGCCATAATTTTTCGTTCCGCAGCATTGAGTATAGCATGAATCCGGCATTTTTGCCACAGGAACCGCCGGTTCCGGCTTCGGGAGAATCCCGGGAAAAGGCGAAAACCGTTGCGATTCAGGACCGTATTTGTTATAATGGCGAAGAAAGGACATCTGGGAAATGGTGGCTCGCTATGAATCATAAAAAATTAAGGGAAGCCGCAATCATCGACATCGACTCCAACGTGCTGAAAATGCGGATTTCCCAACTGAAAAAAGATAAAATCGTCGACATCGACCGGTTGGAATATCCGGTCCGGCTCGGGCACGAGGTTTTTACGACCGGAAAAATCAGCTTTGAAAGCCTCCGCGAGCTTTCCTCGCTTCTGCACGGCTACAGCGAAATCATGAAGGAATACGCGGTGAGCCAGTGCCGGGTCGTCGCGACCACGGCCCTGCGGGAAGCGAAAAACCGCTCCTATGTGCTGGACCAGCTGAAAATCCAGAACGACATGACCGTCGAAGTGCTGGAAGAAGACCAGGAAAAGACGCTCATCTACTCGAAAATTCTGGATTCCCTCAACCGGATCAGCGGGAAAAACAGCGAAAGCGCGCTGATTGCCTACATCGGCGCGGGGACCATCGGCTTTTCCGTCTATGACGGGAAGCAGATGATCTTTTCCCAGAACATCCCGATAGGCTCCCTGAAGCTGCACGACATGCTCGGCAACCTCTCCACCCTGACGGAAGGATTCTATACCGTGGTGCAGGAATACCTGGAAACCATCATCGGGCATATCTCGATCCCGTTCAACGGCGGGCGCGTTTCCAACCTGGTGCTGGCCGGAAACGGCGTCCAGCTCATCGCGAAAACCTGCGGGATCAGCCCCGCGGAGGATCATTTTGAGCTGGAAGCCGGCAGGGTCAAAGAGCTCTTCCGGCAGATCCGCTCCCTTTCCCAGGAAAAAATCGCCATCCTGTTCAAAATTCCCGAGGAAGAGGCGGAGCTGCTGTACTCGTCCCTCGCGATTGCGCTCCGCCTGCTGGACTTTACCTCCTCGGAAAAAATCATTCTCCCAAAAGCCGAGCTGTGGGACACGCTGATCCGCCATATGCTCGTCTCGAAAAGCGCGAACGAATACCAGGAGCAGGTCCGCGTGAACGCCATTTCCTGCGCGCAGAAAATCGCCGAGACCTACAACTGCAACAAGGCCCACTCCGAATGCATCCGCCGGTCTGCGTGCAAAATATTCGACAAGATGAAAGGAGCCCACGGGCTGGACCGCCGGAAGCGCCTTCTGCTGGAGCTCGCCGCCATCCTGCATGAATGCGGCTACTATGTGACGGTAAAGCAGCATCTTCTCAGCTCGTTCGACATCATCAAGGACACCGACATCTACGGGATGACCGACGAGGAAATGCTGCTCACGGCCTATGTGGCCCGGTACAACGAATACGACGTCCCGAATTACGAGGGCGCCGACCTGGAAGGCCTGAGCGACAAAAACAAGCTGGTCGTTTCCAAGCTGGTGGCGATCTTCCGCCTGGCAAACGCGCTGGACAAATCCCAGAAGCAGAAGCTGGACGACATCAAGGTCCGGCGGGAGGGCAACCGCCTGCTGATCTCCGCCCGGAGCGGCGCCAACCTGTACCTTGAAAAATGGGCGTTCCGGCAGTGCGCGCCGTTTTTTCAGGAAGTGTTCGGCTGCAACCCCGAGCTTTCCGTAAAATCCGACCTGATTTGAACCTGCGGAAGCTCCGGAACCAAACCGATGGGAAGGGAAAACACTTTGGAAGAAAAAAGCGATAACGTACCGTATATCAACCGGGAATTAAGCTGGATGGACTTTAATTTCCGAGTGCTGGAAGAAGCGTTCAAAAAAGACAACCCGCTCATGGAGCGCATGAACTTTCTCGGGATCACCGAGTCGAACCTGGACGAGTTTTTCATGGTGCGCGTCGCCGGCGTCATGGAGCAGGTGGAATCGAACTACCTGACGCGCGACCCCTCCGGCCTTTCCCCGGCGGAGCTGCTTCCGCTCCTGACCGACAAGATCCGCACTTTTGAAGAAAAGCAGTATTCCTGCCTGAACCGCTCCATCCTGCCCGCCCTGAAAAAAATCGGGATCCGCTTCCTTACGCCGGAAGGGATGGACGAAAACCAACGGCAGTATATCTCCGCCTACTTCGATAAGGTGCTTTTCCCCGTGCTGACGCCGCTGGCGGTGGACCGCAGCCGCCCTTTCCCGCTGCTCGCCAACAAAAGTCTCAACATTGCGGTCCGCCTGAAACGGAAGGACGAATCCTATTTCGCGGTGGTACAGGTCCCTTCCATCCTTCCGCGGTTCCTTCCGATTCCGCCGAAGGACGGCAAAACCTTCGTCCTGCTGGAAAACGTCATTCTCGACAAGCTGGAGGAACTGTTCGAGCTGAGCGACATCCGCTCGGCGTGCACCTTCCGGATCACGCGCAACTCCGACCTCGACATTGACGAGGACACGGAAGACCTGCTGAGCGAGATCCGGAAATCCATAAAAAAGAGGCGGCGCGGCAAACCTGTCCGGCTGGAGCTTTCCCAGCGGCACGACAAGGAGACGGAAAGCTTTCTGAAGGAAATGCTCGAAATCGGCAGCGAGGATGTCTACGAAATCCCCGGCCCGCTCGACCTCACCTTCTGCACCAAATTTTCGTCGCTGCCCCAGTTTGCCGGCCTGCGCTTCAAGCCGATCCGGCCCGTCTACCCCCCTTCCGATTTCTGGGGATACGACGACATTTTCAAGGCCATCCGTGACCGGGACCGGATGGTGCACCACCCTTACGAAAGTTTCCAGGTCGTGGTGGATTTCGTCCGGACCGCGGCGGAAGACAAGGACGTTCTTGCCATCAAGCAGACGCTTTACCGCGTAAGCGGGCACTCGCCCATCGTCGCGGCCCTGATCCGGGCGGCGGAAAACGGAAAGCAGGTCACCGTTCTCGTCGAGCTGAAGGCGCGCTTCGACGAGGAAAACAACCTGAAGTGGGCGAAAAAGCTGGAAGAAGCCGGCTGCCATGTCATCTATGGCCTGGTCGGCCTCAAAACGCACTGCAAAATCCTGCTTGTCGTCCGCAGGGACGAAGACGGCATCCGCCGCTACGTCCACATGGCGACCGGGAATTACAACGACTCCACGGCGAAGGTCTACACCGACATCGGCCTTTTCACCTGCCGGGAGCCTTACGGCGTGGACGCTTCCTCTTTGTTCAACGTGCTCACGGGTTACTCCCGCCCGCCGGAATACAACCGCTTCGTCGTGGCGCCGGACGGGATGCGGACGTTTTTCAACCGGATGATCGAACGGGAAACCGAGAATGCGCAGAAGGGCCTTCCCGCCGGAATCACCGTAAAAATCAATTCCCTGGTGGACCTGGACATCATCGGCCGCCTGTACCGGGCGTCCGGCGCGCGGGTTCCTGTCCGGCTTCTGGTGCGCGGGATCTGCTGCCTGATTCCGGGGCTTTCCGGCGTGAGCGAAAACATTTCCGTTCACAGCATTGTCGGCCAGTTGCTGGAGCACAGCCGGATCTTCCGGTTTGAAAACGCCGGCGACCCCAAAATCTACATGGGAAGCGCCGACTGGATGCCGCGAAACCTCGACCGCCGCGTGGAACTCGTTTTCCCCGTGGAGGACGAAACGCTGAAGCGGCGGGCTTTTCACATTCTGGAGCAGATGTGGGACGACAACATCAGCACGCGGGTCATGGGCCCGGATGGGACCTACTCGCACATCGACCGCCGCGGGAAGGCATCCCTGAACTGCCAGAAAAAATTCTCACAGCTGGCCCAGGCCGCCGTGAAGGAACTGCAGCAGCAGACAAAGCCGAACCGGTACGAACCCGTACGGGACCCGGACGAAAACAGGCGTCCGCCGGAAATATCATGACAAGATAAGGAAGGAACGGGGACATTGAAAAAAGTTGGAATTCTAACCAGCGGCGGCGACTGTCAGGGCCTGAACGCGGCCATCCGCGGAGTCGTCAAATCGCTTTATAAAAAATTCGGGAACGATGTGGAAATCTACGGCATTCACGACGGATACCGCGGGCTGATCGAGGGGTCTTTCCAGCCGATGCGGCCGGACGACTTTTCGGGGATTCTGACGCTGGGCGGGACCATTCTGGGAACGTCGCGCCAGCCGTACAAGACGATCCGCGCCGTGGACGCAAACAGCGGGGACAAAGTCAAAAAGATGAAAGAAACCTACGGCAAAATCGGGCTGGACTGTCTGGTGATCCTCGGCGGAAACGGAACGCACAAAACGGCGAACCTTCTGTCGCAGGAAGGGCTGCACATCGTCACCCTGCCGAAAACGATCGACAACGACGTCTGGAACACCGACATGACGTTCGGGTTTTCCAGCGCCGCGGAAATCGCGACCCACGTGATCGACTGCATCCATACCACGGCGACGTCGCACGGCAGGATCTTTATTGTGGAGGTCATGGGTCACAAAGTCGGCTGGCTGACCCTGCAGGCCGGCCTGGCCGGGGGGGCGGACGTGATCCTGATCCCGGAGATTCCCTACCGCATGGATGCCATCGTCGCCGCTCTGCAGCGGCGCAGCGAAAGCGGAAAGCGGTTCTCCATTCTGGCGGTCGCGGAGGGGGCCGTGTCCAGCGACGAAGCCCGCATGAGCAAAAAGGAGTTCAAAAGCGAGCGGGAAAAGATGAAATACCCGTCCATTTCCTATCGGCTCGCCGACGAAATTGGGAAACGGACCGGGCATGAGATCCGGGTCACCGTCCCCGGGCACTTCCAGCGCGGCGGAAGCCCCTGCACATACGACCGCGTGCTGGCGACCCGCTTCGGGACGGCCGCGTCCGAACTGATTTTCCAGGAAAAATACGGTTATATGGTGGCGCTGAAAAACGGCTATATTATACCCGTTCCGCTGAGCGACGTCGCCGGCAGGCTGAAAAGCGTGCCGGGGAACTGTGAAATCGTCCGTTCCGCGAAAGACATCGGCATCAGCTTCGGCTGCGAATAACGCAATTCAGAAATCCGGAGGCAACTCATGAACCGCAACACATGGAAATATAAGATTTTGACGGCGGCAGCGGCGGCGGTCTTTGCCGCCGCCGCTCTGGCTTCGTGCTCCGGCGTCCGGGCGTCCCTGACCGTACCCGGTTCCGGCTCGTCCGTCACTTACGAAAAATTTCTGTCGTTCCCGGCGGTTTCCTCTCCTTCCACGGGAGCGGAAACGCAGAACGTGCAGTATTACTTTCCCCGCGCCGGGCAGCCGGCGCAGCCGGAGCTGATCCGCGTCATCCGGTCCGCGCGGAAAACCCTCGACATTGCGATCTACAGCTTTACGGACCCACAGATTTGTTCCGCCATCGTCGGAGCCCGCGAGCGCGGCGTCGCCGTAAGGCTGATCACCGACCGGGAGCAGTCGTCCGGCAAATCCCAAAAGACGGTGCTGAAACAGATCGGTCAGGCCGGGATCCCCATCAAAATCGACTCCCATTCCGGCATCATGCACCTGAAAGTTACGATTGCGGACCGTCAGACCGCCACTACGGGGAGCTTCAACTACACCAAATCGGCGGAAAAATCCAACGATGAAGTGCTGGTCGTCCTGAAAGATGAAAAAATCGCCGGGGATTTTGAAACCGAGTTCAACCGAATGTGGAACGATACCGGCGATTTTACGGACTACAAAAACAGATAGCGCCAAAAGCAAAAAAGCTTCCCGTTTTCACGGGAAGCTTCTGTTTTAAGAAAGAAAATCAATAGCCGTTTCGAATTCCAATCGCGCTTAAAACAATGACGCCAACGCCGCAGAGCGTAATCACAACTCCCAAGACGAATCCTGCAATACTCATACCTTTCGACACCACCGATCACCTCTGTTGATCTCTTACGAAAATTATAACCTGTTTGGGAAAAAAGTACAAGGGCATAATTATAAATTTTTTTTGAACAAACCCCGCCAAAAGACCGTCAGCCGACCACGGAGATCCGGTAGGAAACGACTTTCTTCTCCCCGGCCGGAAGCAGGAAGACCCCGCGCTTCTGTTCAAAGACGTCGCCTTCGTCGCTGCAGGTCGGAAGGCCGCTCCAAGGTTCCAGCGCGACGAACGGCCCGCCGTTGGCGCTGGACCAGATGAGCAGATAATTCAGTTCCGGGAACGAAACGCAGATGCCCTTCCCGCTCTTCCGGCTGCGAAGCGTCACTTTCCGCGACTGGATCCGGTCGAAAATCAGGGCGTCTTTCAAAAACAGCTCGTGCTTCATCGGCAGGATCCTGGAATTTTTGATCACCGAGACGCGCCGGTCCATCTGCGGAATGCCGTTTTCGTCCATTAAGGGACAATCCGCGGTCTCGGGTTTCTCGAACTCCACCTCGTAGTCTTCAAACCGCTCCGCAGGGTCGGCCGGGCAGTTGAAGGCCGGATGCCCGCCGATCTGAAAGGGCAGGACGGCCGGATTGGGGTTGTAAACCGTATGCTGAACCGTAACGCCCGCACCGTCCAGAACGTACGCCGTTTCCAATTGGAAATCGTAGGGGTAGCGCGCCTTTGTCTCCTCGTCTGCGGAAAGGGAAAAGACAACGGAGCCGTCGTCTTTCCGCGCCATGCGGAACTCTTTTTTCCGGGCGACGCCGTGGCGTTCCATACAGCACGTTTTGTTCCCGCCGATGACGGCCTTTTTGTTGCGGAGGCTTCCGACGATCGGGAACAGGACCGGCGCCTGCCCGTGCCAATACTCCGGGTTGCCCTGCCACAGATATTCCGTGCCATTTCCGTCCTTGATCGACGTCAGCTCGCCGCCGAAGGTCCGGGCCGTCACCGTAAGCTTTCCGTTCGTTATGGTGTAGTTCATTCTCCATCCTTCTTTCTGCAATCATCCGATTTTTGTCCTCTGCTGTCCGGAAAATTGATTCTGGCCGTGCCGTACCGGCCCCGATCGTCTTTTTTCAACTGCCGGAGATTGTCCTTCGCCCGCTTCAGCCCCCTGGACGCCGCTTTCTCCCAGAAAATCCCGGCCTGGTTGTAATCCATCTTGACGCCGAGGCCGTAATAGCAGCATTCCCCGAGCCGGTTCTGCGCTTCCGCGTTTCCCTGCCCGGCGGATTTGATATACCAGTGGAGCGCCCGCTCCAGGTCCTTCCCGATACCGGTCCCTTTTTCGCAGCAGCAGCCAAGCTGGAACTGGGCGTCCGCGTTCCCGCGGCCCGCCGCTTCCCGCAGCCACGCAACCGCCCTGGCAAAGTCCCGCGGAACCCCGGTTCCCTGTAAATAGCACCGGCCCAGGCTGCACTGTGCGA
>JALCPO010000052.1 GCA_022650455.1 Oscillospiraceae bacterium
CACTCCCCTTCCTTACATGCTCTAATATTTTAGCATGGAAAAGCGGAAAAGTAAAGTGAACCGGGACGTGCGGCTCTCTTCCCTGCCCGGCGCGGACGGCGTGCTGGGGACGCCATCCGGTTATTTGGAACAGGCGGCAAGGATTTTTCGCCGGAGCCGCTCCGCCCCTTCGCCGGACGAAGCGGAAAACGGCAGATACTCCATCCCGCGCTTGGTCAAAAGCTCTTCCAGGCGCGCAATCCGCTCTTTCCGCTGCGTAGCGTTCAGCTTGTCGCTTTTCGAGGCCGCAATCAGGAACGGAACGGATCGGGCCTCAAGAGACTCGATCATGTGCATGTCGTCTTCCGTCGGCGGGCGGCGCATATCGACCACCTGCACCACCAGACGGATGTCGCGCCCCGCGGCGAAATAGCCTTCCACCAGTTCCGCCCAACGTTGTTTTTCCGCCTGCGGCACTTTTGCGTAGCCATAGCCGGGAAGGTCGGCAAAGCGGCAGAAGCCGATGTTGTAAAAATTGATGGTGGCTGTTTTCCCGGGGGCCGAGCTGATCCTCGCCAGGGACTTCCGGTTCAGCAGTTTGTTGATCATGGACGACTTCCCGACGTTGGACCTTCCGGAAAACACAACTTCCGGAAGGGTGGCCGGGGGAAGCCCGGCGGAAGTGCCCGCCGCAAATTCAAAAAAAGCATTCTGAAAACTCATGGCTCCCCCGTTACTGCGGAAACGTCGGCGAGCCGGCGGAAGAATGGTCGCCGGCGGACGCCGGATTCGGCATCATCCGGGCACGGGCCGGCTCTTCCGACTTCTGCACAACCGATTTTGGGGACGGTATTTTCGTCAGGGCAATTTTCAAGACCTGATCGATCTCCTCAACGGTTTCAAAATGGACGTGATCCTTCACAACGGTGTCGATTTCCGCCAGGTCGGACTCATTGTCCGCCGGGATGATAACGGTTTTAATGCCGTTGCGGTAAGCCGCCATCGTTTTTTCCTTGAGCCCGCCGATCGGCAGCACGCGGCCCAGAAGGGTAATTTCCCCCGTCATGGCGACATCGTGCCGGATGGGGATTCTGCAGAGCGCGGAAGTGATGGCCGTCGCCATGGCCGTACCGGCCGACGGGCCGTCTTTCGGGACGGCGCCTTCCGGGGCGTGGATGTGGATGTCGTATTTGCTATAAAAATCATGATTGATTCCCAATTTATCCGCCCTTGTGCGAATGCAGCTGATCGCCGTTTTGGCGGATTCCTTCATGACGTCTCCCAGCGAGCCGGTAAGTTCCAGCTTGCCCGTGCCGTCCATTACGGCGACCTCGATGGGAAGGACGGTTCCGCCCACACTCGTCCATGCAAGGCCGTTCACCAGCCCGACTCTGTCTTTTTTATTCAAGGTTTCGTCCTTGAATTTCTCTGGCCCGAGCAACTCGGTCAGCTTCGCGGGGGTAATGACGATCCGCGCGTCCTTGTCTTCCACGAACGTGCGGGCGCACTTGCGGCACAGGGACGCGATCTGGCGTTCGAGGCTGCGCACGCCGGCTTCGCGGGTATAGGCGTCGATCAGCTTATGCACGGCCGCCGGTGTCAGGCGGAGCATTTTCGGGGTCATCCCGTGCTTTTTCAGCTGCTTCGGAATCAGGTGCTCCGTCGCGATATGGAATTTCTCCTCATGGGTGTAGCTCCCCAGCGTGATGACGTCCATGCGGTCGTAAAGCGGCTCCGGAATAGCGCCGGCGTCATTCGCCGTCGTCAGGAAAAGCACGTTGCTCAGGTCGAACGGCATATCGATGTAGTGGTCGTAAAACTCGCGGTTCTGCTCCGGGTCCAGCACCTCCAGCAAAGCGGAAGCCGGGTCGCCCCGGAAATTGCTGCCCATCTTGTCGATTTCGTCCAGAAGGATCAGCGGGTTGTTGGTGCCGGCCTGTTTCAGCGCGGCAATGATCCGGCCCGGCATGGAGCCGATATACGTGCGCCGGTGGCCCACGATGTCGGATTCATCCCGTACGCCTCCGAGCGAAACCCGCACATATTTTCTGCCGATCGCCTCCGCAACGGAGTGCGCGATGGATGTTTTGCCGACGCCCGGAGGGCCCACAAGGCAGATAATCTGCCCGCGTATGTCGGGCGAAAGCTTTTTCACCGCAAGAATTTCCAGCATGCGTTTCTTGACTTTGGTCAGGCCGTAGTGCTCGCGGTCCAAAATTCGCTGCGCCTTGCGCAGGTTGATATGGTCGCGTGTCGAAGTGTGCCACGGCAGCTCCAGGCAGGTTTCAATGTAACTGACGATTACGCTGCCCTCATGCGAGCCTTCCGGCATCTTGGTCAGGCGGTCGCATTCTTTCATCAGCTTGTCGTGCTGAAGCTGGGGAAGCTTGGCGTTTTCCACGCGCTCTTTCAGATCGTCCGCTTCCTGGCGGGGATTGTCGCTCTCGCCGAGCTCGTCGGAAATTGCGCGCATCTGCTCGCGGAGAAAATATTCCCGCTGGTTCTGGTCGATCTGGTCCTTCGCCTTTTCGCTGATCTGCGTTTCGATGGACAGGACCTGAATTTCCTTCTTCAAAATGGCCGACAGTTTCTCCAGCCGTCTGACCGGATGCAGCTCTTCCAGAATCTCCTGCTTTTCCTCATAATCAAACATGATGTTGGAAGCGATATAATCCGCAAGCTCGCCGCAGTCCTTTTTCTGAACAACGCTGATGACGATATCCGGTGGGATGTGACTGTAATTCTGGATGTACTGCTCAAAAAGCCCTTGTGCATAGCGGACCAGCGCCTCCGAGCGGCGGGAAGGGCGAAACGCCTTGGACTCGAGCCGAACGAGGTTGACCTGAAAGAACGGGTTGGAATTTTTGACCGACGTGATCTCCGCGCGGTAAACACCCTCCGCAAACAGCCGGATGCCCTCGTCGCTGCGGCGGATGACCTGCTTAATTCTGGCGACGACGCCGACGAGGTAAATCTGGTCGCCGGAAGGGTCGTTGTCCGCCAGGTTTTTCTGCGCTACCAGGAAGATCATCTGGTCGGTTTTCATCGCCCGTTCCAGCGCCTGGATGGATTTCTTCCTGCCCACGTCGAATTGGAGAAGCATGCCCGGAAAAATAACCAGTCCGCGCAGCGCAATGGCCGGCAATGTCATGCGGCCCGGTTTCTGCAATTCTATCTCTTTGCTCATAATTGCTCCTTGAAAAAAAGGCTGCTGCAGAGCGCATAACCAGAAGCTACCACGCTGCAACAGTCCTTCTTGCTTATCGTCAGGATGCGGTTTCTTTTCGCCCTCGTTTGCTTGGGGCTGAAATTTTCAGCTTTACCGGTTTCCGTTCCGGATTGTAAACGATCAGCGGTTTCGCGCCTTTCGTGACCGTGTCGGCCGTAATGGTAACTTTTTCGACCGTGTAATCCGACGGGACGCTGTACATCAAATCGGTCAGGAAGCCTTCCACGACCGACCTGAGGCCCCGCGCGCCCGTCTGGCGCTCAATGGTCTTTTTGGCGATCGCCTTCAGCGCTTCCGGCTGAAACTCCAGATCCACCTTGTCGAGCTGAAACAGTTTTTTGTACTGGTTGATCAGGCTGTCTTTCGGCTCGGTCAGAATCCGCACCAGTGCGTCTTCGTCCAACCCGTCCAGCGTGGCGATGACGGGAAGCCTTCCCACCAGTTCCGGAATCATGCCGAACTTCACGAGGTCGTGCGGGGCGACGTCCTTCATCCAGGAAGTGGAGTCCAGTTCCGCCTTGCTCCGGACTTCCGCGCCGAAGCCGATGCCGGAGGAAGCCGTGCGCCGTTCGATGATTTTGTTCAGGCCGTCGAACGCGCCGCCGCAGATGAACAGAATGTTGGTCGTGTCAATCTGAAGGAATTCCTGCTGCGGATGCTTGCGCCCGCCCTGGGGCGGCACGTTGGAAACCGTGCCTTCCAGAATCTTCAGCAGGGCCTGCTGGACCCCTTCGCCGCTGACATCCCTTGTGATGGACGGATTTTCGGACTTGCGGGCAATTTTATCGATCTCATCGATATAAATGATACCGCGCTCCGCCTTCTCAATATCGAAATCGGCCGCCTGAATCAGGCGCAGAAGGATGTTTTCAACATCTTCGCCCACATAGCCGGCTTCCGTCAGCGTTGTGGCGTCCGCAATAGCGAACGGAACGTTGAGGATTTTCGCCAGCGTTTGCGCCAACAAGGTTTTTCCGACGCCGGTCGGTCCCAGGAGCAGGATATTGCTCTTCGTCAGCTCCACATCGTTTTTGTCGCTGCCGTAATAAATCCGCTTGTAATGGTTATAAACCGCCACCGAAAGGGCAATCTTCGCGCTTTCCTGTCCGATGACGTACTCGTCGAGCTTTTTTTTGATCTCATGCGGTTTGGGGAGCTCCGTCGAGGTTTCGTTATAATGATCCTTCCGGGATGAAAGATTTTTCTCATCGTTGAGGATCGACATACAGAGTTCGATGCATTCGTCGCAGATGAAAACGCCCGGCCCTGCGATCAGGCGGCGCGCCTCACTCTGCGGTTTACCGCAGAACGAGCAGCATATTTCTCTGCCCTTGCTGTCATCATTGTTTGCCACTGTATCACCTTATTTCATCGGCCGACAATCACCTTGTCGATCAGGCCGTACTGAACGGCCGCGTCAGCCGTCATAAAATTATCGCGGTCGGTGTCCCGTTCGATCACTTCCAGCGGCTGACCCGTCCTTTCGGCAAGAATGTGGTTCAGCCGCTTCTTAATAACGAGCATGTGCTCCGCCTGGATCTTGATGTCCGAAGCCTGGCCCTGTGTGCCGCCGCTCGGCTGATGGATCATAATATCGCTGTTCGGCAGCGCAAAGCGTTTCCCTTTCGCGCCGGCCGCCAGCAGGAACGCCCCCATGCTGGCCGCCATACCAATACATATGGTGGAAACGTCACATTTAATATACTGCATTGTATCGTAAATTGCAAACCCGGACGTTACCGACCCACCGGGGCTGTTGATATAAAGGCTGATGTCCTTCGACGGATCCTGCCCTTCCAGATAGAGGAGCTGCGCCACCACCAGGCTGGACGTGGTGTCGTTGACTTCATCGGTGAGCATGACGATCCGGTCGTTCAGCAGCCTCGAAAAAATATCGTAGGAGCGCTCGCCGCGGTTCGTCTGTTCAATTACATAAGGTACCAGATTGCTCATTATCCGCCTTACCTCCCTTTAAACAGCATGCCTATACAGCATTGGCGGAACGGCAGAAATTTATTCCGCCGTTTTGGAATCTTTTTTCTCCGTATTTTTCGGTTCGGACCCGGCTTTTGCGGGCTCTTCCTTCGGCGGCTCGCCCTCGGCGATCACCGCTTTGTCCTTCACAAGATTGAAAGCCTTCTCGACGGCAAGATCTTTTTCGAGGTCTTCCCGGGCGATGACTTTTTTTACTTTTTCAACATCCGTTTTGTAGCCGTCCGCAATCTTTTTATACTCTTTTTCAATGTCCTCGTCCGGGACCTTGACGGCTTCCAGCTCCGCGATCTTCTCAAGGGCAAGGCGCAGCTTCACCTGGCGCTCGGCCTGCGGGCGGAACTGCTTGCGGACGCCGTCCCGGTCGAGTCCCGTGTATTTCATGTAGGTTTCCATGTTCATGCCCTGGGACTGAAGGCGATAGGCAAAGTCGCGCATATCCTCGTCAATCCTGTTTTCGTACATGGCTTCCGGAATTTCGGCGCGGACCAGCCCGACCAGCTTGTCAATCAGCTGGTTGTCGACACTGTCGTTCGCCGCTTCTTCCTTTGCGCTGCCGATTTTTTTGCGGATGTCCGCCTTGTATTCGTCCAGCGTGTTGAACTCGCTGACGTCCTTTACGAAGTCGTCGTCGACCGCAGGGAGCTCTTTCTTCTTGATCTCGTGCAGACGAACTTTGAAAACGGCTTCCTTTCCGGCAAGATCCTTCGCCTGGTAATCGTCCGGAAACTTCACGCTGACGTCGAATTCATCGCCCGTTTTGTGGCCGGCAACCTGGTCTTCAAAGCCCGGGATGAACTGGCCGGCACCGAGGGAAAGGCTGTAATTGTCCGCCTTGCCTCCCGCAAACGGCTTGCCGTCGACGGAACCGTCGAAATCGATCATGACAATGTCGCCCTTCTGGGCCTCGCGATCCTCGACTGTCACCATGCGGGAATTGCGCTCCCGCACCCGAGCGATTTCATCCTCGACGTCTTTGTCGGTAACCTCGACCGGCTTTTTCCAGGCGGTAACGCCCTTATAGCCTTCGATGGCGGCTTCCGGCCTCGTCGTAATGGTCGCTTTAAACACAAGGCCGTCCTGATTGGCGGAAACAAGGTCGAAATCGACTTTGTCCTCGATCATCGCAAGTTTGGCTTCTTTGACGGCCTCGTCCATCGCCTTGGGATAAATCGCATTGATGGCATCGTCGTAAAAAACTTTTTCGCCGTAATATTTTTCAACGAATTTGCGGGGAGCTTTGCCCCTGCGGAATCCGGGAATAGCAATTTTTTTATTCTGTTTCCGGTACGCCTGTTCCACGGCCTTTTCAAACGTGTCGGCATCCACGGCCACCTCAAGCTGATAGCGGTTGGCCGCCACCTTACTGGACGATTTCAAGCTCATATTTTTACTTCCTCCTGCAAGTTTACATATTGACGAAAAACATTATACCACACGGTAAAAAAACTTTCCACCGGTTGCCAAAATGTTTTTAATTTATTCATTTAATCGGTTGCGTTTACTTTGCAAGGCATAAAGCCGAGATAATCGCAGGAAATCAGATGCATCCGGACGCCGCGGTAAACGCCCGCCGGCGTCCGTTTCGCGGCGGCCGCGCCGTGAATATGGCCGAAATAGCATTCGCCGACGCCGCGGGCGACCAGGACGTCCATGATCTCGCGGCACTCTACGCCGTCGTACATGGGCGGATAATGGAGAAACACGACCGGCTTTTTCCCCGTCTTTTCCCCGGCGTCCAGCGAAGTGTTCAGGCGGCCGACTTCCCGGTTGACGATTTTCTTATCTTCGGCGCTTTCGGCGTCGTACAGCCAGCCGCGCGTCCCGCAGACCGCAAGGCTGCCGACGGCCGCCGCGTTGTTGTGGATGACGCCGATGCTGGAAAAATGGTGTTCCGCAAGAAAATCTTCAATTTTCTTTTTCGTGGACCACCAGTAATCGTGGTTGCCCTTGAGGATCAGCTTGCGGCCTGGAAGCGAATCGATGAACTGAAAATCCAGCACGGCATCCTGCAGCTTCATCGCCCACGAAATATCGCCGGCAATGACGACGGTATCCTCATCCCCGACGGCAGCGTCCCAGTTCTTCCGCAGGCGGGGAACATAGTCTTTCCAGCCTTCAAACACATCCATCGGTTTGTCCGTTCCCAGGGAGAGGTGAAGGTCGGCAATCGCAAACAGAGCCATGCACTCAGACCTTCCGGCCGGCCGCTTCCAGCACGGCGCCTTTCATCTGGTCTTTCCCGCATACTTCCGAAAAGCGGATGGGCTTCGCTTCCAGCGCGGCGATGGGCGAGGGAACGGGCGCCCCGGTCACGGCGGAAAGCCTGCGGACCGATTCAAAAGGATCGCCTTCCGGTTCTTCGCCCGGCGTGAGCGCGCCGAGGACATCCGGAGCGAATTTGTACGGGCTGGCCGTGGAAACAACGACCGTATGCGTCGTGTCGCCCGTTTCCTCGCGGTACTTCCGGCAGACGTGCGCCGCGACGGCGGTATGCGGGTCGCAGAGATAATGTTCGGAATCGTACAGGCGCCGGATCTCCGCCTTCGTGGCGGCATCGCCGCAGGAACCGGCATAAAACAGCTCCCGGATCCGGCGCAGGACCTCGCCGCCGACCCGGTACGTCCCGGAAGCGCGGAGCTGTGCCATCCAGCCGGACACCTTCCGGTCGTCCCCGCCGGTCATGTCGAACAGAAGCCGCTCCAGATTGCTGGACACGAGGATGTCCATCGAGGGGGAGATCGTCGGATAGAATGTCCGGTTGCGGTCGTAAACGCCCGTCGTAAGGAACTCCGTCAAAACATCGTTGGCATTGGAAGCGCAGATCAGCCGGTGAACCGGAAGGCCCATTTTCCGGGCGTAGTAAGCCGCGAGAATGTCGCCGAAATTACCGGTTGGGACGCAGAAGTTCACTTTTTCACCCGGCTTGATTTTTCCGGACGCTACAAGGTCACACCACGCGGAAAAATAATAGACGATCTGGGGCAGAAGCCTCCCCCAATTGATCGAGTTGGCGCTCGAGAACATCAGGCCGGCATCCGCGACCTGCCTGCGGATGTGCTCGTCACCGAAAATCGACTTTACGCCGGTCTGCGCGTCGTCGAAATTGCCCCGCACGGCGACGACGGAAACATTCGCGCCTTCCTGCGTGCGCATCTGCCTTTCCTGTAAGGCGCTGACGCCGTTCTGCGGATAAAACACAAGGATTCTCGTGCCGGTCACACCGCGGAAGCCTTCCAGAGCGGCCTTGCCGGTATCGCCGGACGTCGCGACTAAAATCAAAGCGTCCTTTCCGGCATGGATTTTTTGCAGGGAAAGCGGCAGGAAGCGCGGCAGGATCTGAAGGGCCATGTCTTTAAACGCGCAGGTCGGTCCGTGCCACAGTTCCAGAAATGACACACCGTTCTTCAAAGAAACGACCGGCGCGGGATTTCCGCCGGAAAATTTATCTTCCGCATACGCGGCCGTCACACAGCCGGTGATCTCGTCCGCGGAAAAATCCGTCAGATAAGGCGCCATGATGCGGGCCGCACGTTCCCGGTAGCCCAGTTTTTCCATTTTGGAAATCTGTGCCTGCGAAACAGCCGGAAAGGAATCGGGAACAAACAGTCCGCCGTCGGTGCAGATGCCCTGCGCAATGGCCTGCGCCGCCGAAACGTTTACGCGGCGGTTTCTGGTAGATTGATAGTTCAAGGCGGTTTCCCCCTTCAATTGGTCGGATTGCTTTTCTTCAACGGTCTGCGGCGGTCAGAAAAATCCCTCGCACGAAAAGGCGTTCCCGAGATACCGGATGGCCACCGGGACACCGGCTTCCGTGGTGACGGCGGCAACGTCGAACCTCGGCTGAAGGCCGGTGGGATTCGCCTGAAGGTAAAGCATGGCCGTCCGGATGATCTTCCGCTGCTTGGAAGCGGTAACCGCTTCAAGCGGCCCGACCGGAGCCTTTTTTGCCCGTGTTTTGACCTCGACAAACGCAAGGTAGCGGAAGTCCTGCGCGATCAGATCGATCTCTCCGAACCGGGAATGGAAGTTGCGCCGGACGATTTCAAAGCCGTGCGTTTCCAGATACCGGGCGGTGTACTGCTCCCCCAACGCGCCGGATGAATTATCCATGAGCGGATTCCCCCAGAATCTTTTTGAGGAAGGTCATCCGGTGGACCGGGCACGGCCCGTATTTTTTCAGCATTGCCACATGAAACGCGGTGCCGTACCCCTTGTGTTTTGCAAAGCCGTACTGCGGGTAAATCTCATCGATCCGCCGCAGGAGCCTGTCCCTGCTGACTTTCGCCAAAATGGAAGCCGCGGCGATGCTGGCGGAAAGCGAATCGCCCCGGACAATCGTACGGGTTTCCACGCCGAGGTCCGGCATCCGGTTGCCGTCCACAAGCGCCAGGTCCGGGCACACGCGCAGCGCGGCGCACGCGCGGCTCATGGCGAGGAACGTAGCCTGCAGGATATTGATCGTATCGATTTCCTTCTCGGTTGCAAACCCGATCCCATAGGCGACCGCACCGGCCTCGATTTCATCGAACAGAACGTCCCGCTTTTTCGGCGTAAGCTTTTTGGAATCGTTGATTCCCCGGATGGGGCAGTTTTCCGGCAGGATGACCGCCGCGGCAAACACGGGGCCCGCCAGAGGGCCCCGCCCGGCTTCGTCAATCCCGCACACGGCCCCAAAACCGGCCTTCCGGGCCTTTTCCTCGTAAAAATACCAGTCCGTCATTCTGCATCCGCCCGTTCCAGCGTGATCCGCCCAATTTTCGCGCTGCGGAATTCTTCCAGCAGCATGTGCGCCGCGCGCTCGGTATCCACGGATCCGCCGCCCGCAAGCATCCCGCGCTTTCTGCCGACCAGTTCCAGCACCGCGGATCCGTCCCTGCCGGAAAGATCCGTCTCCTCCAGCTTATAACGGCTTTTCAGCGCGTCAGGATAATCGTCCCGCAGCGTCTCGAGCAGACGGCAGGCAAGCAGCTCCACGTCGAAAATATCGTCCCGGACCGCGCCGGTGAACGCAAGATGCTCCCCGACCCCCGGGTCGCTGAATTTCGGCCACAAAACGCCGGGCGTGTCCAGAAGCTCAAAATTTTTCCCGACGGAAAACCATTGGCTCGCGCGCGTCACGCCCGGGCGGTTTTCCACCGCCGCGCGGCTTCCCCCCGCCAGGCGGTTGATGAGGGAGCTCTTCCCCACGTTCGGGATTCCCACCGCCATCATGCGGATTTTCCGGCCCGCCATCCCCTTTTCGCGCCAGGATGAAATTTTATCGCTCAGTACGGCTTCCACCCTCGGCAGAAGAAGATGGAGATTTTTCCCGCTCCGGCAGTCCGCCGCCACGGCTTCGCATCTCTGTGACCGATAAAAATCGATCCAGCGGGAAGTCTGCCGCGGATCCGCAAGATCGGACTTGTTCATTAAGAGGACACGCGGTTTGGCTCCAACGAGCCGGTTGAGCACCGGATTTCGGCTGCTGACCGGGATCCGGGCATCCAGAATCTCGACGACGGCGTCGACCAGTTTTAAATTCTTTTCAATCTGCTTTTCCGTTTTGGCCATATGGCCCGGAAACCACTGTATGGTTTGCTGTTCGCTCATCGAACTGCGTTTCCCTTTCCGGATCCTTGGTCTACTTTCCGGCAAAGCCCCGGAACGGGCTCAGCAGAAAAGAAACCTTACCCATTACATACCGTGCGTCAATCAGCCCGACATTGGTATAGCGGCTGTCATAAGAAACGGGACGGTTGTCGCCGAGAACAAAAATCTTGCCTTTTGGAACGGTCAGCGGGAACTGCATATTCCCACGGACGGTCGTAATCCCATTCCGGATATAGGCGGACTCGTCGAGCTTATGACCGTCCACGGAAACACAGCCGGCGGCAAAATCGATATCGACCTTCTGGCCTTCCGTAGCAATCACGCGCTTGATCAGGCGTTCATTCAGCCGCGTTCCCGCCGCATCGATCACCACGACGTCCCCCCGGCGAAAGCCCCGGTCAACACAGTTGACAAGCACGCGGTATCCCTGCACATAATTCGGTTCCATGGACGGCCCTTCCACCACAACGTTCAGCCGGAACAGGAAGACAAACAGGATCATTACGGCAATCAAGGCCGTAATAAGCGCTTCCACCCACTCAAAACATCCGGCGGCGAAACCCTTTTCGCCGCCCTTTTCCTGCCGGGAACCCGAATCGGAAACCGTCACGGCAATTACCACCTTACACGAAAATACGGAATTTCCTAGCAAAAAAGGGACACCGCAATGTCCCTTTCAAACGCCCGGCAAGATTCCGGCTCACTGGATCTGTTCTTTGACCTTCGCGGCTTTGCCGACCCTGTTCCGCAGGAAATAAAGTTTCGCTCTGCGGACGTTTCCTCTGCGGATGACTTTGACGCCTTTGACATTGGGGGAATGGATCGGGAACACCCGTTCCACGCCCACGCCGTAGGATACGCGCCTGATGGTAAAGGTCTCGCTGATCCCGCTGCCCTTGCGCGCAATGACCGTCCCCTCAAAGGCCTGAATTCTTTCCCGATCGCCCTCTCGGATATTTACGTCGACACGGACCGTATCTCCGATCTCGAACGCGGGCAGCTCCGATTTTTCGGAACCCTGCGAAATTGTTTTTAATGCATCCATAAAATTGTCTCCTTCCTTTTTCAGACATTCATGCCACACGGGCAGAGGACTGTCAGCTTCATACCCTGGAATGCCGGGCATGAACCCCACCGGAAATTTCCGGCGGATCTCAAATACCTTTTTAGTTTACCACAATGAGCGAATGGATGCAACTTATTTTTATTGTCACGCGGTAACTCCGCGGGCGGAGAAGCCAAGGGCCGGAAGCATAGAAAAATGCCGGTTCAAAGTCATTTTCCTGCAGGGTGCGACATATCATTCAGTGGAATTTGTATTTTCGGAAAAGGAGTGGTTTTGTGTTCCTATATACGGTACGGCCGGGCGACAGCGTCTACGCCATCGCCCGCATGTTTGGGATCTACCCGCAAAGCATCATCGAGGGCAACCAGATCGGCAACCCGGAACTGCTCGTCGTCGGCCAGTCTCTCGCGATCCCCGCCGACAGCGTATCGTACACGGTTGCACAGGGAGATACGCTCAACGAAATTTCCCTGCGGTATCAGGTTCCGATCTCCGCGATTCTTCAGGCAAACCCCGGCATTACAGATGAATCGCTTATTTTTGCGGGCCAAGTGATCACCATTCCGCCCCAGCTTTCTTTTCTCGGTTCCAAGCGGGTAAACGGATACGCATTTCCGAACATCAACCAAAACACGCTCCAACGGACCCTGCCGGGCCTGACCTATTGCAGCATTTTCAGCTATCAGGTTAACGCGGACGGTACTCTGAACGAAATCGAAGACCAGGACGTGATTCGGATTTCGCGAAACGCCAGAGTCGCCCCGATCATGGTAATCACCAATCTCGTCACCGGAGAAGGGTTCAGCAGTGAACTGGCGCATACGATTCTGACGGACAACGCTGTGCAAAACCGCCTTCTCGACAATGTTCTGCAAACATTGGGGACAAAAAATTACTACGGGCTGAATATCGATTTTGAATATATCAATCCGAGCGACCGGGAAGCCTACAATACTTTTGTCCAAAATGCCGCCGAAAGGCTGCACAACGCCGGTTATATTCTCATGACCTCTCTGGCTCCGAAAACGAGCGGCGATCAGCCCGGCCTCCTTTACGAAGCGCACGACTACCCGGTTCACGGCCAGTTTGCCGACTATGTCATCCTGATGACGTATGAATGGGGCTACACCTACGGACCGGCGCGTGCGGTTGCACCGCTGAATCTTGTGGAACAGGTCATCCAATACGCCGTTTCAGTGATTCCAAATCAAAAAATATTAATGGGAATTCCAAACTACGGCTACAACTGGACTCTGCCTTTCGTGAGCGGGTCTGCCGCACGGCCTCTCACAAACCCAGGAGCCGTTGAACTGGCGGGGCGCGTGGGAGCCCGAATCCTGTTCGACGAGGAATCCCAGTCTCCCCATTTCAATTACTACGACACCGACGGCAGAGAGCACGAGGTCTGGTTTGAAGACGCGAGGAGCATCAACGCCAAGCTGCATCTGGCGGACCGCTACGGCCTGGGGGGTGTCAGCTACTGGACCATCAACAGTTATTTTGCGCAGAACTGGCAGGTTCTCCATACGCTTTTCCAGGTTGAAAAAGTATTATAAACAGCGCACGGCCAACCAAAACCAAAAGATCCACTAATGGCTTACGGAAATAGCAATATGCAAAATGCACATCGCAGAATTGCTGCTGAAATGCATCACAACATCAGATTCTATTATGGAATTCTCGAATTATAGATTTTCCTGGCACTACCAATTACTTCCTCTTTGGCATGCTCCTTTTTCGTTTTGCCATGATAGACCATATATATGCAGCGCATAATACAAGATATATTGTTCCCCCCGCTATCACC
Organism: Oscillospiraceae bacterium; assembly: GCA_022650455.1. Taxonomy (GTDB): domain Bacteria; phylum Bacillota; class Clostridia; order Oscillospirales; family Acutalibacteraceae; genus Thermocaproicibacter. The sequence continues at coordinate 13,666 of JALCPO010000052.1, forward strand.
TGCATAACGATCGTCATAATATGGATTCCCATATGGTTTCCTATTGTACGTACCACATAATACATTGCTATACCAAAAATCGGGAAGGAAGCACTATACTGTACATATTTCCCAATTGGGAGCTCCTTCCGCACCATAACTGTTTGATAAATCATCACACTGGCTTCTGCGCATAATGTACCAATAGCTGTTCCTACAGCCCCCATCCTAGGAATCAAAAGTATATTCACAATTATATTGATAATTGCACCCAAAAGTACCGATATAACATAAATTTTATCTTTTTTATTTGGAATTAAATATTGCATACGAATAACATTCGCCCACGAAATAAATATAATAGTAGGCGCCATAATAGCAATTAATAATCCGCATATTGCAAAAGATCTTCCAAAAAAAACGGGTGCAAATTCCGGAGCAATACCTGCAAGTCCGAAAGCCATGGCCGATGACAGGAACATGATAAAATAGATAGAATTTCTAATATACCGATACCCTTGTTCTTCCATACCTTGTGAAATGAGATTTGACATTCGCGGTAACATAACCGTTCCTAAAGCTGTTACCAAACTTAACGGTACATTGATTATTTTGTCTGCATTATCAAAAAATCCCACTTGTGCGATAGTACTGATCTTGCCAAGCATAATTTTATCCAATATTTTATAAATACTTATCGCAATCACCGGGACAAAAAGAACTAAATTGGGTTTTAAATGAACTAGGACTCGTTTTAACGATACCCGCACAAAAGAAACATATCGGTGAACAAAAGGCCAGAGTGCACATTGACTAAATAAAATTCCGCTTGCCATAATAAGTGTATATTTCCACAAATCCGCATCATTTTTAACAAATAAAAAAACACTTATTACTGTCAAGACTTTAACAACCGTATTGCGAGTTACTGTAATTTTAAATTGTTCCAAACCAAAAAAGAACCAGTTAATATCTAAAGCCGCTGAGAGTAAATATATGAACTGTAATAAAAAAATTAGCCGTCCATTTTTAACAAACAGCATAACATAAATAATATAAACAACTGCAATAATTACAGACATAACAAGCTGAAGTGTATAAATTTCCCAAAAAGTCTTACTTAGCCTGCTTTTATCACTGCGAACCATTGCGATACTGCGATTTCCATAGTTATTGACGCCTAGCATAGCGATGAGCACAAAATAGTTTGCGATAGAAAAAGTATATGCATAAGTACCAAGTCCCTCAGCGCCGACTGTCCGTGCAAGGTATGGTGCTGTAAGCAAAGGTAAAATCATGATAAGGATTTGGTAAAATGCATTATATAAGAAATTTTTCTTAACGCTCATTGCTTAAGCTCCTAATAGGAAATTATAATTTTTTGATTATGGAAATAATTCTTTTATAACAGGAACTCGCTTTCCGAGCAAGACAATGAAGGCACATAACGCGTAAAGCGGAATAGGTACTAAAAGCATATACCGTATCGAGTAAGTATTAAAAAATTTCCATAAAACCGGGAAAAAGATCATCTGTATAAAATAAATTCCAAGGCTCGCCTCGGAAAGTCTTTGAACGAAATACTGGCAAATACTGTTTCGGAATTTTTTAAATTTCCTATCTTTAAAAAATTCGAAAACTGCAACAGACATCAGCGAATTACTGATCGATACATAACTCATGACCGCATTATTGAGCTTATTCGCTTTTAAACTTAATACACAAGTTATGACGAACATACTGATTGCGCCAATTATTCCCAGAATATAAATCAAACGTTTTTGCACATTATTAAAAGACGTATGAGATAAAAGCCATCCCAAGATAAAGAATTCCATGTAATCTGTTGCTAAAGGGATTTGAAATGAGCTGGTAACGGCAAAGCCAGTGTGTTTGTCAACCAGAAAGTAGACCAGGCGCTGACTTAAAAGTATACCACTACCGCCAACCAGAAAGTAGGCCACCTGTTTAAGAATGATGTGCCTTCAGGGT
>JALCPO010000053.1 GCA_022650455.1 Oscillospiraceae bacterium
GGGAATCCCTGAGCCTCGAAGAGCGGGACGTGCCGTCCCCGTTCCGTGTGGAAGACGCCGTGCTGGGCCGCCTGCAGGGAGAAGAGCTGGAAAAGGCGCTGAAAAGCCTTCCGCCCGAGCAGGCCGGGGCCATCCGGCTGAAATATGTGGAGCGGCAGACGCTCCGGGAGATTGCCCGGCGGTTTTCCTGCGAGCCCAAAACCGTAAAAAGCCGCATCCACAACGGCATGGTTCGATTGAGGAAAAAGCTGAAGGGGGATTTTTATCGTGGATAAACATGCCGGCGCGCTGCTGTCCCGGCTGGACGGCGAGATCGATCGGAAATGCCTGGAAATCCGGCGGGAAAACCGGAACCGGGCGCTGCGGTCCGCATTTCTCGGCGCCTGCGCGCTGTTTCTCCTGATTCCCGCGCTGCTCGTCTTTTTGGGGGCCAGTCTCGGGACCTTCTGCATCCCAGCGGCTTTTTTCCTTTCCGCCGGCTTCTGCCTGCTGTCCCCGCTGATCTTCGGAAGAAAGTCGGGAGGTTCGGAACATGAGCCGCTTTGATGCCGCAATGGAAAAGTTCAATTTCCGGAAGGCGGTGGTCGTCTGCCTGATTGTCTCGGTCCTGGCCGGGACCGGGTCGGCCGGCTTCCTGGCCCATACCTTCCGGGACAGGCTTGCCCTCGCCGATGGATACCGCCGGGTAAGCAAAGATGTCGGGGCCGCGGAAGGCGGGCTGGAAAGCATGGAACCGGGCTGGAAACGCCTGGCGGCTTCCTCGCCGGATCTGGTCGACATCCTGGTGCTGGACGGAGAAAACAGGGTCGTGTTCAGCGCGAAACATTCGGATTTATCCCAAAGCGGTTCTCTGAACCTTTCGGAGGACCGGGGCGGGCAGAACCGTTACCTTACCGCCGGGGAGAATCCGGACGTGCATTTCCGCCTGACGGAAGGCGGCGGCCTGCAGGTTTTCAGGCAGCTGCTCGGGGTGGATGAGGAAACCGGGCGGGAAAATCGGGATCATTACTTCTACGAAAAAAATTACAGCCGGCAGAAAATCTATCTGCTTTCCTGTTTCGCCGGGGGTCCGGACGGAACGAAAGTCTATTTTATCGGTGATCTTCGTCCGGCCGCGGGCGGCAGACTTTCCGTCAAGGCCGCGGCCGCCCTTGCCGTCCTGCTTTTCATGGTCTATTGGGTCCTGCTGGCCCTGTGGGTTTACGCCCGGGCGCTCCGGGCGAAGATGAACGCGCCGGTCTGGGGGATCGCTGCCCTGTTTACCAATCTGGCCGGATGGTTCGTTTTTCTCCTTTACCGGCAAAGCCGCCGCACCTGCTGCCGGTGCGGCGCCCTGCAAAGCGGGGACGGCGCCTACTGCACGTACTGCGGGGCGAGGCTCGGGGCGGTGTGCCCCCGGTGCCACAGGCCCGTAAACGGGTGGGACCGGTACTGCGGGCACTGCGGCTGTGCGCTGAACAGGGGGAAAAAGGATGAATAAACGCGCCGTACGGTCGGCGGCAATGCCGGCTGTTTTATTTGTGATGCTGGTCCTGTGCATCTACGCCGGGGCCGCCACCCGCTTTGAGGGATGGTTTTACGGGGAAGCCGTGGAAAGAATGTCGCCCGTCCTGACGGCGGTGATGAAGGGCGTTACCCATTTCGGCGACCCGGCCGTTGTCATTTTGCTTTGCCTGGTGCTGTTTCTCGTGCCAAAGACGAGGAAAAGCATCGCGCCGCCGGTTTCGGCGGCCGTGATCCTGTCCGCCGTACTCAACGTCGTGCTGAAACGGATTTTCGCGCGGGGGCGGCCCAATGTCCTGCGGCTGATCAGCGAAACGGGCTACAGTTTCCCGAGCGGCCACGCGATGATCAGCGCATCCCTCTACGGGATGCTGATCCTGCTCATTTGGAAATATTTTCGAAGCGTTCCCCTCAAAGTGTCCCTTTCCTTGGCCTGCGCGGCCCTGACCGCCCTGATCGGGTTCAGCCGTGTCTATCTGGGCGTCCACTACGCGGGGGACGTTCTGGGCGGCTGGCTGTTCGGAGCCGCCGTTTCCCTGTCCGTCTATTCCTTTTGGGACGGCGGCCGGTTCGCCCGGAAGGGGAGCTTCCGGTTCTCTGCGCAAAGGAGGAACTGAAAATGCAGGAATGGGTGATCCATATCATGGATCAATACGGCTACTGGGGCATCGCCCTGCTGATCGCCCTGGAAAATATCTTTCCTCCCATCCCGTCCGAAGTGATTCTGACGTTCGGCGGTTTTATGACCACTTACACCAGCATGAATCTCGGGGCGGTGATCCTGTCCGCGACCGCCGGCTCGGCAGTCGGGGCGGTTGTCCTTTACGGTGTCGGCCGGGTGCTTCCGGCGGAAAAAATGGACCGGTTCCTCGGCCGGTGGGGGCATGTTCTCGGGCTGAAGCAGGGGGACGTGAAGCGGGCGGAAGGCTGGTTTCACCGGCGCGGCACTTCCACCGTCTTTTTCTGCCGATTCATTCCCCTCGTCCGAAGCCTCATTTCCATCCCCGCGGGCATGGCGCGGATGCGGAAGGGCCGGTTCCTTTTCTACACCGTCCTCGGCTCCGCCGTCTGGAACGCGGTTCTGGTAGCCCTCGGCGCTTTTGCCGGGGCGGGCTGGGAACGCATCAGCCGGTATATGGATCTTTACTCCTATGCGGCCCTGATCCTGCTGGCGGCGGGCGGCGTGATCTTCGCCGTCTGGTTTTCCAAAAAAAGAAAGAAAAAAAAATAAGCCGTTTTTTCGCGGCCGACCGGCCGCCCCGCTTTCGCCGGACTGAAAAGCAAAGGGGCTCCGGTTTCCCGGAACCCCTTCGGATTCAGTTCCTGTCACATAACCTTTGTGGGAAAAACGGCATCGAGGATTCCGATCGCCAGAGCGCCCAGAATGGCGCCTAAGATGGTGACCTGCATATTGGGCACGACGAACTGCGTTGCATATAAAATAATCGCCGACAAAAGGAACCCTTTTAACCCTTTGCCAAATGGAGAGGCGTCCACTTTCATGACGCTTTCCAGAAGGTAGTCCAGCAGACAGATCACCACGGCGGCAATCAGGAAGGACCACAGGCCCGCAATGGAGAATCCGGGCGTAAAGACGGAAACCAGGAACAAAATGACCATCATGATCGCCAGTCTCCCGAGCCAGCGGAAAAACACCGTGGTCGCGGAGTGCCCTTCCCCGGAGCCTCCGGATTTGACCGGGTCGGTGTTCGTGTAATGGTTCACAGCATTTGCCAACTGAGATTCCTCCTTTCAGACTCTTGAGAATGAGCCTTTATACAGGATTCCCTTCGGCCCATGACTTATGATTGGAAATTGTTCGCCGGGGCCGGAAAAAACCGGAAACGGCCTTCTTGAACATTTTTATTCTCTTCCGACATTTTTAAATTGTTCACAAACGATTCGAAAAAATTTCAAAAGCGATTCATCGGCCGGACACAAAGTGCGGGTATACTGAAAGCGTTCCAAAAAACAGAAACCGATTTTATTACTGCATAACGGCTGCCGGGTGAGACGGAATACCGGCCCGGCGGCCGGCAGACAAATTACAAGTTCCTCGTCAGAGGATTGACATATTGCTTTTTCATAATTACTTCCTCTTTCTCCTTAAAAGCGCCGCCCGGCTGTGAGGGCGGCGCTTTTATCGTCCGCATTTCCGTAGTGTTCCCGCGCCGCGGAAAACCATGCGCCCGCTTATTTCGGCAGGCCCGGAAAGTCCAGCGTGGCGAAGTAGTCGGCGGGCGTTTCCGCGCGGCGGATGAGCTGCGTGGAGCCGTCCTCCCGGAGCAGGATTTCGGCGGAGCGGAGCCTGCCGTTGTAGTTGTAGCCCATGGAGTGGCCGTGCGCGCCGGCGTCGTGGATGACGATCCGGTCGCCCATGTCGATTTTCGGAAGCATGCGGTCAATCGCAAATTTGTCGTTGTTTTCGCACAGCCCGCCCACAACGTCGTACTTGTGGTCGCAGGGCAGGTTTTCCTTGCCGGATACCGTGATATGGTGGTAGGCTCCGTACATGGCGGGGCGCATCAGGTTGGCCGCGCAGGCGTCCAGCCCGATGTATTCCTTGTAGATGTGCTTTTCGCGGATGGCCGTGGCCACCAGGCAGCCGTACGGCGCCAGCATGAAGCGGCCCATTTCGGTGTAGAGCGCCACGTCGCCCATTCCTTCCGGAACAAGGATTTCCTCGTAGGCCTTCTGCACCATGCGCCCGATTTTCAGGATGTCGGCGGGCGTCTGTTCCGGGCGGTACGCCACGCCCACGCCGCCGGAGAGGTTGATGAACGCGATGCGTGCCCCCGTTTCCCGGTGGAGCTCCACGGCGAGCCGGAACAGACGCCCGGCCAGAACGGGGTAGTATTCGTTGCCGGCCGTGTTGCTCGCGAGGAACGCGTGAATTCCGAAGCGCTTTGCGCCGAGCTGCTGGAGCCTTTTGAACCCTTCCGTCATCTGTTCGCGCGTAAAGCCGTATTTGGAGTCGCCCGGGTTGTCCATAATGGCGTTGCTGGCCTGAAAGACTCCGCCCGGGTTGTAGCGGCAGCAGATGGTTTCCGGGATGCCGCAGAGCCGGTTGAGGATTTCAATGTGGGTGAAGTCGTCCAGGTTGATGACGGCGTCCAGCCTGCGGGCCAGCAGAAAGTCGGCGTCGGGCGTCTCGTTGGAGGAGAACATGATCTCATGCCCGCGGAACCCCACGGCGTCGGAGAGCATCAGCTCCACGAGCGACGAGCAGTCCGCGCCGCAGCCTTCCTCCCTCATAATCCGAAGGATATACGGGTTGGGGGTCGCCTTCACGGCGAAGTATTCGCGGTATCCGCGGTTCCAGGAAAAAGCCCGGTTGACTTTCCGCGCGTTTTCGCGGATCCCTTTTTCCTCGTACAGGTAAAACGGTGTGGGGTATTTTCGTGCGATTTCCTTCAACTGTTCGTGCGTGACAAATGGCCTTTTCATGGGGCTGCCGTTACCTTCCTTCCGTGAGCTGAGTCAGCCGGATCTCGTTTTTCAGGTCTTCTTTAAAGAGGTCGACCAGGTTTTTCTTTTTGGAATACAGACAGGTGGAGTATTCGCCGTCGTCGATGTCGCCGGTCAGGACGCAGGACGAGTCCACGATCAGCCGGATCTGCCGCCGCTTTTTTTCCGTGTGCCACACGGTCGCCCCGTCCATCCGGAAGGAGCTTTCCGTGATGAGCACCACCTTCCGCCCTTTGGCGGCGGCGCCGGCGAGCTCGGGGCGGATCCGCTCCATGATTTCCGCCGACATGGATGCGTAGATCCGCATCCGCGCTCCGTCCGCCATGACGCGCATCTTGTTCAGGATATTGGTTTCCCCCACGACGGTCAGGTATCCCCCGGAAGGCTCCACGCGGCCCGGAAGAGCGCGCTTCAGCTCTTCGCGGTCCCGCTGGAGCGACGCGATGCGGCCGCTGCAGAATTCCTCGGCGGGCACGGCGGAGTACCGCGTGACCGCGCTTTCGGAAAGGCAGGCGGCGCCTTTTTCCACCAGCCCGGCGAGCGCGGTGTAGATGTTGGAGCGGGAAATCCCCGTCGCTTTCGCGGCTTCGTAGCCGGTCAGCTCCCCTTCCGCGCACAGGGTGCAGTACACCCGCGCTTCCTGGTTTGTCAGGCCGAACCGCATCAAAAGGGCCGCGGCGTCCATCCCTTCCGCCTCCCGCCTTATAGTATTCCTGTACAGGAATACTATAGCCGATGCGGGAAACTTTGTCAAGAAGCGTTTTTCGCCGGTCGAGCCGGGAAAAATAACATTTTGTGATTTTATGGGATACAAATATTCCGGAATTCGGATATAATAGATTCTGGATCGTTATCCTAATTCAGAAAGGAAGTCGAAAATATGGCAGTCGTAACGGTAACGGGGGACAACTTCGATTCCGCCGTCCTGAATTCCGACAAGCCGGTTCTCGTCGATTTCTGGGCGTCCTGGTGCGGCCCGTGCCGCATGGTTTCCCCCATTGTGGACGAAATTGGCAACGAAAGCGACGGAAGATACAAGGTCGGCAAAGTCAACGTGGATGAGGAGCCCGATCTCGCGGCCCGCTTCAACGTGATGAGCATCCCGACCCTCATGGTCTTCAAAAACGGCGAGCCCTCCAAAACGTCCGTCGGCGTAAAAAGCAAGCAGGATATTCTGGAAATGCTCGACTGACGTCCGCGCGGCCCCGCGGGAAAGGATCCCGCGGGGCCGCCTGCTGCGGGGAGGATGCTTGAGCCATGCTGAAAATTCTTCTGGGCGACATCACAAAGCAGAGGGCCGGCGCGATCGTGAACGCGGCGAACTGCTCGCTCCTGGGCGGAGGCGGCGTGGACGGGGCCATCCACCGTGCCGCGGGCCCGGAGCTGCTGGAAGAGTGCCGCGCGCTCCACGGCTGCGAAACCGGGAAGGCGAAGATCACGAAGGGGTACCGCCTGTCCGCGAAGTACGTTATTCACACGCCGGGGCCGGTCTGGCGCGGGGGGAACGGGGAAGACAAGCTGCTGAAAAGCTGCTACGATTCCTGCCTTGCCCTCGCGTCCCGGTACGGCTGTGAAACCGTGGCGTTCCCGTCCATCAGCACGGGGGTTTACTGTTTCCCCGTGGAGAGGGCGGCGAAGATCGCCGTTTCCGCCATTCTGGATTTTCTGAAACGGGACGGCACCGTCAAGACCGTGGCCATGGTCTGCTTCGACCCCGCGACCAAAGCCGCCTACGACAGGGCTTTGCGGGCCGCCGAGGCGCAGGATCGCCCGTAGCCGCGCGGACGCAAAAAACCGGCGGGGATTGTCCCGCCGGTGTCTTTCGGTCTGTTTCAGTTTACCACCCGGACTTTGTCGGCGGAAATGTCCTTCAGCGTCGCGCAGCCGGTCATCTTCATCGTGTCCCTCAGCTCCGCGATGATTTTCCGCGTGTAAAGCGCAACGCCATCCTTTCCTCCGCCGCAGGCGGCGATCACGTACGGCCGGCCGATCAGCACGGCGTCCGCCCCGAGCGCGAGCGCCTTGAACACGTCGAGCCCCGTGCGGAACCCGCCGTCGATGAAGATTTTGATCTTGTCTCCGGTGATTTTTTTGATCTCCGGCAGCACCTCGATCGTTGCGGGTGTCTGGTCGATCACCCTCCCGCCGTGGTTGGAGATCACGATCCCGTAGGCACCGCACTCAATCGCCTTGACGGCGCCGACCTGCGTCATGATGCCCTTCAGGATGAACGGGCGCCCCGCGTACTCCGCAATCTTGGAAAGCTCCGCCACGCCTTTGGCGCGGACCGGTTTCCCCGCGGCGGCGAGGAGCGGCAGTCCGGCGGCGTCGATGTCCATCGCCATCGCCATGGCGCCGGAAGCCTTCACAAGGTCCATCTTTTCGCGGAGCGTGTCGCCGCTCCACGGTTTCACCGTCGGCACGGCGACGCCCCCGGCGGCCTTTACGGCGGCCAGCGGGTCTTTCAGGAAGAAATCCGGCGCCCCGTCGCCGGTGAACGCGGCGCACCCCGCTTCGGCGCAGCCGGGAACCAGCGCCTCGGCGTAAGTCCTTTCGGTCAGGTATCCGTTGTAGTTGGTGCCGAGTCCGCTGATCGGCGCGGCAAAAACCGGCGCCGCAAAGGTGCGGCCGAACAGCTCGGCGGAAGGGTCCTGCCCGCGGTCCTCGTAAATCAGGTCCATGTTGATCTTGACCCGGGCGAGCATTTCGCAGTTGCGCACGAAGGCGCCGCCGGTGCCCTTGCCGCCGACGCCCGGGATTTCACCCCGGCACGCGACGCCGTCGCACTCGCGGCAGACGCGGCAGGTTGGGGCCATGTTTTTTCTGGCGTTTTTCCGTAATTCCTCGTAAGTCATGTTTTTCCTCCTTTTCCCGGCTTGCTTCTGTCCTTTAGTATAGACGTCCGGGTTCCGGCCGTCAATCGGGTTCCCATCCCGCCGTTTCACTTTTTGCGCGCAGTATGGTATGATGATGTTCGGGAAAACACGAAAGCTGGGGTTTGCCGGATGATAAAAGCAGTGATTTTCGATATGGACGGATTGATGTTCGACACGGAGCGGCTGACGAAAAAAATCTGGGACGAGGTGGGGGACGAACTCGGCCGCCCCCATGTTTCGTCGATTATGCCGGAGACCATGGGCGTGCGGCTGGACCGGTCGGAGGAGATTTTCCGCCGGCATTTCGGCCCGGATTTCCCGTACCAGAAGTTCCTCGCGGAGTACCGGGACCGGTTCAGCCGGAGGATTGAGGCGGAAGGCGTCCCGGTCAGGCCGGGGCTGTTCCGGCTCCTGGATTACCTGAAGCGGGAAGGGTATGTGTGCGCGGTGGCGTCGTCCACTTCCCGGCGGAAGGTGCTGCGTTATGTCGAAAAGGCGGGCGTGGCCGGGTACTTTGCCCGCATCATCTGCGGCGACATGGTCGAAAAAAGCAAGCCCGACCCGCAGATTTACGAAACCGCCGCCCGCGGGATCGGCATGGAGCCGAAGGACTGCCTGGTGCTGGAAGATTCGCCGAACGGCATCCTCGCGGCTTACCGGGCGGGCATGAAGGTCGTCATGGTGCCGGACCAGGTCCGGCCGGACGAGCGGCTGCGCCCCATGCTCTTTGCCTGCGCGGAGTCCCTTTCGGACGTGATCCCGCTGCTTGCGGGGCGGAACGGCGGGAAAGCCGGGGGCGGGGAATGAAGATCCTCGTGGACGCGGACGCCTGCCCGGTCAAGGAAATCCTTGTGGGCGTTGCGAAGCGCCGCGGCATCCCGGTTACCATGCTGATCGACACCAGCCATGTCCTGGACGACGGCTACAGCACGGTCGTCACCGTCGACCAGGGGCGGGACAGCGCGGACTTCAAGCTCGTCAACCTCATCGAGCCGGGCGACATCGTGGTGACGCAGGACTACGGCGTGGCGGCGATGTCGCTCAGCCGGGGGGCGAAGGCCCTGAACCAGAACGGTCTGGTTTACAGCGGCAAAAATATGGACCGGCTGCTGTTCGAGCGCGCGCTGGGCCAGAAAATCCGCCGCGCGGGCGGAAGATACGGAAAAAACAGAAAGCGGGAGAAAGCGGACGACGAAGCCTTCCGGCTGGCGCTGGAGCATATGGTTTCCGCCGCCCGGCTCCCGGGGAAAGATACAGGGGGATCGGTATGAAAGATTATGATGTGATTGTCGTCGGCGCGGGGCCGGCCGGGATTTTTACGGCGCTGGAGCTCGACAAACTTGCGCCGGAGAAGAAAATCCTGGTGGTGGATTCCGGCAGCGCCATCGAGCGGCGTTCCTGCCCCGCCCGCACGACCGGCGTGTGCGCGCACTGCGCCACCTGCAGCATCATGAACGGATGGGCCGGCGCGGGCGCGTTTTCCGACGGCAAGCTGTCCCTTTCGGAGGAGGTCGGCGGCAACATCACGGATTATATGCCGGTAAAGACCGCGCGCGAGCTGATCCGTTATGTGGACGGGATCTACCTGCGGTACGGCGCGCCGGACCAGGTGTACGGCAAAAACGACAAATTCGCCGAAAAGGTGGCGTACAAGGCCCGCAGGGAGAACATCCAGCTCATCCCCTGCCCGGTGCGCCACATGGGAACGGAGTATTCCTATCAGGTTTTGAAGGCGATGTACCAGTACCTGAGCTCGCGCCCGAACTTCGAGTTCCGCGAAAAGACCACGGCGGAGTCCGTCCTCACGGAAAACGGCGCCGCCGCGGGCGTAAGGCTCAGCGGCAAAGACGGGAAAACGGAAACGGTCTGCGCGTCCCGCGTCGTGCTTGCGCCGGGCCGCGGCGGCGCCGAGTGGCTCAGCCGCAACGCGAACGAGCTGCGCCTTTCCATTGCGAACAACGAGGTGGACATCGGCGTGCGCGTTGAAGTCCCCAACGCGGTTCTGGACCCGCTGACCAAAAACCTTTACGAGGCGAAGCTGGTGTATTACTCGGACACCTTTGAAAACAAGGTGCGCACGTTCTGCATGAACCCAGGCGGCATCGTGAGCGAGGAGCACTACGACACGCCGGGCGGCGGCATCGCCGTGGTCAACGGCCATTCCTACGCCGAGGAGGAGCGCCGCACCGAAAACACCAATTTCGCCATGCTGGTTTCCACAAAATTCACGGAGCCGTTCAACCAGCCCATCGAGTACGGGCGCTACATCGCCCAGCTCGGCAACATGCTCACCGGCGGCGGCATCATGGTCCAGCGCCTCGGCGATCTGCTCCTGGGCCGCCGCACCGACGCGACGCGCCTGAAAAAGTCCACGACCATCCCGACGCTGAAAACGGCGGTTCCGGGCGACCTCTCGTTCGTCCTGCCGCACCGCCACCTGACCAGCATCGTGGAGTCGATGCGCGCGTTCGATAAAATCGCCCCCGGCCTGTATTCCAAGAATACGCTGCTCTACGGGGTGGAAGTGAAGTTCTACTCGTCCAAAGTCGAGGTGAAAAAAAACTTCGAAACCGGCGTGAAAAATCTGTACGCCATCGGCGACGGCGCAGGCATCACCCGCGGTCTGATGCAGGCTTCCGTGACCGGCGTCGTGGTGGCGCGGGACATTGCCCGGAAAGAAACGGCGGCCGCCCGCGGTTGACATCCGCGCGGCGGGGGATTATGATAAACTGGCAATTTCTTCTTTGGTTTCCGCCCGCTTTTCCGGGGAGCCGTGCCGGCGCCGGGGAAAAGGGAAAAAAAAGAACAAGGAGCTTTTCGCCATGAAAAACCGGAAGTTCAAACGGCGGGCCGGCATTCTGGCCGCGGCCGCGGTCCTCTTGCTTGGGTATGGCACGTTTTCCTATTTTCAGGGCAGGTCGCAGGCGGTCGCCGCCAACGCCGCCGGACCGCAGCCCGCGTCGTCTCCCGCCGCCTCGCCGTCCCCCGCGTCGTCCGCGCCGGCTTCCTCCGCCCCCGCGGAGCGTGCGCCCGTGTTTAGGGAGCAGCTGGACAGTCCCCTCGTGAAGAACCCGGCGAAGCTGAAAAGCAGCCTGGTCAGCTCCAACGCGATTCTGGTGTCGGTGAGCGACCAAGCCGTTTTGCTGGACAAAAACGCCTCGCAGAGGGTTTACCCGGCGTCCATGACGAAAATCATGACGGCGGTCGTCATCCTTGAGGAGGAGAAGGACCTGCAGGAGAAGCTGCCCGTCACCGCGGCGATCATCGACCGGATGAACGCGCAGGACGCGTCAATGGCGGGATTCCTGCCCGGGGAGAACGTCAGCGCCCTCGACCTGCTGTACGGGGCGGTCCTGCCGAGCGGCGCGGAATGCTGCGCCACCCTCGCCGACCGGCTGGCGGGCTCGGAATCCGCTTTTGCCGAAAAAATGAACCGGAAGGCCGCGTCCCTCGGCCTGAAGAACACGCATTTCACCAACGCCACCGGCCTGCACGACCCCGGCCACTATACAACGCCCGAGGACCTGGCGTCCCTTCTCTGCTATGCGCTCCGGAACCCGACGTTCCGGCGCGTCTTCACCACGCCGTCCTATACCACGGCGCCCACCAACCTGCACCCGAACGGCCTTTCCTTCCGGAGCACCATGTTTAAGAATATGGCCGACCCGGACATCGGCGGCGGGAAAGTCCTGGGCGGCAAGGTCGGTTTTACCGACCAGGCCGGTCTCTGCCTTGCCAGCCTTGCGGAAAAGGGCGGGAAAGAATACGTCCTCGTCACAGCGGGGGCCAAAAACTGCTACCGGGGCGAGATCAAGGATGCCCTTACCGTGTACCGCAGCCTCGGAAAATAAAAAAGGCTTTTGCCTTGAATGATTGTCAGGAGTAACGGATTATGGTTGTTTCACCCGGCGGCCCGTATCGGAACGGCTACCCGCCCTATTACGCGGTTGCCTATGAGGAGCACAGGCGGATCCGCGGCACGGCGAACGGCGTCTGCTGGACGGTGCTGATCGGCATCCTGCTGATGTTCGCCCTTTCCGACGTGTGCATGGGCTATCTGCGGATCGCCGGGTACCGGCCTTCCCCGGATGCTTTCGGGGGCATTCCCCCGGTTCTCTACTATCTTCTGGTCAGCGTGGAGTATTCGGTCGGGCTGGCTCTGCCCGCCTTCCTGTATTTCGCGTTCCGGCGCATGCCGCTGGCCGAGGGCCTGCCGTTCCGGAAAACGGGCGCGGCGGACGTGGTGCTGTTCGTCTCCTTCGGGTGCATGGTCTGCATGCTGGCCAATTACCCGGCCAACCTGGTTTCCGCCATCCAGGAATCCTTCGGCTTCGGCGGAAGCCTTCCGGAAATGCCGCTGAACGACGACCCCCGGGTCCTCGTCCTGTATGCGGTGAACGTGGTCGTCATTCCTCCGCTGGTGGAGGAGATCCTGTTCCGCGGCGTCGCCCTGCAAAGTCTGCGGAAGTACGGGGACGGCTTCGCGGTGCTGGTTTCCGCCGTGCTGTTCGGCCTGTATCACGGGAACTTCATCCAGATGGTGTTCGCGTTCCTCTGCGGGCTCGCCATGGGGTTCGTCGTGATCCGCACCGGCTCCCTTCTGCCGTCGATCCTCGTCCATTTCGTCAACAATTCGATTTCGCTTGCCATCGAGATGGTTTCCCGGTATTCCGGGCAGGCTGCGGCCAATGAAACGAACAATATCCTCTCCGTCGCCGTCATCGCGCTCGGCGCGGTCTCCACGGCGGTTCTCGCGGCGCGGGGAAAGCTGTTTGCCGGAAGGCGCGGCTCCGTCCTTCCGCTTTCGTCCCGGATGCGGGCGGCGTTCGGCAATCCGGGCGCGGTTTTTCTCGCGCTTTACGCGTTCGGCTCGTCCCTCTATACGCTCTACCGGAGCTGACTGGATGATGACGCAGGATGAAATTTTCATGCGCCGGGCGCTCGCTTTGGCGAAAGAGGCCGCGCGGGAAGGCGAGGTGCCGGTCGGCGCCGTCGTCGTCCGGAACGGCGGGGTGGTGTCGTGCGGCCGGAACCGGCGGGAAACGGAAAAGAACGCCCTGTGCCACGCCGAGCTGGAGGCTATCGGTTCGGCCTGCCGGAAGCTCGGCGGGTGGCGGCTGTGGGAGTGCCAGCTTTATGTGACGCTGGAGCCCTGCCCCATGTGCGCGGGGGCGGTCATCAATGCGCGCATCCCGCGGGTCGTGTTCGGCGCGTACGACAAAAAGGCCGGCTCCTGCGGCTCGGTGGTCAATCTGTTCGGCCTGCCCTACAACCACAGGCCGCAGGTCCTGGGCGGCGTGCTGGAAAGCGAGTGCGCGGCGCTCCTCACGGAGTTTTTTGAACAGCTGCGGAACAAATAGGACGGCCGGATTTCCGGCCGTCCTATTTGTTCCGCGCCGTTTCTATTTTTTCCTCGTAAACTGGTTTTTGTCCAGGTACATCGTGTTGCCGCTGATTTTCAGCACGTACGTTTCGTTTACCGCTTTGACAAGCACGCGGTACCGGATGTTGATCCTGTCGCCGTCCACCCGGTAGGTTCCCCGGAACGAGCCGAGGTTCAGTGCCCGGATCTTCATCCTGCCGTTGGTTTCAAACTTGTATTCCGTCAGCCCGTAGTTGTCCTCCCAGGTGCCGATCAGGCTGTCCGCGGGGGAAGGCTGGCGCGGTTTGCAGGCCGCGAGCGGCAGAAGAACCGCCGCGGCGAGCAGCAGCGCAAAAAGCATTTTTTTCATTTGCAATTCCTCCCGCCCGGCAAGGCAATTTTATCATTTTTTCCGGAACCCTTCAAGTCGGTTTTTTTCTTCCGCATCCAGCCGCAGCCGCACGGCCTTTTCCGGAAGGCCGGCCAGGCACGCGATCTGCTGCACGGTCAGCGGGTCGAAGTTCCGGTTCCATTCTTCCAGATTGGGGTCCACCAGCAGGCAGGCGGCAAAAAAATCCGCTTCCCGCTCGAGCCGGGGGATGCAGAGGTTCGTCAGGTCCGCCATGACCTGCGCGTTGATTCCGGGGTGCAGCAGCACGTGCCCCAGCTCGTGCGCGCAGCAGTACCGGCTTTCCCGCGCGCCCAGCCCGCGGTTCAGGAGAATCACGGAGCCGTCCGCACGCTTCTGGAAGCAGAGGCCGCGGACCGCGGCCGGCAGGTCGGCCCGCAGAATGTCGATGCGAAGGTAGTCGCACAGTTCGAACGGGGACGAGGTGCCGTATCGTTCCACCAGGCGGTGCGCCAGGTTTTCAATTCGTTTCATCGCCGTCGCCGCCGTTCCTACTGCTTCCCGGAGGAGATCGCGGCGGCGATGCGGATCGCGCTGACGAGCTTTTCGCGGTCCGCGGCCGTCATGGGGGCGCCATTGAACATCAGGCCCGGCTGGCGTTCCAGCGTCCGGGCGAAGCGGTCGATCACGTCGCCGACGTCGCGCGGCTTTTCCACCCCCAGCAGTTCGTCCGTGCTGCACCCCAGCACGGAAGCCATCCGTGCCAGAAGGTCGCCGTCCGGTTCGCGGCGCCCCTGCTCGTACATTCCCACGGCGGAAGGCGAAACCCCCAGAAACTTTGCCAGCCGGGACTGCGTCAGCCCCTTTTCCAGGCGGAGCTGCTTCAGCTTGTCGTTTCTCATGCCCGTTCCATCTCCTTCAGAGCGTGCTTATTATATCACACAGATTGTGTTTACGCAACCCTTTTCCAAAAAGCGGGCGCCACAGTCCGCATTATGGCTCAGTGGAAGCAAACCTTCTTTAATTTTTAGAAAAAGCACTTGAACCGCTCCAAATCCGCGCTTAAAATAAAACTGTAAGGCCGATTTCCCGTACGCGGGAAATTTCTTTTGCTTTGTTGCTACACAAAACGTGTAAATAATGAGAGGAAGCGAAAAACGGATGGACTATCGCCGGTGGGGAGGAGAGTACCTGACGGAAGCGCGCCGGCTCAAAAAGCGGGTGGACCTGCTGAGGCGGCGGCTCAAAGAGGTTTCGGGAAACGAGGAGGTCCTGCTGTTCCGCCGCGCCGCCATGCTGGAAGCCATGTATCTGGAGTGCCTGCACACAGGCCTTGATTTGACGGGGAGGGCGGAAAAGATTGAAGCGGAACGAAAAGCTGAGCCTTGAACAGCTGGGGGACCTGCTGGCCTCCCGCCCGGAAGCCGGCGGGGACCCGGAGCACGCACGGATGCTCCGGGCGCTCGGGAAGGCGGCCGTCGGGGAGCTGACGGCCCGCCAGAAGGAATGCGTCGGCCTGCATTACCGGGAAGGAAAAAGCGTTTCGGAAATCGCCGGGCGGCTCGGCATCCGGCCGTCCACGGTTTCCCTGCACCTGAAAAAGGCGAGGGCGCACCTGCGGCGCGTCATGGGCTATTATTTTTTTCCGTAGCGGCGCGGCCCGCCTTTCCGTCCCGTATGGCGTGCCGGTATTCCGTGGGCGTCATGCCGAAGTTCTTCTTAAAGCTGCGGTAGAAGGTCCGGAGGCTGTCGAAGCCGGAATTCATGGCGACTTCCAGCAGAGGGGACTCGCTTTCCCGCAGCAGGTTGGCGGCGCGGTGCGCCCGCAGCGAGCCGATGTACTGCGTGAGCGGGCAGCCGGTGCCCTCGTTGAAAAGGTGGGAAAAGCGGTATTTGCTGTAACCGAACTTTCTGGAAAGCGAGTCCAGCGTGATGGGGCGGAGG
>JALCPO010000054.1 GCA_022650455.1 Oscillospiraceae bacterium
ATTGGATTGCGCAAAGGCGGCCCATAACCTCCTGCCTCCCCTGCCGCCCGGGATGAAGCCCGTCTATCTCCACATTCTGAACGCTCTGTACCGGACCCGCGACGGCAGCGGCAGGGCGCGTGTTTCCGATCTCAATAAGGCCTTGGGGTTTCTTCTGCCAAATACGACCCGGTACCTTGGAGAGCTCTCTCAGCTGAACGTGATCGAGAAAACTCCCTCGAATTCCGACAAACGGGTTGTAATGGTGAAGGCGACCGAGCTCGGGGAAAAGTATATCCGGAAATTTGTCGTCAATGTCCATAAGCATCTGGAGAAAGAACTTGCGTCAATCAGCGAGGCCGATTGTACCGTTACGGCGGAAACCATCCGGAAAATTTATCTTGCCATGAAAAAGGTCTGCCGGGAAGAAAGGAATATTGCATTGGATGAATGAAAACGTATCCGTACAAGAACCACGAAAAGAGTCCGATTTGGAAAACATTTCCGGAAAAAGGGGGACGCAAAAAGATCTCGGCAGCAGAGGGCTGATCGTGTTTCTGGCATTGTTAGGCGCATTTGTGCCGCTGTCTACCGACCTTTATCTGCCCGCCCTGCCGGTAATGATGAGGTTTTTCCGCGTGTCCGAGTTCAAGATGAATCTGACGCTGATCCTGTTTTTCATCTTTTACGCGTTTACAACATTGATCTGGGGTCCGCTGAGCGATAAATACGGGCGCAGGCCCATTTTAATTGTCGGGGTGATCGGTTATACGGCCGCAAGCGTACTTTGCGGCCTTTCGTCGGACATTAACCAGCTCATCGTTTTCCGGGTCCTGCAGGCTGCCAACGGCGGGGTAGCCACCGCAATTATCAAAGACGTTTATCGGGGGAAAAAGCAGGAATCCACCCTGGCGATTGTGCAGTCCATGGTTGTGGTATGTCCCGCCGTGGCCCCGGTACTCGGCGCGCTCCTGTTAAAATTCGTCTCCTGGCGTGGCGTTTTTCTTACGCAGGCAGTTTTGGGCTCCGTTGTGGCCGCCGGCTGCTTTGCATTTCAGGAAACGATCGAGTCCAAAAACAGCGGGGCAAATTTGTCCCATATGTTCGGGCGTCTCGGCGCCGTATTAAAGAACCCCGCCTTTACCGCCTTGCTGATGATTTTTTCCGCAGTGAACATTGCTTTTATGGCTTTCATCTCATCCTCTTCCTATATCTATCAGAATTTTTTTCGATTGAGCAGCCAGGAATACAGCTACTTTTTTGCGCTTAATGCGGCGGGCATGCTGATGGGGCCGGTCCTCTACGTCAGGCTTTCCTCGCGCTTCCGCCGTTTTCCCATCATCAACGCCTGTTTTATCCTGATTATCCTGAGCGGGGCGTTGGTCTGTGCTTTCGGCGGGCAAAAGCCGTGGATATTCGCGGTAACACTTCTTCCCGCTACGATGATGAGCAGCTGTGTGCGCCCGCCCAGCATTTATTTGATGCTGCAGCAGCAGAAGGAGGACGCCGGCTCCGTATCATCGCTGATAACCGCGTTCGCCATAGCGATGGGAAGCGTCGGCATGATTCTCGTTTCGTCCGTCAGTCAAAGGGATCTGGTATGGATCGTGGGCGGGCTGAATGTCCTGGTCGGGCTTCTGTGCGGGGGTGCCTGGCTGCTCGCGACCAGAAAATGGCTTGCGGGCAAAATCCGGAACGAATAAGGCGGCATGCTTTTCGGCAGCCGTTACAAGGGCCGTCCCGTTCGGGCGGCTTTTTTGCACATGGCTTTTCGGGACGATGTGTGTTACAATAACAGCCAGACGGATTCGTGGGATCTTCATCATGGAATAAAAAATCCGAGGGGGTTTTATGAAAAAGCCGGTCGTGGTATATCAGTCAAAATACGGGGCCACGAAAAAATATGCCGAATGGATCGCGGCGGAATTGGCATGCGACATCTATCGGCGAAGCGATGTGAAAGCATCGGATTTAGAGCCGTACGATCCCATTCTTTACGGCGGAGGACTATATGCCGGCGGTGTGAATGGAATTGATCTGCTGACAAAGAATTTTAATGCGCTGTGCGGAAAGAATCTGATTCTGTTTACGTGCGGGCTGTCCGACCCTTCGGATCAGGACAACACGGATCATATCAAAAGCAGTCTGAGCAAAGTTTTGACCGCTCCCATGCAGGAGAAAATCAAGGTGTTCCATTTGCGGGGAGCGATCGACTACGCCAGGCTGGGCCCAATCCATAAAGCAATGATGGCCGTGCTCCATAAAATGACGGCAAGAAAAGATTTTCAGTCTCTGCGGGAGGAAGACAAGCAAATGCTTGCGACATACGGCAAGGCTGTGGATTTTACGGACAGGGCGGCGATACTGCCGATCATCCAATATGTGCAAGCGATTCTGTCCCATGCGGATCAGGAAGAAGCGAAAAATTCGAGGGGTCATTGACAGATGAAACGAATCGTGTTAAATTAATATCAATAGGGTCATGAAGGTCCTGCGGAACTGATCGAATAATGTGTATTCAATGAAACCCATGAAGGGCTCTCGAGCCTTGTATGGGTTTCATTTTTTGTCGGAGGGTGTTAATTATGCATATTCCGGACGGTTACCTGGGTCCGCAGACTACGATTCCCGGGTTCGCTGTTATGGTCCCTGCCTGGGCGGTAGCCTTCAAGAAGGTAAAGGCAAAGCTTGAAAGAAAAAATATTCCCACCCTGGCGCTTTGCTCCGCATTTTCTTTTTTGGTCATGATGTTCAATGTTCCTGTCGCGGGCGGCAGCTCCGCACACGCCGTCGGAGCGGTTTTGATTGCGATTCTGCTGGGGCCGTGGGCGGCGACCGTCAGCGTTTCCACGGCCCTGCTCATTCAGGCGCTTATTTTCGGCGACGGCGGCATTCTCTCTTACGGCATCAACTGCCTGAACATGGCGGTCGTCATGCCGTTTACGGGTTATTATCTTTATAAACTGATTGCCGGGAAATCCAAGATCGGCAGTTCCCGGAATATTGCCGCTTCCTTTTTTGGAAGCTACTTTGGCCTCAACATAGCGGCATTCTGCGCATCCGTCGAGTTCGGGATTCAGCCGCTTCTGTTTCAAGATGCGGCCGGTCATCCGCTGTACTGCCCCTATCCCCTCTCCGTTTCCATTCCTTCCATGCTGTTCGCTCATGGCATGGTGGCCGGACCGATCGAAGGCATCCTTGCCGCCGCGGCAGTC
This sequence comes from Oscillospiraceae bacterium, assembly GCA_022650455.1. GTDB lineage: Bacteria > Bacillota > Clostridia > Oscillospirales > Acutalibacteraceae > Thermocaproicibacter. The sequence continues at coordinate 3,195 of JALCPO010000054.1, forward strand.
ACCTATATCGCTCGGGTGACTCCTCAGATCTTTTCCGGCAATGCAGCGCCGGAAAGCGCCGGACCCGTTTCCTTCTTCCAAAGATACCGCAATATTTTAATCCCGATCATCGCGATGATCGTCTTGACCCCCTTAGGCCTGATTGCGTCTGGGACGGCATGGGGCGAATGGGGAACGGATGAAATTAAAGACGCCCTCGGCTACGTCCCGCAGGGACTGGCATCTCTGTCCGATCAATGGAACGCCCTGATGCCGGATTATTCCCTTCCCGCGCTCGGGGACGGAACGTTTGGGTCCGTCGCGGGGTACCTGCTTTCCGCTTTCGCGGGGATCCTTCTGATCTCCGCGCTGATTTTTCTGATGTCCCGGCTGGTCACAAAGGGAAGGAAGGGCACCGGGCGGAAATAAGATGCATGACGGCAAAAGCATCGGAAAGATTCCGGACTGGCTTCTTCAAAGCAGCGGGGAAAGCAGCAACGGCATCGAAAACCGCTCCCGCGCCAAAACGCACTTCCTGCGCAGGACGTTGAAAAACATAGCGGGCGTGCTCGAAAATGAGCTATACTGCGAAAAATACGCCGCAAAGGACAGCTTTCTCCAGATTATCGACCCCCGGGTCAAGCTGTGCATATTTCTGGCTTTTCTGGTTTTTGGCGGCATGGCGGGCAAGCTGGCCGTTTTGACCGTTCTTGCCGCGGTTCCGATCGTGTACGCCGGATTGTCGGGCCTTGCGGTCAAAGATTTTTTTAGACGGATCTGGCTGGTCGTTCCGCTCGCCGTTTTTATCGTTTCGCTGCCGGGAACGAGCAGCCTGCTGATTCGGGGCCGTCCGCTTTTTTATCTCCTGCCGCCCGGGGGGCTCGGCCTCAAAGAAGGTCTCTATTTCAGCGCCGGCGGTCTGGGGACAGCGTTCCGGCTGATGCTCCGGACCGGAATCTCCCTGTCTTTCGCTTTTTTGCTTTTTCTGACGACCAAATGGTCAAAGATCACTGCGGGGCTGGCGTCCATGCATCTGCCGCCTCTCGTTGTCTCCATTCTGAACATGGCTTACCGCTATCTCTTTCTTCTCGCCGAGATCGCACAGGGGATGATGGAAGCGAGATACCTGCGGACCACCGGGAAGCTAAAGCTGTCGGACAACCGGCATTTTATGGCCCACAGCGCCGCATATTTATTTGTGGAAGGGCATTTCGTCAGCGAGGAAGTTTATGAAGCCATGTGCTGCCGCGGCTACACCGGCAACGCGGTCGGCCTTTCCGCTTCCCGTATCGGGCAAAAGGATTTTATCTTTCTGACCATGAACGCTGTGATTTTATTTCTGTTAATTGCGGGGGAACATTTGAAGTGACGAAAAATCACGGATCTCCGGTCTTCGAGCTTGACCACGTTTCTTTTTCCTATCCCGGGAGCCGGCCCGTTCTAAGGGATATTGATTTCACCATACGGCAGAAGGAACGCGTCTGTATCCTGGGCGCGAACGGGTGCGGCAAGTCAACCCTGCTGAAAATACTGGCGGGCATCCTGTCTCCCCGGGAGGGAACCTTCCATGCCTTCCAGCGGAAGATTTCCGGGCACGACTGGAACGACGACCGCTTTTCGAGCGATTATCATCGGCGCGTCGGGTTCATCTTCCAAAATTCCGAAGTGCAGCTTTTTTGCAGCACCGTAAAAGATGAGATTGCATTCGGATTGTTACAGCAGAAACTTCCTTCGGATACCGCCGAGAGCAGAATCCGGGATATTTCCGCCTTGCTCGGTATCGAAAATCTCTTAAATCAAACGCCGTTCAAACTGAGCGGAGGTGAAAAAAAGAAAGTTGCGCTTGCTTCCGTACTGGTCATGAATCCCGACGTTTTGATTTTGGACGAGCCCACCAACGGGCTTGACCCGAGGACCCAGGCCTGGCTGATCCGCCTTTTGAATTCCCTGAGCGCCGCCGGGAAAACACTGATTTCTTCGACGCATAATCTTGAACTCGTTTCAAAAATATCCGACCGGGGGATCCTGTTCGCAGAAGACCACAGAATCGCTTCCGACTCCCCCATCGCCGATCTGCTCGGAAACGCCGATCTGCTGAAATCCGTCAATCTTGTCGATGAATCTTACGGTATTGGACTAAAATAACGGATTGCGCTATAATCAGTCTATGATGCCGGATACGGACCGCATTGATTTCTTTTCCGGTATCAAAAAGGGGCATTGACATTCATGACAGATGAGGGGCGTCGAAATGCACGAATTGCCGGTTGTTCTTGATCTTATCCGCGTCATCAAGGAAGAAGCCCGGAAGCGCGGATTCCAAAAGGTTACTCAGATTCATCTTGTCATCGGTGAACTTTCTTCCATCGTCGACGAATCGGTGCAAATGTATTTTGAAATAGCGGCCAAGGACAGCCCCTGCGCCCATGCGAAACTGGCGTTTGAGCATCGTCCCGCCATGCTGAAATGTCAAAAATGCGGGAAAGAGTTTCCTCATAAAAAGAGCTTTCAGTGCCCGGACTGCGGCGGGGATTCCGTCCTGGTCAAAGGGACGGGCAGGGAATTTTATATTCGATCTTTTGACGGACAATAAACGAGGAATAAGGAAAGGCGGATCCAAATGGAAGTTATTCTCATGAAAGAGCTTCTGGAAGCAAACGATAAGCTGGCAGAGGAAAACCGCGCATACTTCTCTTCCCGGCACGTGCTGGCCGTAAACCTGATGGGCTCGCCGGGCTCCGGAAAAACGACGCTCATTTCCGCCGTGGCGAGGGAACTCGGAGAGATTCCCGTCGGTGCGATTGAAGGCGATATCGCGTCTTCCATCGACGCGGAAAATCTTGAGAAGCAGGGGCTGCATTCCGCTCAGATCAACACCTGCGGCGAATGCCATCTGGATTCCCGCGTCATCCGCGACGGCGCAGAGCAAATTGACATGAAAAACGGCATCGTCTTTATTGAAAACGTGGGAAACCTCATCTGCCCCGCTGAATTCGATCTCGGTGAAAATGTGCGCCTTCTGGCCGCAAGCGTACCGGAAGGCGACGACAAACCATTTAAATACGTGCCGATGTTCTCTTACGCCGACGCGGTCGCCCTGACCAAGTGCGACCTCATGGAAGCGGTCGGCTTCGACCGCGCGAATTTTTTCAAGGGGCTGCGCGCCGTTTCCCAGGCTCCTGTTTTTGAGGTCAGCCTGAAAAAAGGGCAGAAAACGCAGGGAATCAAAGGCGTAGCCAATTATCTTCGGAAAAAGTATGAGTCTCTGAAATGAAGTGATGAACATCCGAAAAATCGGCATGGCGTTTGCGATTTCACGAATCTTTCCTTTTGCTGATAGAAATTGTCATCCCTCGGCTTTGCCGGGGGATTTTTCCTATGCACGAAAGCTGTCCATGTCATCGTTTCCGAACCGAATGTCCGCCTTTTGACGGATTCCCCGCTAAAACTTTTGAAGCTCCCGACATTCGAACGGGAGCCCTATCCCTTGGGGATTCCAGGGATAAAGAAAAATAAATAGTACGTGTATCGAAAAAAGTAGTATAATTCCAAATAGATGGGAATATTTGCTTGAAAGGTGATGCAAAATGGAGAAAAAGCGGCCTTTTGCGGCTCATATCCGGGAAGACGGAACAGTCCAGACGGTAGCGGAACACCTAAAGAACGTTGCCGAACTGGCAAAACGATTTGCCGAACCGTTCGGCGCCGGCGACATGGCGTACCAGTGCGGGCTGGCTCACGATATTGGGAAATACACATCGGGTTTTCAGCACCGCATCTGGGAGAACGGCGGGAAAGTCGACCACTCGACGGCGGGCGCAAAGGAAATTCTCTCATTGTGCGGGGCACCGGCCGCCTACTGCATCGCCGGACACCACGCCGGGCTGATGGACGGCGGCGGACAGGCCGACAGCGAAACTGCCGGAACGCTGCACGGACGCATCAACAAAAAAATAAACGACGAGTACAAAATATATAAGAATGAGGTACCGCTTCGAAAGCCTCAGTTGCCGAAGCTTCAGATGCTCGGTCAGCGCGGCTTTACCGTTTCGTTTTTTACCAGGATGCTTTTTTCCTGCCTTGTCGACGCGGACTTTCTCGACACGGAAGCGTTCATGCAGGCCGGCAAAGTCAGGCGCGGCGGAAGATGCGGCACGGAAACGCTTTCCCGGAAGCTTGACGACTTCTTAAACGCGAAGCACTGGCTGGACGCAAAAGAAGGCCTCAACGGCAGGCGCAGCGAAATCTTAAAGGCATGCATCGACACGGGCGAAAAATCCGGGAAAGGGCTGTTTACGCTTACCGTACCTACGGGCGGCGGCAAAACGGTCTCTTCCCTCGCCTTTGCGCTGCACCATGCGGAAAATCACGGCATGAAACGCGTGATTTATGTAATCCCATACTGCTCGATCATCGAGCAGACGGCGGACGTTTTCAGCGGGATCCTCGGGAAAGAAAACGTGCTGGCGCACTACTCCGGCGCGAAGTACGACGACGAAGGCGAAGAGATGACGCTTCAGCGCCTTGCGGCGGAGAACTGGGATACGCCGGTCATCGTTACGACCGCCGTGCAGTTTTTCGAATCCCTGTTTTCCAATCGAACTTCCGCCTGCCGCAAGCTGCATAATATAGCGGACAGCGTCGTGATTTTCGACGAGGCGCAGACTCTTCCGCTGCCGTACCTGAAACCGTGCGTCGACGCCATCGCGGAGCTCACGGTAAATTACGGCACAACCTGCGTGCTGTGTACGGCGACCCAGCCCGCTCTCGGAAAATTCTTCCAGAAATACGCACCCGCGCTGGAAGCAAAGGAAATCTGTCCCGACACCCAGGCGCTTTACCGCGCTTTCCGCCGCGTGCATTATGAGCAGCTCGGAACCCTGACCGACGAGGAACTGGCACAGAGGCTGAACGAATGCCGTCAGGTGCTGTGCATCGTTTCGACCAGGAAGCAGGCGAAGAACGTATTCGGCCTTTTAAAACCCGAAGGCAGCTTTCACCTTTCCACACTCATGACGCCGGAGCACAGGCGCGCCGTCTTAAAAGAAGTGCGGGAACGCCTGAAAAACGGCCGGCCGTGCCGGGTCATTTCAACGAGTTTGATCGAAGCCGGTGTCGACGTCGACTTCCCCACGGTTTACCGCGCTTACGCCGGGCTGGACAGCGAGATACAGGCGGGCGGCCGCTGCAACCGCGAGAACAGGCGCTCCGTGAAGGACAGCGTCGTTTTTCTTTTTAAGCCCGAAAGCAAATATAAGCTTCCGGGTTCCATGAGGCGCCCCGCAGAGGAAGCGTACAGCGTAACGCGCGGCAGAAAAGACGTGGACTCGCCGGAAGCCGTAACGGAATATTTCAAACGGCTGTATAACGACACCGGCAGCGCGGTGGACTGGAAGGACATCGTCAAAAGTTTTGAAGACGGCGGGCGGAGTCTGAGCTTTCCGTTTCAAACCGCCGCCCGGAATTTCTGCATCATAGAAAACAACACCTGGACGGTGCGCGTGCCGCGCGGCGACAGGAGCCGGAAGATCGCCGCTCTGTTCGACCAACCGGGGTTTAAGCCAAACCGCAAGATTTTCCGGGAAATGGGACAGTACTGCGTCAGCGTTTACGAAGATCATTTTAAGGAGCTTTCCCCGTCGCTGCATATCATCGGTGAAAAACTGGCGGCGCTGACGGTGCCGGAACTGTATAACAAAAACACCGGCCTCAGCTTTAAAAACGACGGCGGCTACGGGCTGTTTACATAAAAAATCCGGAAGAAATAATTAAATATTGTTTCTCTTATTAAAGTCTCTATTGCAAAGTCGAAAATATGTAGTATAATGCTGTATATGAAATAACAATAAGGAAGGGAGCGATGCCTTTTTGAGTTACGGCTTACAGGTTGAAGTGTGGGGCGAATATGCCCTTTTTACCCGGCCGGAATTGAAAACGGAACGGCTGAGCTATGAAGTCATAACGCCGTCGGCCGCACGGGGACTGATCGAATCGATTTACTGGCACCCGGGCCTGCGCGTCGTGATCGACAGGATCTACGTTCTGAGGAAATTCGGCGAAAAGCTGACGGACGAAAACAAAACCGAAAATCCAATAAAATTTACGAACATCCGCCGCAATGAGGTAAAAAGCAAAGTGCAGGCGGCCAAAGTCAAGGGCATGATGGAAGGCGGCCCGGCGCCGATGATCCTCACGGGCGACGACATCCAGCAGCGCGCGTCCACGCTGCTGCGCGATGTTCACTATGTGCTTGAAGCGCATTTTGAAATGACTGCCAAGGCCGCCCCCGGCGACAGCGAGGGCAAATTCAAGGACATCTTCCGGCGGAGGCTGGAAAGCGGTAAAGCCTACTCCCAGCCGTACTTCGGCTGCCGTGAGTTCCCGGCACACTTCCGGGCATGGCCGGGCGGAGAAATACCGGCCGTCTCTTACTCCAAAGACCTGGGGCTCGAGCTGTACGACATGGATTACAGCAATCCGAGGGACATCCAGCCGATGTTTTTCCACGCCCGGCTTGAAAACGGCGTCGTGCAGGTAGCCGGAGAGAAGGTGCTGAAATGATTTTACAGTCGCTGGTCCGGCACTACGACGCTTTGGCGGCCAAAGGCGTGATCTCTCCGGTGGGATGGAGCATGGCGAAAGTCTCGTTTGCGCTTGAACTTGCGCGGGACGGCTCTTTGCTGGGCGTGATGCCGATGAAAATACCGTCGAAAGACGGCAAAAAAGAAGTTCCCCAGCCGATGCGCGTACCGGAGCAGGTAAAAAGGGCTTCCGGAGTCGCAGCAAACTTTCTGTGCGACAGCGGCGCTTATCTGCTCGGCATGGATAACAAGGGAAAGCCGGAGCGGACCAGGAAATGCTTTGAAGCGTCGAGAAAGCTGCACCATGAAATTCTTGACGGAGTGAAGAACGAAGCGGCCGAAGCCGTGCTCCATTTCTTCGACACATGGCAGCCCGGCACAGTGGAAGAGAATGAAGCACTTACTAATTTTCTGGACGAGATCAAGGCCGGAGCAAACCTCATTTTCAAAACCCAAGACGGCGAGAACGTTCAGGACGACAGCGAAGTGAAAGCGGCGTGGGAACAACACCGCGCGCAAAAGTCCGACGGCGCCGTGATGATGCGCTGTCTCGTCACGGGGGAAAAAGCGCCGGTCGCCAGACTTCATCCAAGCATCAAAGGCGTAGCCGGCGCCCAGCCTTCGGGCGCTTCCCTGGTTTCCTACAATGCGCCGGCGTTCGAATCTTACGGCCATGAAATGTCGGACGACACAGGGCAGGGGCTCAACGGGCCGGTAAGCGAGCTGGCGGCGTTCAAGTACACGACGGCGCTGAATACCATGACCGCCGACCGGAACCACGTCCAGCGCATCGCGGACACAACGGTCCTGTACTGGGCGGAGGACGCGGAGCCGGCTTACCAGGACGTCTTTTCCGGGGCGGCGTTCGGCCTGTCCGACCGGATCGGCACGGAAACTTTAAAAGGCGTCGTCAAGGCGCTGGCCGGCGGCGGCAACACCCACTTTCGGGATACCGAACTGAGAGCGGACAACCAGTTTTACGTTCTCGGTCTGGCGCCGAACGCTTCCAGGCTTTCCGTGCGCTTCTTTTTGCAGAATGAATTCGGCAGGATGCTGAAAAATCTCCACGAGCACAACGAACGCCTTGAGATCGCGCGGCCGAGCTTTGAAACAAAAACGTCGCTTCCGCTGTGGAATCTGCTGAACGAAACGGCGAACCAGAATTCAAAGAACAAAACGCCTCCCCCGCCTATGGCCGGCGCCGTGCTCCTGTCCATTTTATCCGACACGGACTACCCGGCGTCACTTTTTGAAAACATCATGCTGCGCATACGCGCCGAGCATGACATCAACTGGCAGAAGGCCGCCATCCTGAAAGCCTATGGTCTGAAAAACAGAGAAATCACGGTACCTGAGGAGGTATTTAAAGTGGAACTGAACGAAAAGAGCGATTATACGCCGTATGTTCTCGGCAGGCTTTTCGCGCTGCTGGAAATGGTGCAGAAAACAGCGAATCCCGGCATAAAGGCAACCATCCGAAATAAATACTTCACCAGCGCAAGCGCAACGCCGGCAGCTATTTTTCCGCTGCTTCTGAGCTTATCACAGCACCATCAGCGTAAACTTTCCGAAGGCGCAAAGGTCTATTACGATAAAAAAATCACCGACCTTGGGAGCCGTTTGCGTGAAACGCTTCCGACACGCTTCACGCTTCAGGAGCAGGGCTCTTTCTACCTTGGCTATTACCACGAAAAGCGGGCGCTTTTCACTTCCAACAAAAAATGCGACAGCAAAAATGAGGAGGACGAATCAAGATGAGCGAACCGATTAAAAACCGCTATGAATTTGTGGTGTTTTTCGACGTGGAAAACGGCAACCCCAACGGCGACCCCGACGCGGGCAATATGCCGCGTGTCGACCCGGAAACCGGCCTGGGTCTCGTAACGGATGTATGCTTAAAACGCAAGATACGCAATTACGTTGAAACCGTAAAAGAGGATGCACCGGGGTACCGGATCTACATCAAAAAAGGCGTGCCGCTTAACAGAAGCGACGACGAAGCGTTTGAACAGATCGGCATTCCCAACGCTGCCGAAAGCAAGGACCTGAAGAAATTATTGAAGGAAGCAAAAAAGAAAAACGACATTGACAAGGTAATCCGCGACTATATGTGCGCCCAGTTTTACGACATCCGCACGTTCGGCGCGGTCATGACGACCATGGTCAAGGGCGCGCTCAACTGCGGGCAGGTGCGCGGCCCGGTGCAGCTCAGCTTTGCACGCTCCGTCGATCCCGTGATTTCGCAGGAAGTGTCCATCACCCGCGTGGCGATTGCGACCGAAGACGACGCGGAGAAAAAGAGCAATGAGATGGGGACAAAATACATCGTTCCGTACGGCCTCTACCGCTGCGAAGGCTATGTTTCCGCCAACCTCGCGCGCAAATCCACCGGCTTTTCCGAGGAAGACCTGAATCTTCTGTGGGATGCCGTCGTCAATATGTTCGAGTACGACCGTTCCGCCGCGCGAGGGCAAATGGCCGTGCGCAAACTGATCATTTTCAAACACGGCTCGGAGCTTGGCAACGCACCGGCACATAAGCTTTTCGACCTGGTCAAGGTAGAGAAAACGTATCTTAAGGAAGGCAAAACAGCGCCGCGCAGCTACGGGGATTACACCATTACAATCGACAAAGCCGGTCTGCCGGACGGTGTGACCTGCGAGCAGAGGGGCTGACCGTGCCGGGGGCAGTGCCGGAGGAAGACTACCGGCAGCTTTCGGAACTGCAGCATTTTTGTTTCTGCCGCAGACAGTGGGCACTGATCCATATCGAGCAGCAATGGGCGGAAAATCTGCGCACGGTCGAGGGTGCCTTGATGCACGAGCGAGTGCACGACGAAAAGCAGACCGAGCTGCGCGGAGATACGCTCATTGTACGCGGTATGCGGGTAAAATCCGACAAGCTCTGTGCGGTAGGCGTCTGTGACGCCGTCGAGTTTCAGCGCGACGACTCCGGCATCACGCTGCACGGAAGAAAGGGCCGGTGGCTGCCGCGGCCGGTCGAATACAAGCGCGGCCGACCCAAAGAAAACGGCGCCGACGAACTGCAGCTCTGCGGTCAGGCCATGTGCCTGGAAGAAATGCTGTGCTGCAGGATCGAGGCGGGAGATCTGTTTTACGGGGAGCCGCACCGCAGAACCGAAGTCGTCTTTACAGCGGGCCTGCGCGAAAGGGTTGTATCTTCCCTGAAAGAGATGAACGAACTTTACCAGCGAGGTTACACACCCAGAGTGAAGCGCACAAAGTCCTGCAACGCCTGCTCTCTGAGGGATGTGTGCCTTCCGGAACTCGACAGGGCGGGATCCGCTTCCGCATACATGGAAGCACACGCTCAGGAGGAACCATGAGACGCTTACTAAATACCCTTTTCGTACTGAGCGAAAACAGCTACCTTTCCCTGCAGAATGAAAATGTCGTCGTAAACGCGGAAGACGGCAGTCAAAAGCGGCTGCCTCTTCTGGGGCTTGAAAATATTTTCTGCTTTTCTTACAAAGGAGCAAGCCCGGCATTGGCAGGTGAGTGCGCAAAGCGCGGCATAGGACTGACGTTTTTCACTCCGACCGGTCGCTTTCTTGCACGCGTCGGAGGAAAATCACGAGGGAATGTGCTTCTTCGTAAAATTCAATACAGGATTTCCGACAACACGGCGGAAAGCTGCCTCGCTGCAAGGTGCTTGATCTTCGGTAAGCTGTACAACAGCCGCTGGTGCCTTGAACGCACCGCCAGAGACCACGCGATGAGAGTCGATACGGAAGTTTTGAAAAACGCTTCGCAGTTCCTTGCGGAGACGTCCAAAAAAGTACTGCAAACAACAGACCTCGATACTCTGCGCGGGCTGGAAGGGCAGGCGGCAACCGAATATTTCGGTGCATTTGACCAGATGATCCTCAACCAGAAAGATGTGTTTTCCTTTATCGTCCGTTCGAGAAGGCCGCCGCTTGACCGCGTTAACGCAATGCTGTCCTTTGGTTACAGACTGCTCGAAAGCGACTGCGCCGCCGCTCTGGAAAGCGTCGGCCTTGACTCTTACGTCGGCTTCATGCACCGTGACCGTCCGGGTCGGGAGTCGCTTGCGCTTGACCTCATGGAAGAGCTGAGAAGCGTATTGGTGGACAGGCTTGTCGTAACCATGATCAACACGCGCGTGATAACGCCAAAGGAATTTGACGAGTCGGAAAACGGCGCGGTTCTTCTGAACGACGCCGGGCGGAAAACATATCTAACCGCATGGCAGACGCACAAGCGCGAAGAAATAAAGCATCCATACCTCCAGGAAAAAATCCAATGGGGCCTTGTGCCGTATGTCCAGTCTCTCCTGCTTGCACGATATCTGCGCGGTGATCTTGACGATTATCCGCCGTTTTTGTGGAAATGAGGGAAAGCCGCCATGCTGGTACTGATTACTTATGACGTTAATACCGAAGATGCCGCCGGCAGAAAGCGTCTCCGGCGTGTGGCCAGGGAATGCGTGAAGCATGGGCAAAGGGTGCAGTGTTCCGTTTTTGAATGTCTGCTTGACTCCGCACAGTGCAAAACCTTGCAGGCATCGCTCTGTAAAATTATTGACATGAAAAAAGACAGCCTGCGCTTTTACTACCTCGGCAAAAACTACAAAACAAAGATTGAACATTTTGGCACAAAGGCAGGCTATGACCCGGAAGGTACTCTGATCTTGTAGTGTATGCTAGTGCGAACCTGTAACAATCATGGCTTAACGGTACCTTTCGCACCGTTAAAAGACAAATCATTATTCATAGATGCAAATTTGGCAACAAGGACCGATTAATATGGAGGGATATTTTAGACTTATGTGAAAATATGCAGACCTTTATCATCGGGATTTGTACATTTTCGCTGTCGCTCCCCGTGTGGGGAGCGTGGATTGAAATCCCTATTCCGACGTCATTCACCTCCGGCACGACGTGTCGCTCCCCGTGTGGGGAGCGTGGATTGAAATTTGCCTATGAAACGCAGATATAAAATAGCCGCGGTGTCGCTCCCCACACGGGGAGCGTGGATTGAAATTCGGCGGATTCCGGCCGGATCATGTACCCACGCGTCGCTCCCCACACGGGGAGCGTGGATTGAAATGTATTTTGGATTGTTTGTGCCGATATAGTCCCCGGGTCGCTCCCCACACGGGGAGCG